>NZ_REBW01000009.1 GCF_007692535.1 Thioalkalivibrio sp. | reverse complement strand
GCTACGCTAACCCGACCTACAGAACTATGGAGTGCGGCGGCTTGCCGCCGCTGTCGGGAGCCGGGTGATCCCTGACGCCGAATAGCGGGAGCAAGCTCCCGCACTCCATAAGCGGGGCGGAAGAGGCGCAGGCCGTCGTCCGCCGTCGCGGCGTGGATCCTGGTGCAGGCGTAATCGTGATTTTCACGTTAAGATTCGCAGATGAAAGACGCCATGTTCGAGAGCGACATCCCGGGGCTGCAACTGATCCACCGCGGCAAGGTGCGCGACCTCTATGCGGTGGGCGAGGAGCACCTGCTGATGGTGACCACCGACCGCCTGTCGGCCTTCGACGTGGTGCTGCCCACACCGATCCCCGACAAGGGGCGCATCCTGACCGCGATCACGGTGTTCTGGATGCGCAAGGTCGAGGCCATGCTCCGCATCCCCAACCAGCTGACCGACATCGACCTCGCCCGGGTGGTGCCCGATCCGGCGGTCCGGGCACCGCTCGAGGGCCGCAGCCTGGTGGTGCGGCGTCTGCGGGCGTTGCCGGTGGAAGCAGTCGTGCGCGGGTACCTGATCGGCTCCGGCTGGAAGGACTACCAGGCCTCCGGCGCCGTCTGCGGGATCGACCTTCCGGAGGGCCTGGAACTCGCGGGCCGGCTTCCGGAACCCCTGTTCACGCCGAGCACCAAGGCCGGCGCGGGCGAGCACGACGCCAACATCGACTTCGACAACGTGGTCGACCTGCTCGGTGAAAAGACGGCCGGCGAGGTGCGCGACAGCGCGCTCGCGATCTACGCGATGGCGCGGGAGCACGCGCGGCGCCGGGGCATCCTGATCGCCGACACGAAGTTCGAATTCGGCCAGGATGCACAAGGACGGCTGCACCTGATCGACGAGGTGCTGACGCCGGATTCCTCGCGCTTCTGGCCGGAGGAACGCTACCGGCCCGGGATCAGTCCGGAGTCCTTCGACAAGCAGTTCGTCCGCGACTATCTGGAAGGGCTGGACTGGAACAAGAAGGCCCCCGGCCCGGAGATCCCCGAGGACATCGTTGCGCGCACCGCCGAGCGCTACCGGGAGGCCCTGCGGCGGCTCACCGCGGATCCCGCGTGAAGCCGTTGCGCTCCCCCCGAGTCGGCGGCGGCCTGTTCGTGACGGGCACCGACACCGGCGTCGGAAAGACCTTCATCGCCTGTGCGATCGCACGCAACTGGCGCGCCATCGGCGTCGATGTGGCACCGCGCAAGCCGGTGGAATCAGGCTGCCCGGAACGGGATGGCCACCTGTTCCCCGCCGACGCCGCGCTGCTTGCCGCCGCCGCCGGCTTGCCGGCCTCCCGGATCGGCGAGGTGAACCGCTATCGGCTCGCCGAGCCCCTGGCCCCTGACCTGGCCGCCCGCCTCGCCGGACGGCCGCTCCACCTCGCCGACCTGGTCACCGCCTGCGCCCGGCCCGAGGGTGCCTGGCGCATCACGGAAGGCGCGGGAGGTTTCTATTCGCCGATGTGCGAGGATGGCCTGAACGCCGATCTCGCGCAGGCACTGGGCGATCCCGTGTTGCTCGTGGCGGAAGACCGCCTCGGCACGCTGAGCGGTTGCCTGCTGGCGCTGGAGGCGCTGGACCGGCGCGGGCTGACGCTGGCGGGGATCGTATTGAACCGCCGGCGGGGCGACGCCCACCCGGCCATGGACAACCGGATGACCCTGGCCCAGCGCAGCAGTTGTCCAGTGTGGTCGATTCCCGAGGGAGCGCCCCAGGACGAGGTGGATCAGATGTTCTCGGCGTCGAGTTCCTCGATGGTCAGTCCGCCCGAGCCCGGCTCGGCGGGCTCGAACCCCTGAGGGGGCATGACATCGGGGGCGGCCTCTTCCGGCCGCGCCGGTGCCGCAGGTGCCTGGCGGAAACCGGCCAGGTCCGCGCGCAGCGCGTGCGTGCCCGGGTTGTCGACGCGACGCCCCTCGATGATGTGCACAGGGCGCAGTTTCTCGCCGTAGTAGGCTTCGTTGAAGTCATCCCGGATGCGCAGTCTCGAACCCTCCAGGCTCATTCCGACGTAGGCGCCCTGGGAACGCGCGTAGGACAGGAAATCGGCCGCCACCGTGGCACTGCGACCGGCGCCGACGGGACCCGCCGCCACCGAGGCGTCGCCGCCGAGCCGGAAAGCCGTGGCAAACAGCGAATCCACCGCGTTCTGCGTGCGTGCGACGATCACCACCTCGGCGACCTCGCCGCCGAACTGCACGCCCAGACTCACCGAGCCCAGCGAGTAGAAGGCGACCGGGCTGTAATCGCCGCGGGCCTCGTCCCAGGCCATGAATACGCCGAGCCCGCCCGAGCCGCCGACAAAGAAACCGCCACGGATCACGCGCGGGAAGATCAGCACGCCCTTGGCGGTCCGGAGGTCGTCGAGCAGGACCTCGTAGTCCGGGTGCCTGGCCATCTCGTTCACGGTCTTGCGCGCGTCGTCGATCAACTGCTGGGGATCCACGTCGCGGGTCAGTAACTGTCCCTGCACGGCCCCGGAAAAGGCCCAAAAGACCAGCAGCAACAGCGTGGCAAATCTCTTCATCTGGATACTCCTAAGAACAGGGGTTGACCCCGGCAGCATGCGCCGGAAAGCCTGAACGCCAGTGTAACCCGACGATCCCCGATTGGGTCCTGTGCGCCATTCTCACAAAAAGGGGAGCATACGCTCCCCGTGACACTCCCGGTGACGGGCCGCTCGCAGGCCGGGGCCCGCGAGCGGTCCATTCTCCTGCAGACTGGCTCAGTTGATCTTCGGGTCCAGTTCGCCGGCCTTGTAACGGGCGACCATGGTATCGAGGTTCACCGGCTTGATCTTGGAAGCCATGCCGGCGCAACCGAAGGCCTCGTAGCGGGCCTGGCAGATGCTCTTCATCGCCTTGGTGGAGGCGATCAGGAACTTGCGCGGGTCGAACTCCTTCGGGTTCTCCGCGAGGAACTTGCGGATCGCGCCGGTGGAGGCCATGCGCAG
>NZ_REBW01000173.1 GCF_007692535.1 Thioalkalivibrio sp. | reverse complement strand
CCTGCACCTGGAAATCGAGGGCCGTCTCCCCTGGGCGCAGTCGGCCGACGGTAGCAAAACCTGACAAACCCGCCGCGGCTGGCCAATGCCTGGTGTGATGTTGCTGGACCGGTACCGGGAGGCGATCGTTGACTCTCGCTGCAGCGGGGTCGGACCAACACAACCCTCTGATTCATAACAACTACAAGCTGTTTTATCGGCCTATTTGTGCCCTTGGAAGCCTGTTTTTGGCCGCAAAAACGGCCGTTCAAGGCGGGAGAATCCGAAAACCCAAGGCCTCATTTCTCATGATCAACAGGTTGGCTTGGGCCGACCCCGATCGCCGAAGAGACAGTAGTCGACCCTGAGCGGCCAGTCAGCAGGGATGGATGAGTGGCTGGAGTTGGTTGTTCACCCGACCTTCAGAACCGGGTTCTCGGCATCCCGGCCTGCGTCAAGTGCCGCGAATTTCCGGCTGTAACGAGGGTCCGGTCGTGATACAGACGTTCCTGGATCACCTGAAGGCGAAAGACGAAACCTGCGGACCCTCTATGTGATCCGAATGCCGGGCGCCGGCTGGAACGCTGTTCGTCGGACGTTCCCGTCCTTGTTCAATCCCGGTGGCGGAGAACTTGCCCTCGCGCCCCGCGGTCACGGATGCAATGCTGGGCCCTAAAATCACCGCCTGAAGCAGAGGAGGCCGGCATGGACAAGCACAAGGCAGCCGAGGCCTATGATCACCTGACGCACGGGATTCGCGAGAACCTCGGCCAGTTCGGCCAGCAACTGGTCCAGGTGTTCTTCGTCGGCCTGACCATCGGAATGATGCGCACGGTCGTGCCGGCACTGGCGGAGACCGAGTTCGGCGTGGCCGAGGGCTCGTTCCTGCTGCTGACCGCATTCGTCGTCGCCTTCGGCGTGGTCAAGGGGGCGCTGAATTTTGTCGCCGGACGCCTGTCCGAACGGCTCGGGCGCAAGACGGTATTGATGCTTGGTTGGGTGGCGGCGATCCCGATCCCGTTCATGATCCTCTACGCGCCATCGTGGAGCTGGATCGTCGCCGCGACCGTCCTGCTGGGCGTGAACCAGGGCCTCGCCTGGTCGATGACCCAGACCGCCAAGATGGACATCACCCGCGCCGACGAGCGCGGTTTCACCATGGGCATGAACGAGTTTTCCGGCTACGTCGGTGTGGCCGTCGCGGGCATCGTGACCGGCTACATGGCGGCTGCGTTCGGGCCGCGCATGGGGCTGCTGATCTTCGGCCTGGCGGTGATCGCGCTGGCGATCGGGATGGCCGCGCTATGGGTGCGCGAGACCCTGGACTGGGCGAAGGCCGAGGGTGCACGGCATGCCGCTGGCCGATCCACCGGGCCGGTCCCGCGCTATCCGAAGAATATCCATGACTCGCCGACCACCTGGGAGGTGTTCACCCTGATGTCCTGGCGCGACCGGCGCATGGCCGCGTTCAGTCAGGCTGGGCTGGTTGAGAAGTTTGTGGACGCTTTGGTGTGGGTGTTCTATCCGGTGTTCCTGTATCAGCAGGGGCTCAGCCTTGCGGCGATCGGCTGGGTCGTGGGGATCTACGGCTTCGTCTGGGGCGGTTCGCAGTTCGTGACCGGCCGGCTGTCGGATCACGTTGGGCGTCTGCCGCCGATCGTCTGGGGCATGTGGATCTGCGGCGGCGGGGTTGCCCTGACCCTGCTGGGCGAGGGCGTACTGTGGTGGTCGTTTGCCGCCGCGGTGACCGGTTTCGGCATGGCTTTGCTGTATCCCAACCTGAGTGCGGCGGTCGCGGACATCGCCCATCCCAACTGGCGCGGTTCGGCGATCGGTACCTACCGCTTCTGGCGGGACCTTGGCTACGGTGTGGGCGCCCTGGGGCTGGGCATCGTGGCCCATCTCGGCGGCTCAGTCACCTGGGGTTTCTGGTTCGTGGTGATCGCGATGTTTGCCTCCGGTGCCCTGGTCTGGTGGTGGGGCGAGGAGACCCATCCGCGCCTGAACCCGGCCGACTGAAAGAACCGGGATCGAAAGGGAGGCCCGGCAGCGCTTGGATGGCCCGCAACGGCTGAACCGGTTGCTGTGGCGCGGGAGTCGCTTGGCCGGTTCGACCTCGCATCAATCTTCCCGGCGAGCAGGCAGTGCACAGAATCCGTGCTCCTCGGCGCCAAGGGCAGCGTTGAACTTGGCGCTCATGTTCTGGAATGCAATCCATGCGGTCAGCGCAGTGATCTGGTCGTCGTTGAAGTGTTCTCGAAGCCCATCGATGTCAGCCTCCGAGACCTCCGAGCATCGCTCAGTGACCTTTTCGGCATAGGCGAGCGCCGCACGTTCGGGAGGATCGTAGAGCGGGCTTATCAACCAGTCTGAGACATTCGCCGCCTTGTCCGTGGCGCCGGTGGCTTCAAGGTAGTGGTAGGCGTTGAGGTCGACGCAGAACGAACAGCCATTGCATTGGGCAATGCGGATGGAGACAAGGCTTCGGAGCCCGGGCCCAACGGGATAGCTTCGCCGGTTGAATATGCCGAGAAGACCCAACATGCCGACGAAAGTGCCGGGGAGTCGGCCCCAAAGAAGGGAAGGCGCCAGGATGCTCCCGTATTTGCGTTCTTGCCGACGCAATACCCACCGAACAAACCAAGGGTATTGCCTGATGGGCGGGGATGGAATGCGTGCCATTACGGCCTCCTGTATGGGTGAAACGGTGCCAGCACTTCAGGACGATCGGGACCGCATCGGCTTGACGAGGCCGCATACTTCAGTGGGTGGCAATCCCACCTGGGCCGCGGAGAGACCGCTCAGCCTGCATCGGGACAAGACCTTTCTGCGTCCCGCCAAGCCGTCATCCCCCGGCGCACGATTCGCAGATCGCGGAAGCCGCGAGCATGGAGCAGCTTCGCGGCGGCGCGGGAGCGGCGATCGGTGTGGCACACCAGCACCAGCGGGCGATCTGTGGGCAGTTCGTGGAGACGGTCTGCGAGTTGATCGAGCGGCAGGTTGAGCGCGCCTTCGAGGTGGCCGAGT
>NZ_REBW01000276.1 GCF_007692535.1 Thioalkalivibrio sp. | reverse complement strand
TCGAAGCGCTGCACGGGCTTGATGCCGAGCAGGCCGGCGGCGGCGTCGAAGTGGCGGCCGAGGCTGGTGGTCAACGGGCAGTTGATGCCGCGTTCCAGCAGTTCGGCGAGCTGGGACGCCAGCGGCTGGTCGGGAAAGCGTATGGCGATCTCCCCTCCCCGGCCCAGCGCGTGCAGCGCGGCCGCGGCCATGCGCCACGGTTCGCGCGCGGCGCGATCGCCACCGGGAAGTGCAAGCGGGGCGATGTGGCCGAGGCGTTCGAATCCGGCGCCTTCGAGTCGTAGCAGCTCGCCGCCCCAGGGCGTGCCGTCGGTTCCAAGGCCGACACCGTCCATCGCGATGCCGAGTACCGGTTCATCGAGTCCGTGCTCGGCCTGCACCGCCGCGAGGTGGGCATGGTGGTGCTGCACGCGGATCAACGGGACATCGAGTTCTTGCGCCATCGCGGCGGCGAGCTGGCTGCTGTAGAAGTCCGGATGCTGGTCGCAGGCGATGCGTTCGGGCCGGATTTCGAGGATGTCGAGCAGGTGCCGGGCGGTCTCGTCCAGCGAGCGGCAGGTCGCGGCGTTGTCGAGGTCGCCGACGTGCTGCGACAGGAAAGCCTGGTCGTCGCGGGTCACGCAGAGCGTGTTCTTCAGCCAGGCGCCGAGCGCGAGCACCGAGGGTCCACTGCGCGGCAGGCGAATCGCGTTCGGGGTGTAGCCGCGCGCGCGGCGCAGGAAGGAGGCGCCGCCGGCGCCGACCCGGATCACCGAGTCGTCGCAGCGCACGAGGATGTCGCGGTCATGCACCAGCAGCGCGTCGGCGATTCCGGCGAGGCGTCGCACGGCTTCGGCGTTATCGGTGACCAGCGGCTCGCCGCCGGGGTTGGCCGAGGTACAGACCAGCAGCCAGGGGTCGGCGTCCTCGGCTTCCAGCCAGGCAATGCCCGGGGGGCGGCCTGCAGCGTCGTGGAACAGCAGGTAGTGCAGCGGCGTGTAGGCAAACATCGCACCCAGCCAGGCGAGTCCGGGCGCAACGCCGGGAAGGGCTTCGTCGCAGCCGGGGGACTTGCGCAGCAGCACGATCGGCCGGTCGTGCGAGCGCAAAAGTCGATCCTCGGTTTCGCCGATGTCCACCAGGCCTTCGAGCACATTCAGGTTCGCGGCCATGACGGCCAGCGGCTTCTCCTCGCGGTGCTTGCGCGCGCGCAGCCGGGCGACACTGTCGGCATTGCGCGCGTCACAGAACAGATGGAAGCCACCCAGGCCCTTCACCGCCAGGATCTCGCCGGCCCGGATACGCCGCACGGTCTCGGCGATCGGATCCGCCGTGCTGATCCTGGTACCGTCCGGGTTCAGCAGTGTGAGGCTCGGACCGCAGTCCGGGCAGGCGTTCGGCTGGGCGTGGAAGCGCCGGTCCGCCGGGTCGTCGTATTCGTGCTGGCAGGGCGCGCACTGGGTGAACGCCGCCATGCTCGTGTTCGGCCGGTCGTAGGGAAGCGCGCGGGTCAGCGTGTAGCGCGGGCCGCAGTGGGTGCAGTTGATGAAGGGGTAGCGGTACCGCCGGTCTTTTGTGTCAAAAAGTTCCTCGAGGCAGGCCGGGCAGACGGCGGCGTCGGGGGTGATGCCGGTGCGCACGGCACCCGCGCGGCTGGGGGCGATCCGGAAGGCGGAGTCGGTGTCTGTTGGGTCTGGAGCCAGTTCGGTGGTCTCGACGGCATCCACGCGGGCCAGCGGCGGTGCCTCGGCGGGAAGGCGCCGCAGGAAATCCGCGACGACCTGCGGGCCGCCCTGGATCTCGAGATCAACGCCGGCGGCATCGTTGAGAACCCACCCGGTGAGGCCGAGTTCGACGGCGAGGCCGTAAACGTAGGGACGGAAGCCGACGCCCTGCACCTGACCGCGAACACGGACGTGGCGGCGGATCGTTTCGGCCCTAACTGTCATGGCCTCGGCGCGCGCCCCCCCGAAGGATGAGAGCACACGCGCCTATGGAGTGCGGCGGCTTGCCGCCGCTCGGGAGAGCTGGGTTGATCCCGGCACCGCACAGCGGGAGCAAGCTCCCGCACTCCATAAGCGGCAGTAGACTGCGGAAGAGGCCCCACCAGTCGGTCAGTCGCCTAGGCAGGGTCGACCATGCTAAAGCCGTCGCCGTGACTTTCACGTTGACTCTCATACCTTTGGACGCGCGAAACTCCGGATGATGAAAGCGGGGGCAAGCTCCCGCACTCCATAAGATGGTGTGCAGGGCGGAAGAGGTCGCACGCCGGCTCCCGATTCAGCGCCCTTGCCGGGCCTCCTGCAACTCGGCCTCGAGTTCGGCCACGCGACGCCGCAGCGCCTCGACGTCGTCCACGGGCGCCGACTTCGGACCCATCGCCGCCTGCAACCAGTTCAGCCAGGACTCCATGCCCTCGCCGGTCCGGGCCGAGACCTGCAGGACCTCGAGCTTGGGATTGATCCGCCGCGCGTACCCGATGCACCGCTCGACATCGAAATCGACATAGGGCAACAGGTCGATCTTGTTCAGGATCATCAGGTCCGATGCGTGGAACATGTCCGGGTATTTCAACGGCTTGTCCTCGCCCTCGGTGACCGAGAGGATGACCACCTTGTGCGCCTCGCCGAGATCGAAAGCCGAAGGACAGACGAGGTTTCCGACGTTTTCGATCAGCAGCAGCCCACTCCCTTCCAGCTTCAGGTGCTGGACCGCGTGTCCGACCATGTGCGCGTCGAGGTGGCAGCCCTTGCCGGTGTTCACCTGCACCGCCGGCGCACCGGTGGCACGGATACGCTCGGCATCGTTGCTGGTCTGCTGGTCGCCCTCGATCACGCTGACCGGGTAGCGTCCCTGCAGTTGTTCGATCGTCGCGGTGAGCAGGCTGGTCTTGCCGGAACCGGGGCTGGAGACGAGGTTCAGCGCGAGGATGCCGTGCCGCTGGAAGTGTTCGCGGTTGCTGTTCGCGTACGCGTTGTTCTTGCCGAGGATGTCCTGCTCGATGCGGACCATGCGCTCCTGGGTCATCCC
>NZ_REBW01000010.1 GCF_007692535.1 Thioalkalivibrio sp. | reverse complement strand
ATGATCCACCAGATCCCCGCGTAGGTCAGGATGCGCAACGGCAGCCCGACGCCGGACCGCTGCATCCCGAGCCAGCGCATCGCACGGGCGGTCCAGTCACGCATCTTCTGGCGCCAGGATGAGGTCATCGCGCTCCGTGTCCGTGCTTGCGATCATGGCGACACGCGCCACCCCGAACGGATGTCTCCCCTGCCCCGCTTGCGGGGAGGGTTGGGATGGAGGCGCGGCGCCGGTCCCGGCCTTCACGCCCGGTTGCCACTGTACTCGAAGCCGGCTTTGCGGCGCACCGACGCTGGGTAGACGCCGCACTGCACAAGCACACGGGGCCTGCGTATGATCGAAGCCACCGCGGCAAGCCGGAGGAATGCGTACGTGAACGATTCCAAGGATACCCCCCGCTGGCACGCGCTCGATGTCGACGCGGCACTCGAACGCCTGGAGAGCGACACGGGCGGACTGGACCGCGACGCAGCGCAGGAACGCCTGGAGCGGCACGGCCCCAATCGCCTGCCGGACCCGGAACGCACGGGGCCATTGAAGCGCTTCCTGCTGCAGTTCCACAACGTGCTGATCTACATCCTGATCGTCGCCGGCATCGGTACCGCACTGCTCGGGCACTGGATCGACGCCTGGGTGATCTTCGGCGTGGTGCTGATCAACGCCGTGATCGGCTACATCCAGGAGGGCAAGGCCGAGAAGGCCCTGGACGCGATCCGCCAGATGCTCTCGCCGAAGGCACTGGTGGTGCGGGACGGCCAGCGGCGCACGATCCCGGCCGAGGACCTGGTGCCCGGAGACGTGGTGATCCTGCAGGCCGGCGACAAGGTTCCGGCCGACCTGCGCCTGTTCAAGGCGCACAACCTGCGCATCGACGAGGCGGTGCTCACCGGCGAATCGGTCGCGGTGGACAAGCAGACCGAGCCGGCGGAAAAAGACGCGGGGCTCGGTGACCGTGCCTCGATGGCCTTCTCCGGCACCCTGATCGCCTACGGCCAGGGCCGCGGCGTGGTGGTCGGCACCGGCGCCGATACCGAGATCGGCCGCATCTCCACGATGATGGGCGAGGTCGAGTCGCTGACCACGCCGCTGCTGGCCCAGATCGCCCAGTTCGGCCGCTGGCTCTCGGTGGCGATCGTGATACTGGCGGGATTCACCTTCGCATTCGGGTACTGGGTGCGCGACTACGCGCTGGTCGAGACCTTCCTCGCCGCGGTCAGCCTCGCGGTCGCGGCGATCCCCGAGGGCCTGCCGGCGATCATGACCATCACGCTGGCGATCGGCGTGCAGCGCATGGCCAGCCGCAACGCGATCATCCGTCGACTGCCCGCGGTGGAAACGTTGGGCTCGGTCACGACCATCTGTTCCGACAAGACCGGCACCCTGACCCGCAACGAGATGACGGTGAAGAGCATCGTCACCGCCGAGCGCGAGTTCGAGGTGAGTGGGGTCGGCTACGAACCCAAGGGCCACTTTTCGACCGACGAGGAAGAGATCGAGGTGGACGACCACGCAGTGCTGGCCGAGGCGTTGCGCGCGATCCTGCTGTGCAACGACGCCGAGGTCTATCGCTCCGACGAGCGCTGGGTGATGGAGGGCGATCCGACCGAGGGGGCGCTCGTCACAGCCGCCATCAAAGGCGGCCTGGACCACAAGGAACTGAACCGGCGCCTGTCGCGGATCGACGTGATCCCGTTCGAGTCGAGCTACAAGTTCATGGCCACCCTGCACCACGAGGACAAGGCCGACTCGGGCGTGATCTACCTGAAGGGGGCGCCGGAGCGGGTGCTGGCGGTCTGCGACAAGGAACGCACCCCCGACGGCGACCGGCCGCTGGAACGTGACCGCTGGGAAGACTGGATGGAACGCATCGCGGCGCGCGGCCAGCGCCTGCTCGCGGTGGCCGCGAAGGACGCCGGCGCGGACAAGTCCGAGCTGGAATTCCCCGACATCGAGGACGGCGGGCTCACCCTGCTGGCGGTGTGCGGGATCATCGACCCGCCCCGGGACGAGGCCATCCGGGCCGTTGCCGACTGCCAGAAGGCGGGCATCCGCGTGAAGATGATCACCGGCGACCACGGCGTGACCGCGCGCGCGATCGCCGAAGAGCTCGGCATCGAGACGGAAAGCGGCGTGGTGGTCGGACAGGAGCTCGAGGAACTCTCCGACGACGAGTTGAAGCGCCGGGCACACGATGTGGACGTGTTCGCGCGCGCCACGCCGGAACACAAGCTGCGGCTGGTGAAGGCGATCCAGGCCGACCGGCACGTGGTCGCGATGACCGGCGACGGCGTGAACGATGCACCCGCGCTGAAGCGCGCCGACGTCGGCGTGGCGATGGGCATCAAGGGCACGGAGGCCTCGCGGGAGGCCTCGGAGATGGTGCTCGCGGACGACAACTTCGCCTCCATCGCCGCCGCGGTGGAGGAAGGCCGCACGGTCTACGACAACCTGAGGAAGGCGATCCTGTTCCTGCTGCCCACCAACGGGGGCCAGGCCTTCACCATCGTCGCCGCGATCCTGCTCGGGCTGACCCTGCCGCTGACCCCGGTGCAGGTGCTGTGGGTGAACATGGTCACCGCGGTGACACTGGCGCTGGCACTGGCCTTCGAGCCCACCGAGCCGGGCGTGATGCGCCGCGCGCCGCGCCCGCCGAACACGCCGATCCTGTCGCCGTTCCTGCTGTGGCGCATCGGTTTCGTGTCGCTGCTGCTGCTGGCCGGCACCTTCGGGCATTTCACGTGGATGCTGCAGCACACGGACGACCTCGACCTCGCGCGCACGGTGGCGATCAACACCCTGGTGGTGGGACAGGTCTTCTACCTGATCAACAGCCGCTACATCGTGCAGTCGGCGCTGAACTGGGAGGGCTTCTTCGGCAGCCGCGCGGTGCTGATCGCGATCGGCGTCCTGGTGGTGCTGCAGGCGCTGTTCACCTACGCCCCGCCGGTGCAGTTCCTGTTCGGCACCACGGGCATCGGCCTGGAGGAATGGGGCCGCATCCTGCTGTTCGGCGTC
>NZ_REBW01000102.1 GCF_007692535.1 Thioalkalivibrio sp. | reverse complement strand
GCATGCCCCGCTGCGCTTCGAGCTGGATTTCCTGGAGGCGTTCGATGATGCGATCGGTTTCCGGCTCTTCGCTGCGCATCGCTTCCATCATGTCCTCCTCGAAGGAACGTTGAGCCTCAACCACCTCAGGGTCCTGCATCACGGCCTGCTGTGCCTCCTGGAGTTGCTGCTGCGCCTCGCGCACTTCCTGTGACTCCAGGATCTCGCGGCGCTGCGCATCCGACAGGCTTTCGTCCTGCACCTGACCCTGGGCCGCCAGCAGCGTCTCCATGATGGCGCCCGGATCATAACCGGCCTCCCGCATCTTGTCGGTCACCAGGTCTTCCATGGCGTCCGCCTGCTCCTGCAGCGCCGGGTTGTTCTCCATCGCCCTTTGCTGCGCCTGCTGCAGGCGCTCCTGCAACTGCAGGAATTCCTGCTCCAGGGCGCCGGGCTGTTGCGCTCCGCGCTGCTGCCCCATCTGCGCGAGGGCCGCGCTGGAAAGCGCCAGGGCGATGAGCCCGATCGCCAGGATCGCAAACCGCTTGTACAGTCTCTGCTCTTGCATGACAGTCCTTCCTCCGTGTCTGCGGCCAATCCGCCGCTTGCCGGACGAGCTTAGCAGCGATCCGGACCGACGTGTCAAACCCGATTCCACTTGCCGGCGGAGGTCGGGAGCAAGCAACCGAAACCCCGCTGCGGATCCCGTCCGGCCATTCGACCCGGCTTGCGAATCAGCTACAATTGTCGCGCCGCACCAGATCCCCGTCGCCAAACGGTGAACCTCAGCCGCCTTTCGACGTCCTAGAGTGGCGCCAAGCCCCGCACTCCCGAGACCCCAATGTCCCCAAGCCGTTTCGCCCGCAAGCTCGCGCCGCTGCTGATCCTCGCAGCGGCCGTCGTCGGCTTTATGATACTGCGTGCAACGGGACCCTCCGCACCCCCTCCCGAGGCGACTGAGCGTGCCTGGCAGGTCCGTGGCATCGAGGTGGATCCTGGGGTGAACCGGCCGACCCTGCAGCTCTTCGGGCGTACTTCTTCACCGCAGACCGCCATCCTGCGCGCCGCGATCGAGGGCGAGATCGATGGGGTACCGGTCCGGGCGGGGCAGACCGCCGCTGTCGGCGCCTTGCTTGTACAGATCGACCCGTCGGAGACCCGGCTGAATCTCGCCCAGCGCGAGGCCGAGTTGAACGAGGCGACGGCCGCGATCGAGAGCGAGCGGCTGCGCGCGGAGGCGGACGTCCGCACCCTCGCCCGGGAACGGGCGTTGCTCCAGATCGCCCAGCGCGGTCTGGACCGCGCCCGCGATCTCCGCGCCCGCGACCTTGGGTCTGACGCCTCGGTCGATGACGCCCAACGCAGCCTGGAACAGGCCAGACTCACGGTGGACGCACGCGAGCAGGCCGTGGCCGACGCCCCCAGTCGTCTGGCTCAGGCCCAGGCACGCGAGGCGCGTATCCGCGCCACGGTCGAGCGGTCGAGGCTGGACGTGGATCGCGCCGAGATCCGGGCGTATGCCAGCGTCCGCATCGCCGAGGTCCACGTCAGCCCGGGCGAACGGGTGCGCGTTGGGGATCCATTGGTCCGTGTCTATTCGCTGGATGACCTGGAGATCCGTGCCAGCCTCCCGGAAGTGGTGCTGCCACGCATCACCCGGCTCTTGGCCGAACAGCAGCCACTTCCGGCGGAGGCATCCGTGGCTGGCCAGCCGATCCGGGCCGAACTGGCCCGGCTCGCGGGCGAGACGCGTGACGGCGAGGCCGGCATCAGCGCGCTGTTCCGCGTCACCGAGGGTGCCCGCGACCTGCCGCTGAACCGATTCGTGAATCTCCAGCTCATTCTGCCCGAGGAACCCGACAGCATTGCCGTGCCGTTCGAGGCCCTGTACGGGCGGGACCGCGTCTTTCGCATCGTCGATGCGCGGCTGCAGGGACTGCAGGTGGAACGGCTGGGCGAGATCACCGACGCAGAGGGGCGCACGCGCGCGCTGATCCGCCACCCGGATCTCGCATCGGGGGACGTGCTCGTGGCAACCCGTCTGCCCAACGCCGTCGATGGTCTCCGGGTGGAAGTGGAGATGAACACGCCGGCCGGGACCCCGTGAGCGTCGCATGACAGCCAACGAATCGACGATCGATTCCAGCCCGGCCGCCCCGCCACGGGACCCCCGGCGCGGTCTGATCGGACTCTTCCTGTATCACCGCCTGGCCGCCAATCTGCTGGTGGCATTGATGGTCCTCGGGGGCGCGTTTGCCCTAACGAAGCTGAATACCCAGTTCTTTCCCACCTTCGAGCTGGATTTCGTCCAGGTGCGGGTGGTCTGGACCGGGGCCAGCGCGGAGGACGTCGAGCGCGGCATCACCGACCCGCTGGAACAGGACCTGCGTACCGTCGACGGCATCCGCAACATGACCTCGACCTCGGCCCTGGGCGTGGCTTCGATCACCCTGGAATTCGAGGCGGGCACCGACATGACCCTGGCCCTCGAACAGGTGAAGGATCGGGTCGACCAGCAGCGCAACCTGCCCGAGGCGGCGGAAACGCCGGTGGTCACCCGCATCGTACGTTACGAACCCGTGGCGCGGCTGCTCGTCAGTGGCCTGGACAACATCCACGATCTGCGCATCCTTGGCCGCCAGTTCGAGCGTGAACTCCTGGACCGTGGCATCGCCCGGGTGGAGTTCACCGGCCTGCCCGAGGACGAGATGGCGATCCAGGTGCCAACGCTGAGCCTGTACGCCACCGATCTGACCCTTGGCGACATCGCACAGCGCATCGAGGGGCTCAGCCGCGACATCCCGGCGGGCAGCGCCGGAAGGGCCGATACCGCTCGGCAGCTGCGCAGCCTGGATCAGCGCCGCGACATTACCGCCTTCGAGGAACTGCCTTTGCGCGCCGATCCCGAACTCGGGCTTCTGCTGCTTGGCCAGATCGCGGACATCGAACGCAGGCCGCGCGATGGCGAAGTCAGCGTCAGTGTCGGCGGCATGCCGGCGCTGGAGATGCAGCTGCTGCGGACTGAGACCGGCGATTCGCTGGAAGCGGCTCGGATCCTGGAGGAATGGCTGCAGGACGTGCGCCCGATCCTGCCCCCGGGCGTGTCCCTGGAGATGATCGACGCTTTCTGGGAGCTGCTGTTCGAGCGGATCACACTGCTTCTGAAGAACGGTGCCGGCGGTCTGCTACTGGTCCTCGGCATCCTGTTTCTGTTCCTCAACCGGCACGTCGCGGTGCGCGTGGCGCTGGGGATCCCCATTGCCTTCACCGCCGCTCTGATCGTGCTCTGGCTGGTTGGCGGGACGATCAACATGATCTCGCTGTTCGGCTTCATCATGTCGCTGGGGATCATCGTCGACAACGCCATCGTGGTTTCCGAGCACGCCTACACGCTGCACCAGAAGGGCGAGGGGCCGGCCGAGGCTGCGGGCAACGGCGCGCGGCGGATGCTCGCGCCCGTGATCTCCGCGTCGCTGACCACGGTCGCCGCCTTCCTGCCGCTGATGCTGATCGGCGGCGTCATCGGGAACATCCTGTTCGACATCCCGCTGGTGGTGATCTGCGTGATCCTCGCGACCCTGATCATCGCCTTCCTGATCCTGCCCGCGCATCTCAAGGGCGTGCTGTCACGCCTGGAGCAGCCGCCGGAAGGCAGCCTCCGCGCCCGCTTCGACAACGGGTTCGAACGCCTTCGCTACGGCGCCTTCAAGCGCCTCGTCGCCCGATCCGTGGACCATGCCGGGATCACGCTCGCCCTGGCTATCGGGGCTCTGATCCTGGCCATCGGGCTTGCCGCCAGCGGCCGGATCGGCTTCACCTTCTTTCCGGCGCCCGAGGGCACCGTGCTCAACGCCGGGGTCAACTTCGTCGCCGGTACGCCGCCGGAACGGGTCGAAGCCTTCCTGGCAGCGACCGAGGAGGCCCTGTACGAGGCGGAACGGGCGCTGGGCGGGGATTTGGTACAAGCCGCGGTCGTGCGGCGCGGACTCGGGATCGATCCGGGCGACGGCAATGCACCGCGCGGCGAACAGTTCGGCAACATCCAGGTGGAACTCGTTTCCCCCGAAGCGCGGACCGTGACGAACCGCGAGATCATCCGGGCCTGGGAGGACCGGGTGCGCCTGACGCCCGGAATCGAGAACTTCAACATCAGCGAGCGCGCGGGCGGTCCGCCGGGTCGCGACCTTGACATCCGCCTGACCGGCGACGACCCCGACCGACTGAAGGCCGCCGCACTCGACCTTGCGGAAATCTTCGGCGACTTTGCCGGCACCTATGCGATCAACGACGACACCCCGTTCGGACGCGAGCAGCTCATCTACTCGCTCAGGCCGGAGGGCCTGGCCCTCGGCCTCACCACCGAGAGCGTTGGCACACAATTGCGCGATGCCTTCGACGGACGCATGGCCCAGATCTTCCAGGACGGCCTGGAGGAGGTCGAGGTCCGCGTGCGCCTGCCCGACTGGGAACGGCACCACACGGAGACCCTGGACCGGCTTTCCATCCGCCTGCCCTCCGGCGCCCTGGCGCCTCTGGACAGCGTGGTGGAAATCCAGTCCCGCCAGGGCTTCGAGACCCTGCGCCACGCCGACACGCGACTCGCCATTCACGTCTCGTCGGAGGTGGACCGCAGCGTGAACAATGCCGCGCGGATCCGGGCGGCCCTCGAGGACGGGCCGCTGGACGAGCTTGCGCAGCGCCACGGTGTCGAATACTCCTTCGAGGGGCGCGCCGCCGACCAGGCAGAGACCTTCGCCGACATGCGTGTCGGCCTGGTCCTGGCGCTCAGCCTGATGTACCTGACCCTGGCCTGGGTCTTCGCCTCCTGGGGCTGGCCGCTGATCGTGATGGCCATCATCCCCTTCGGGATTCTCGGCGCCTTTCTCGGTCACTGGCTGCTGGGCGTGGAACTCACCATCCTTTCGATGTTCGGCCTGTTCGGCCTGACGGGCATCGTGGTCAACAACTCGATCATACTGGTCAGCTTCTACCAGGGTCTGCGCGACGAGGGCCTGGCCCTGCGCGATGCCATCATCGAGGCCTCGTGCCAGCGCCTGCGCGCGGTGATCCTGACCTCGGCGACCACCATCGCCGGCCTCACGCCATTGCTGTTCGAGCGCTCGCTGCAGGCCCAGTTCCTGATCCCCATGGCCATCTCCATCGTGTTCGGCCTCGGCGTCGCGACGATGCTGGTGCTGCTGGTCATCCCGGCCCTCCTGCGCCTCTACGAAGGGCGCTTCGACCGCGGCGCACTGGCGGGTGCCACCGGCCGTTGAGCCTCAAGTCCGGCGGTCAACGCGCAGTCCGCCTCTCCTTTTGCTACACTTATGACGCAACGCATCATTGATCGGCACCCGTTCGAGAGTGCCGGATCGACCGGAAAAACCACCCCGGAGCGTTCTCATGAGCCGACAACATCCGCTGGAAGGCAAGACCGGCATCGTCACCGGTCTCGCCAACGCTGACAGCATCGCCTTCGGCTGCGCCCGTGCCCTGCATGGGGCCGGTGCCGACCTGATCCTCAGCTACGGTCACCCCAAGGGCGAATCCCATGCCCGCCCCCTGGCCGAACAACTGGGCGACGCCCCACTCCTGCTCTGCGACGTGCGCGATGACGCGCAGACCGAGGCCCTGTTCGCAGCCGCCACCGAGCGCTGGGACAAGCTGGATTTCCTGATCCACTCGATCGCCTTCGCCCCCCGCGACGATCTGCACGGTCGCGTGGTCGACTCCAGCCGCGACGGGTTTCTGCTGGCGATGGACATCTCCTGCCACTCCTTCATGCGCATGGCGAAGCACGCCGAGCCCCTGATGCGCAAGGGCGGCTGCCTGATCACGATGAGCTATCACGGTGCCGAGAAGGTCATCGACAACTACGGCATCATGGGTCCGGTGAAGGCCGCCCTGGAATCCTCGGTGCGCTACATGGCCGCCGAACTCGGCCCTGCCGGAATCCGGGTGCACGCGCTCTCCCCAGGACCCGTCGCAACCCGGGCCGCCTCGGGCATCCGCGACTTCGACGATCTCCTGGCCGATGCGGAATCGCGGTCCCCCACCCGGAGGCTGGTCAGCATCGACGACGTTGGCGCAACCGCCGCGTTCCTCGTCAGCGACGCAGCTCACTCGATCACTGGTGTCACCACCTACGTCGATGGTGGCCTGCACATCCGAGGCTGAACCGATGTCACCTTCCGACAAGGAAATCGAGAACCGTACCTACGACGAAATCGAGGTTGGCGACACGGCCCGCCTCGAGCGGCGCCTCACCATGGACGACATCAAGCTGTTCGCGGTGATGTCGGGGGACGTCAATCCCGCCCACGTCGACGAGGACTTTGCGAAGAGCAGCCGCTTCCAGGAGATCATCGCCCACGGCATGTGGGGCGGCGCCCTGATCTCCACCCTGCTGGGTACCGAGCTTCCGGGACCAGGCACGATCTACCTGGGCCAGACCCTTCGCTTCAAGGCACCGATCGTGCTCGGCGACGTGCTCACGATCACGGTCGAGGCCACCGAGAAGAACGACGAGAAGCACCGTATCCGTTTCCACTGCCTGTGCAAGAACCAGGAAGGCAAGACGGTGATCGAGGGCGATGCCGATGTCCTCGCGCCCACCAAGAAGGTGCGCCGACCCCGCACCGTGATGCCCCACGTGCGCATGGCCGAGCGCAGGCACCTGCACGAACTCCTGGAGGCCGCATCGAGCCCGGAACCCCTGCCCACCGCCGTGGTGCACCCGGTGGACGCGCAGTCACTGCAGGGTGCTTTGCAGGCCGCGCGCCGGGGACTCATCATCCCGGTCTTCGTCGGCCCCGAGGAACGGATTCGCAAGGCCGCCGAGGAAGCCGAGATCGACCTCTCCGAATTCGAACTCGTAGCGACCAAGCACAGCCATGCTGCTGCCGAACGTGCCGTAGCCCTCGCGCGCGAGGGCCAGGTCGGCGCGCTGATGAAGGGTAGCCTGCACACCGACGAACTGCTGCGCGCCGCGCTGCACAAGGAGAAGGGCCTGCGCACCGAGCGGCGCCTGAGCCACGTGATGGCCTTCGATGTGCCCACCTATCCCAGACCGCTGTTCATCACCGACGCAGCGATCAACATCTACCCGTCGCTCGAAGACAAGGCGGACATCATCCGCAACGCGATCGAATTGGCCCACGCGGTCAAGATCGAGTCACCGCGGGTCGCCATCCTCTCCGCAGTGGAGACGGTCAATCCCCGAATCACCTCCACCGTGGAGGCTGCGGCGCTGTGCAAGATGGCGGAACGCGGGCAGATCGAGGGCGGCATCCTCGATGGACCGCTGGCCTTCGACAATGCCATCTCGGAGAGTGCCGCCCACGCCAAGGGCATCGACTCCGAGGTCGCAGGCCGCGCCGACGTCCTGGTCGCCCCGGACGTCGAAGCCGCAAACATGCTGGTGAAGCAGCTGACCTACCTCGCTGACGCCACCGGCGCCGGCGTCGTCGTCGGCGCCCGCGTCCCGATCATGCTCACCAGCCGCGCCGACGACGCAATCACCCGCATGGCCTCCTGCGCCCTCGCCCTCCTCCTCGCCGAACACCAGACCCACCACCCCACTTAGGAGCTTAGGAGCGGCCTCCAGCCGTGCGGGCTCTTACCTGGAGTTTTCGCCATGTCAGATGACCTTCTCGTCCTGAACAGCGGATCCTCGAGCCTTAAGTTCGCGGTTTATGCAGCGAACAATGCCCGAGGGGAGACCGAACCCCGGCGCCGGCTCCGGGGGCAGATCACCGGACTGGACGCGAGGCCACGGTTCGAGGCCAAGGATGCAGACGGGGATACCGTCGAGGAGCGTGATCCCTCGAATGGCTCGGACAGCTTCGGGCAGGATCAGGCACTCGACTTCCTGTTGGATTGGCTCGATCGCGAACGGGACGGACGGCCCCTGCACGCCGCCGGCCATCGAGTGGTGCACGGGGGGCAGACATTTCAGGATGCGGTTCGCGTCAAGGACGATGTGTTGGACCGGCTGGAGGCGCTGGTACCGCTGGCGCCGCTGCATCAACCGCACAACATCGCTCCCATCCGCAGCCTCGCCGAGTCACGGCCGAACCTTTTCCAGGCAGCCTGTTTCGACACGGCTTTCCACCATACACAGTCCGCTTTGGAACGCCGTCTCGCCCTGCCACGCCACATCGCGGAACAGGGTGTGATGCGTTACGGCTTCCACGGTCTGTCCTACGAATACATCGCCGGGGCATTGGCAGAACGACTGGGCAAGACCGAGACCGGACGGGTCATCGTCGCGCACCTGGGCAGTGGCGCCAGCCTGGCCGCCCTGCGCGATGGCGTCAGCGTCGCCACGACCATGGGCTTCACGGCCCTGGACGGGCTGCCCATGAGCACGCGCTGCGGCTCGCTCGATCCCGGCGCCGTGCTCTACCTGCTGCAGGAAAAGGGGATGAGCCCCGAGGACGTCACCACGCTGCTCTACGAGCAGTCGGGGCTGCTGGGCATGTCCGGAATCAGCGGGGACATGCGGACCCTGCTGGACAGCGACGAACCGGCCGCGGAGGAAGCCGTCGCGGTGTTCGTGCACCGCACCGTCCGCGAGATCGGGGCCCTGGTGGCCGTGCTTGGCGGACTGGACCACCTCGTCTTCACGGGGGGTATCGGCGAGCATTCCAGCCCGGTGCGCGAACGCGTCTGCCGGCAACTCGACTGGCTGGGCGTCGAACTCGACCCCGGGGCCAACCGCACGCATGCGGAGCAGGCCCAGCGCGAACGCAGCCGGGTCGGCGTGTGGATCATCCCCACCGACGAGGAGCGGATGATCGCCCGACACAGCCTGCGCCTGCTTCGGGAAGAAGCGCCCCCGTCCTGAAAACGCTTGCCAGCAATCCCCGTTTGTCCCGAAGATGGGTGCCTGGTCGCCTTTTCTTCGATGGGAGTTCCAATGCGTCAGACCGGCCCCTGCCCGCGATGAGCTGGCCAGCGCGATGAAGCGGCTTGCCAACTGGCTACACCGGCACTGGGGCGTCCTGCTGCTGCTCACCCTGGTCGCAGTAGGCCTGGTCCTGGCGACCTGGCATGCCCGCGACCTCACGGTGCTGCTGGAGAAGGGCGAACAGATCGCGGACCGACCGGCAGCCATGGTCGCGGTGGTCGTACTGATGATCGTGCTGTTCGCCTTTGCGCTCCCGGGAAGTCTAGGCCTTTGGCTGATCGCGCCGTTCCATCCTCCGGTGGTTTCCGTGGCGATGCTGCTGGTCGGCAGTGTCCTCGGCGCGCTGGGAGCTCACACGGTTTCCCATCGACTCGGCAAGCGCTGGTCCCCCGGCGCCAGTGCCGAGCGCCTCGTCGAATTTCTGAGCCACCGAAGCGATCTCCTGACCCAGTCCGCGCTGCGCGTGCTGCCCGGCTTTCCACACTCCTTCGTCAACTATGCTGGCGGGGTTCTGGGACTGCCGCGCGGCACCTTCCTGCTTGCCGCACTGCTCGGGCTCACCGTGAAGTGGGGGGTGTATGCGACCGCCGTGCACGGCGCGGTCGAGGCGATCGAGACCGGCGATGCCCTGCAACCGCAGACCGTCCTGCCGCTCTTCGTGCTGGCCGCCCTGCTCCTGCTCGGCGGGCTGGTGCGCAAGCGGATCGAGCGCCGCCGGGACAGCGACTGAAGCCCTGACGGGAATCGCTTGGCAATGCCGTCGTGCAGGGTCGGTCTTCGCTGTTGCAGGCCGGCCAGAACGGCTTTCCGGCCTGCTTCCGCCTCGATTCGGGGCGTTTCTGCGCCGGGGCATCGTGACCGGAGGTCACTCCTACAGGGGTGTATACTGGCGGTATTCCTGAAGGCGCAGGGGAGAGGGGATGAAGGCCAGCGCGGGTTACCAGATCGTCACCCTGAACGAGTTCATCATCAACCGGCAGGAGGAACACCCGGAAGCCAAGGGCGACCTCTCCCGACTGCTGCACCATATCGGGGTCGCCGCGAAGATCGTCAACAAGAAGATCAACAAGGCGGGGCTGGTGGACATCCTCGGCGAGGCCGGCGAAGTCAATGTCCAGGGCGAGGAGGTGAAGAAGCTGGATGTCTTTGCCAACGATCACTTCATGGCGGCGGTCAAGGCATCAGGCGAGGTGTGCGCGATCGCCTCGGAGGAAAACCAGGAGATCGTCACCTTCAACGATGGCCTGTCCCGCGACGGCCACTACGTGTTCTGCATGGATCCCCTCGATGGTTCCTCGAACATCGAGGTCAACGTGTCGGTGGGCACCATCTTCTCGATCTATCGGCGGATCAGCCCCGCGGGCGAGCGGGCGCACGTCTCCGACTTCCTGCAGTCGGGCCACCGGCAGGTGGCCGCAGGCTACGTGATCTACGGATCCTCGACGATGATGGTGTACACCACCGGCAATGGTGTCGATGGCTTCACCCTGGACCCCGGCATCGGCGAGTTCTGCCTCTCGCATCCCCGCATCCGGACCCCGGACGACGGCAGGATCTACAGCATCAACGAGGGGAATTACGTCCACTTCCCGATGGGCGTGAAGAGGTACATCAAGTACTGTCAGGAGATCGACCCGGAGAGCCACCGGCCCTATACCTCGCGCTACATCGGCTCCCTGGTCTCGGATTTTCACCGCAACCTGCTGATGGGCGGCATCTTCATCTATCCGGAAACCCAGAGCGCGCCCAAGGGCAAGCTTCGACTGATCTACGAGTGCAACCCGATCGCCTACGTCGCCGAACAGGCGGGTGGCATGGCGAGCAATGGAACAACGCGGACCATGGACATCGTGCCCAGCGATCTGCATCAGCGCGTCCCGTTCTACGTTGGTTCCAGCAGGATGGTCGACAAGGTGCACGACTTCCTGCGCGAATTCCCCTGAACCAGGATCTCACTCCCCTGGGAGATCTCCAGTCGCGATCCCGGCCCGCATCGCGGCCAGAGGCCGCTTACGAGAGGGCTGGAGAGCCGGGTTCTCCCGACTCCGGCTACGCTTCGCGCTCCACGTTCTCAAGAAACCCGTCCAGAGTATCGCCCTCCCCAAAGCAGCCCTCCAGCAGACTCCTGAATTCCTCCAGCGCCGGATAGCTCATCAGGCCCTGGTTCGGCCGCGCTGCAGCCAGGCGCAGGGCCTCCTCAGTCTCGTCCACCGACAACAGGAATACCTCCAGGGTCAGACCCCCGGCATCCCCGGACCGCTCCGGATCGCCCGGCGCCACCACGATGCGGTGACCCCCTGGACATGAATGCTCTTCCACCGCGGCATCCTGGATCCGATCATTATGGACCCGGTTCTGCTCCGCCGACCCGGTCTCCCCCTCGACCGGAGTGACCAGCCAATGCTGATATGCCCCGGCGGCAACCATCATGGTTCCAGCCACCAGCAGCCCCGGGCTCACGACACGCCAGAACAGGGCGCCGGTCCAGCGCCAAAGGACGAAACTCACGAGAGAGAGGAGTAGTACGATCGCGGCCGCGGCGCCCGGTGGCGCCAGGGGACCGGGTGGGTAGGAAATTCCACCCACCCGCCACAGGGCCAGCGCCAGGGCCAGCGCCGCGAGGATGACGGCGACATAGAAATATTGGAACCGGTTGATTCTGATTCTCCAGATATGCGGTTGGCGGGCGTTCTTCCATCAGCCCGGTATCAATGCTGCTGCATGAAATCCGCGATGGCCTCGACGACATCGTCAGCAAAGAAGTCCCGGAAGAAATGGTCCGCCCCGTCGATGGTGACGGTGCTCACGTTCCCGGCATCCGCGAGAGCCCCCATGCGCTCGGGCAGATCGGCAACCACGTCGTCCTCCGAGCCGATGATCACCAGTGTCGGCGTATCGATACCGTCGATCAGGGTCGGGGTATCGTTCGCCTCATCCGGCGAGTAATATCCGAGAAAGGCCCTCGGGGACACGTCCAACTCCTCGCAGTACAGGAAACGCACACCCTGCAACAGGGTCTCCGGCTGATCCATACGCATCAGCTCCGTGGCCTGATCGAGACGGACGATCAGGGGCATGCCCGACTGCGCCTCGTAGGCCGCCGCCGCGCGCTCTGCATCGAAGGTCGACGGCGCGATCAGGACCAGCGCACGCACGTCCTCTACCCCCCACTCCTCGTGAAAGCGCGCCACCTGGTTGCCGCCGCGGGAATGCCCGAGGAGGGTCACCGGACCGTAGCCCTCGTCGCGCAGCCAGGCCAGCCAGGCGTCGAGTTCGGCGAAATGCTCCTGCAGACCGTGGGTCACGGGCCGGTCGCACTCGAACATGCCCTCGCGGGCGTCGATGCCGAAGCTCAGGTTGACCGCCAGGGAGTTCATCCCCTGATCCGCCAGCAGGTCCTGCACCGCCGCCATGGTCTCCATCCGGCCGTGCGCCAGCGTGCCGTGCAGCATCAGGACGACCCCTTCCGCGGGATCGACAGGCGCCTGCAGGTGTCCCACGAGGGTGAGGCCATCGTGCTCCAATGTGACCCTCTCGGCGGACTGCGCCGCAAGCGGCACCCAGAAGAGCAGAACGAACAGCCAGGCGTACAGGGATTTCCGTGAACGGAACATGGGGCCTCCTCGAGTGGATGATGGGAACGAGTCTATAGACGCCGTGACGCGCCAATAATTTCATCGGGAACTCGTGGTATGGTAATGGGTTCACTGCCACTCAACACGCAAAAGTACCAAAAGAGGTCCCATGGCGCAGTACATCTTTACCATGAACGGTGTCGGCAAGATCGTCCCGCCGAAGAAGCAGATCCTGAAGGACATCTACCTGAATTTCTTCCCGGGCGCCAAAATCGGCGTACTGGGATACAACGGCTCCGGCAAGTCCACCCTGCTCCGGATCATGGCCGGCGTGGACAACGACATCCTCGGCGAGGCACGCCCCCAGCCCGGCATCCGCATCGGCTTTCTGGAACAGGAACCCCGCCTCGACGACGGCAAGGACGTACGCGGCAATGTCGAGGAGGCCGTGCAGCCCATCCAGGAAGCGCTCGCGCGGCTGGACCAGGTCTACGCCGCCTATGCCGAACCCGACGCGGATTTCGACAAGCTGGCTGCAGAGCAGGCCGAGCTGGAGTCCCTGGTCCAGGCCAGCGACGGCCACAATCTGGACCGCAAGCTCGAGGTCGCCGCCGACGCACTGCGCCTGCCTCCGTGGGATGCGGACGTAAAGACCCTCTCCGGGGGCGAGCGTCGGCGTGTCGCGCTGTGCCGGCTGCTGCTTTCCAGCCCTGATATGTTGATCCTCGACGAGCCCACCAACCATCTCGACGCCGAGAGCGTGGCCTGGCTCGAACGCTTCCTGCAGGAGTTCAACGGCACCGTGGTCGCGGTGACCCACGACCGGTACTTCCTCGACAACGTCGCCGGCTGGATCCTGGAACTGGATCGCGGTCACGGCATCCCCTGGGAGGGCAATTACTCCTCCTGGCTGGAGCAGAAAGAGAAGCGCCTTGCCCAGGAGGAGAAGACGGAACAGGCCCGGATCAAGGCCATGGAGTCGGAACTGGAATGGGTGCGCAGCAACCCGAAGGGGCGCACGGTCAAGAGCAAGGCACGTCTGAAGCGCTTCGAGGAACTGTCCTCGAGTGACTACCAGCGCCGATCCGAGACCAAGGACCTGTACATCCCACCAGGTCCGCGTCTAGGCGACGTGGTCCTCGAGGCAGAGAACCTGAACAAGGCCTTCGGCGATCGCCTCCTGTACCAGGGCCTGTCGTTCTCGGTGCCCCGCGGGGGAATCGTCGGCGTGATCGGCCCCAACGGCGTCGGCAAGACCACGCTGTTCCGGATGATCACCGGCCAGGAAAAGCCGGACGGTGGCGACATCACCATCGGCGACACGGTGCAGATCGCCTACGTCGACCAGAGCCGCGATGCGCTGGCCGACGAGAAGTCGGTCTGGGAGGAAATCTCCAACGGCCAGGACATCGTGCAGGTCGGCAACTTCCAGATGCCCTCACGCGCCTATGTCGGCCGCTTCAATTTCAAGGGCGCGGACCAGCAGAAGCGGATGAAGGACCTGTCCGGCGGCGAGCGCAACCGGGTTCATCTCGCCAAGGTGCTGAAGAGCGGCGGCAACCTGCTGCTGCTCGACGAACCGACCAACGACCTCGACGTGGAGACTCTGCGGGCGCTGGAGGAGTCACTGCTCGACTTCCCCGGATCCGCGATCGTGATCTCGCATGACCGCTGGTTCCTGGACCGCATCGCCACCCACATGCTGGCCTTCGAGGAGGACGGCAGCGTGGTGTTCTTCGAAGGGAATTACCAGGAGTACGAGGCCGACCGGCACGAACGCCTCGGTGCCGCCGCCGACCAGCCGCACCGGGTGAAATACAAGCGCCTGGCGTCCTA
>NZ_REBW01000082.1 GCF_007692535.1 Thioalkalivibrio sp. | reverse complement strand
CGTTCCATGACGCTGAACCACCAGAGCACGCGGACCACCAGATACCCGACAGTGGAGGCGACCACGGCCAGCACGAGGCTGCCGGTCACCAGCGGCTTCCAGATCGTCAACAAATCGCCGGTGAACCACTCCATGGTCATCTCCACGCGGAATGAGCGCCGCGGCTCATTGAGGATCCAGCGTCCGATCGTGTAGGCGGTGTAGAATATGGGCGGCATGGTCAGGGGATTGGACACCCAGACCAGCAGGACCGATATGGGCAGGTTGACGCGCGCCCAGATTGCAATCGCGGCGGCGAGCAGCATCTGCATCGGTATCGGCAGGAAGGTCACGAAGAGTCCCACGGCAAAGGCACCAGCGACGGAGCGCCGGTTCAGATGCCACAGATCAGGCGCGCGCAGGCGCGGACCCAGCATTTCCAGGGCACGGTGGCCCCGGACCGATTCATAGGCCGGGAACCAACTCTTGATGAATTTTTTCGCCATGGATCAGTGGGCGCGCTATGGCGCGCGGGTGAATGCGTCAAGAGCGGCCGCCAAGCCCTGGCCGGCCGCGTCGGTCCGGGCTCGCGGCATCATATTTCCGTTCCTGCCGGGATGGAACCATGATCCCGTTTGCCGGCGCTCTGGTGACCGGGGTCCTGGCCCTGCACCTGCTGCCCGCTCTGCCCGAATGGCCCTGGGCGGTTCTGGGGCTGCCGGCCCTGGCGCTCGCCTGGCACCGGTTCACGCGCCCTGTGAGCGGATTCCTGCTTGGATGCGCACTCGCGGGGATGCACGCTCAGAGCTGGACGGAGCGTGCCGTGCCCGCGGCCCTGACGGGCACCGAGGTCACGGTAGTCGCCACGGTTCGGGGTATTCCGGACCACGGATCGCGTCGTTCCCGGTTCATACTTCAAGTCGATGAGACCGTCACCGCCCCGGACGCGTTCCGGGCCGAACGCCTGCGCGTGACTCTTTTTCCCGCCGAGCCGCGCCTCGCGCCGGGTGACCGTGTCCAGGTCACCCTGCGCCTGCGGCCGCCCCGGGGGTTGCACAATCCCGGCGGGTTCGACTACGGGGCGTGGCTGTACCGCACCGGCATTCATGGGCTGGCGAGCGTTCGGGGAAACCTGCAGCTCATCGACGGCGCGAGCGCCAGGCCTGCAGCACAGGACCTGCATCGGCTGCGCGCGGCAGTCCGGGATGCGATGCTCGCGGCCCATCCCGAGGCCCGGCACCCTGGCGTCATGCAGGCGCTCGTCATCGGCGACCGGGGCGCGATGGACCCCGACGACTGGCGGCGCTTTCTGCATACCGGAACGAATCATCTGATGGCCATCTCCGGGCTGCACGTAGGGCTCGTGGCGGGCTTCGCCCTGCTGCTGGGACGCGGCGCGTGGCGAAGACTGCCCTGGTTGCACCGGGCTCTTCCGCTGCACTGGTTCGGTGCCCTCGTTGCGATGTCTGCGGCTGCGGCCTACGCCGCCCTCGCGGGATTCAGCATTCCGACGCAGCGGGCACTGGTTATGCTTGTACTCGTGAGTGTAGCGGTCCTGGCGCGGCGCGACCCGCTTTCGTGGCGCGTCTATGCCGGCGCGCTGGTCTTCGTAGTGGCGGTCGCACCCGCCAGCGTCCTCGCCCCCGGCTTCTGGTTTTCCTTCGGCGCCGTGGCGGTGATTCTCGTCCTGCTTCAGGGGCGGGTGCAGCCGCCAGGGCCGAAGGGATGGCTGCGGATCCAGGTGATCCTCGCCGTCGCGATGTTGCCGCTCAGTCTCGCCTGGTTTCAGCTGGGTTCCTGGATCGCGCCGGCGGCCAACCTGGTGGCAGTCCCTGTCGTCAGCTTCCTGGTGCTGCCGGTGTTGCTCGCCGGGGCGGGCCTTGCGCTGCTCTGGGCACCCCTGGGCGCCCCTTTGCTTTGGTGGGCGGACGCCTGGCTCGCGCTGCTGCTGCGGACGCTGGAGCTTCTCCTCGCCGTACCGGGCGCGGTCGCGGAGATGGCCGTGCCCTGGCCCGGTGCGGTCCTGGCGGGAGTCGGCGTCGTCCTGCTTCTGTTTCCGCGCGCCCGCAGCCTTCTGCCCTGGGCGGGACTGGCCTGCCTGCCGCTGGCATTGCCCCTGTCGCCACCGATCGCCGAAGGCGACTTCCGGGCCGAGATGCTGGACGTCGGGCAGGGGCTCGCCGTGGTCGTCCAGACGCAAAGGCACGTCCTGGTGTACGACGCCGGACCGGCCTGGGAGGACGGCTTCGACTCCGGATCGGCAGTGGTTCTGCCTGCGTTGCGCCGGCGTGGCATACGCAGCATCGATCGGATCCTGGTCAGCCACGAGCACATGGACCACCGGGGCGGGGTCGCCGCCGTTGTCTCCGGCCTGCCGGTGCGGGAGATTCTGAGCCGACGTGGCGATGCCTTGGCAGAGGAGGGGCCCTGCGAGGCCGGCATCGCCTGGGAATGGGACGGAGTCCACTTCGCGACCCTGCATCCGCCACCGTTCTGGGACAGCGGCAACGCCGCCTCCTGCGTGCTCGCCGTGCAGGGTCGGCACGGTCGTCTCCTGCTCACCGGTGATCTGGAGGGCCTGGGGGAGAGCGTGCTGGTACGCGCCATGGGCGACAGTTTGCGTACCGATGTGCTGCTGGTGCCGCATCACGGTGCCGCGGGGGTACTGAGCCGCGGTCTGCTCGAAGCCGCCGCACCCGAAGTGGCCTGGGTGAGCAGCGGCTTCGACAATCGTTTCGCACATCCAGCCCCCGATGTGCGAAGGCTGCTGGATGCGCGCTGCATTCCCCTGTTCGACACCGCGGAACGGGGCATGATCTGGTTGGAAACCGGCCCGGGTGGCATCCGGCTCGGACCGGGCAGCCGGATCGAGCACCGGCGTTTCTGGCATCCGCCCGTTCCGCCAGCGCCACCCCTTCCCGGGCATTGCCGCGACGACGCATCCGACGCCCCGCCGGGGCCGCGAAACCCCGGGGCCATGTAGAATGAAGGCATGAACCCGCACCCGCCAGACACCATCCGCCCCATCCGCTTCGAAGACGGGGTCCTCTACCTGTTGGACCAGCGCCGGCTGCCGGGTGAGACCCGGGAGAATGCTTACACGGAGCCGCAAGCCGTCGCGGCGGCCATCCGCGACATGGTGGTGCGCGGGGCGCCGGCCATCGGCATCGCCGCCGGTTTCGGCGTCGTGCTCGCCTGCGAGGCGGCACGCAAGCAATCGGTAAACCCCTGGCGGGCGGAGGTCGACACCGCGATGGAGCAACTGGCGGCGTCCCGTCCGACTGCGGTGAACCTGTTCTGGGCACTGGACCGGATGCGGCGGGTATTGGACGGCTGCGCGTCGGCGGATGAAGCCTATGCGGCGTGTCTGGCCACGGCGCAGGCCATTCTCGACGACGACATTGCCGCCAACCGACGCATGGGCGGGCTGGGCGCGGCACTGATCACGCCGGGCCGTGCGGTCCTGACCCATTGCAACACGGGATCCCTGGCGACCGGCGGGTTCGGGACTGCGCTGGGGGTGGTCCGTTCCGCCTGGGCAGACGGGCGCGTCACCGAGGTGTTTGCCGACGAGACCCGTCCCTGGCTCCAGGGCGCACGTCTCACGGCCTGGGAGTTGGTGCAGGATGGCATTCCCGTGCGACTGCTCTGCGAGGGCGCCGCGGCCAGCCTGCTGCGCTCCGGAACGGTGGGCTGGGTGATCGTCGGGGCCGACCGTATCGCCGCCAACGGCGATACCGCCAACAAGATCGGGACCTACGGGCTGGCGGTGCTGGCACGGGAACACGGCGTGGGCTTCATGGTCGCGGCGCCGGTGAGCACCATCGACTTCGGCACGGATGACGGCACCGGAATCCCGATCGAGACACGCCCGGAGTCCGAGGTGCTGGAGCTCGCCGGCCAGCAGGTTGCCGCCCGCGGCGCCCGGGCCTGGAACCCGGCGTTCGACGTGACGCCGGCCCGGTTGATCGATGCCATCGTGACTGAGCATGGCGTGGTGCGGCGCCCGGACCGACAGGGCCTGGCGGCACTCGGGAAGGGGCTGCCAACCTGAGGCGGCGAGCGGGGCGCGCCGCGCGTGCCCCGCTATGGTAATATTCCGGGTTTACCCTCCCCGGAAAATGCCGCAAGCCTATGGCCGAATTCGCCAAGGAAGTATTCCCGGTCAATCTCGAAGACGAGATGCAGCAGTCCTACCTCGATTACGCGATGAGCGTGATCGTGGGCCGGGCGCTTCCTGACGTCCGCGACGGCCTGAAGCCCGTCCATCGTCGGGTGCTGCACGCGATGCGGGAGCTCGGAAACGAGTTCAACAAGCCGTACAAGAAATCGGCCCGCGTGGTCGGTGACGTGATCGGTAAATACCACCCGCACGGCGACAGCGCCGTCTACGATGCCATCGTCCGCATGGCCCAGCCCTTCTCGATGCGCTACATGCTCGTGGACGGGCAGGGCAACTTCGGCTCGGTCGACGGTGACGCACCCGCGGCCATGCGTTACACCGAAGTGCGCATGGCCCGCATCGCGCAGGAACTGTTGGCGGACATCGACAAGGAGACGGTCGACTTCGTCGAGAACTACGACGGCTCCGAGCGCGAACCCTCGGTGCTGCCGAGCAGGTTTCCCAACCTGCTGGTCAACGGTTCCGCGGGGATCGCGGTGGGTATGGCGACCAACGTCCCCCCGCACAACCTCGGTGAGGTGATCGACGCCTGCGTAGCTCTGATCGACGATCCCGAGATCGGAATCGATGGCCTGATGGACTACCTCCCCGGTCCGGATTTCCCGACCGCGGCCATCATCAACGGCGCCGACGGCATCCGCGACGCCTACCGCACCGGTCGCGGGCGTGTGTACATCCGATCCCTGACACACATGGAACCACTCGAAGGCGGCCAGCGCGAGGCGATCATTGTCACCGAGCTGCCGTATCAGGTGAACAAGGCCCGGCTGATCGAAAAAATCGCCGAACTGGTGAAGGAGCGCAAGCTCGAGGGCATCAGCGAACTGCGCGACGAATCCGACAAGGACGGCATGCGCATCGTGATCGAACTGAAGCGCGGCGAAATGCCGGAGGTGGTCCTGAACCACCTGTTCATGCACACGCAGATGCAGAACGTTTTCGGTATCAACATGGTCGCGTTGGTCGAGGGCCAGCCGAAACTGCTGGACCTGCGCCAGATCCTGGAGGCCTTCCTGCGCCACCGCCGAGAGGTGGTGACCCGGCGCACGATCTTCGACCTGCGCAAGGCGCGGGAACGCGCGCATATTCTCGAAGGACTGGCGATCGCGCTGGCGAACATCGACGACATCATCGCACTGATCCGTGGCGCGCCGAGCCCGGCCGAGGCGAAGGCCGGCCTGCTGGCCAGGACCTGGGGCCCCGGGGGCGTCACCGCGATGCTGGATCGCGCCGGAGCCCGCGCCTCGCGCCCGGAGGAGCTGCCCGCGGAGTTTGGGCTCTCCGGTGACGGTTACCGTCTCTCCGAGAGCCAGGCGCAGGCGATCCTGGATCTCCGCCTGCACCGACTGACCGGGCTCGAGCAGGACAAGATCCTCGACGAGTACCGGCAGCTGCTGGACCAGATCGAGGACCTGCTCGACATCCTGGGATCCGGCGAGCGCCTGCAGGAGGAAATCCGCAACGAACTCCTCGCGGTGCGCGAGCAGTACAACGATGCCCGCCGCACCGAGATCCGGGCGGTCCACACCAACCTGACGCTGGAAGACCTTATCGGCGAAGAGGACGTGGTGGTCACGCTGTCCCACGCCGGGTATGTCAAGTACCAGCCAGTGACGGCCTATCGGGCGCAGCGCCGCGGTGGGCGGGGCAAGGCCGCGACCAGCTTCCGCGAAGAGGACTTCATCGACCGGCTGGTGGTGGCCAATACCCATGACACCATCCTGTGCTTCTCCAGTCGGGGCCGGGTCTACTGGATCAAGGTCTACGAACTGCCCCAGGGCAGCCGGGCCGCACGTGGCAAGCCGATCGTGAATCTGCTGCCGCTGGAGGCGAACGAGCGCATCAACGCCATTCTGCCGGTGCGCAGCTATGGCGAGGATCAGTTCGTCTTCATGGTGACGACGTCGGGCACGGTCAAGAAGACCCCGCTGACCGACTTCTCGCGGCCCCGCAGTACCGGCATCATCGCTGTGGACCTGCGCGAGGGTGATCGGCTGGTGGATGTGGCGCTGACCGACGGAAGCCGCGACGTGATGCTGGTCACCTCGGGGGGGAAGGCAGTGCGGTTCCCCGAGACGGATGTGCGCGCGATGGGGCGGACTGCCTGTGGTGTGCGCGGCGTGCGCATGGAGGATTCACAACAGGTCATTGCCCTGCTCATCGTGGAAGAGGGCTCGGCCCTGTTCGCCAGCGAGTTCGGTTTCGGCAAGCGGACCCGCTTCGACGAATTCCCGGTGCACCGGCGTGGTGGACAGGGCGTGATTGCGATGCAGTGCGCGGGGCGCAATGGGACGCTGGTTGGCGCCGCCAGGGTACTGGATGATCACGAGGTCATGCTGATCACCGACGGCGGCACGTTGGTACGGACGCCGGTGGAGCAGATTCCGCTGATCGGGCGCAACACCCAGGGCGTACGGTTGATCCGTCTGAGCGAGGGGGAGCGCCTCGTGGAGCTTGCTCGCGTGGAGCGGCTCCAGGGAGAGGATGATCCCGAGGACGACGAGGAAGTTGCCGATGGCTCCGACGCAGGGGCATCGATCAACGGCGACCCCGGGGCAGAAGACCCCGGTGCTGAAAAGGGAGAGCGCGAAGAATGAGTCGAGTATTCAATTTCAGTGCGGGTCCGGCGGCCCTTCCGGAGCCGGTGCTGCAGCGGGCGCAGGCGGAATGGATGGACTTCCGTGGCGCCGGCATGTCGGTGATGGAGATGAGTCATCGCGGTAAGACTTTCATGCAAGTCGCGGAAAAAGCGGAAAACGACCTCCGCACGCTTCTGGCGGTGCCAGAGGATTATGCGGTGCTGTTCCTCCAGGGCGGTGCGACCGGCCAGTTTGCCGCAGTACCCCTTAACCTGCGCAACGGCAGCCAGGGCATGGACTACATCGACACCGGGGCCTGGTCGGGCAAGGCGATCAAGGAGGCCCAGAAGTACGGGCCGGTGAATATCGTGGCCAGCAGCCAGAGCCACGGCTATGCGTCGATCCCCGATCCCGCGACCTGGAAGCTGGACCCGGATGCGGCCTACGTACACTACACACCCAACGAGACCATCGGCGGCGTGGAGTTCCACTTCGTGCCGGACACCGGCACGGTCCCGCTGGTCGCGGACATGTCCTCGACCATCCTGTCCCGGCCACTGGAGGTCTCGCGCTACGGGGTGATCTATGCCGGTGCCCAGAAGAACATCGGGCCGGCCGGTCTGACCCTGGTGATCGTGCGTAGGGATCTCCTCGAGCGCAAGTCGCCGACGGTCCCGGCGGTCTTCGACTACGCCCTGCAGACGAAGAACGACTCCATGTACAACACGCCCCCGACGCTGGCCTGGTATCTGTCCGGCCTGGTGTTCGAGTGGCTGCTGGAGCTGGGCGGTCTGGCGGCCATGGGCGAGATCAACCGGCGCAAGGCGGGCAAGCTCTACCACTTCGTCGACAACTCCGAGTTCTATCGCAACCCGGTGGAACCGTCGGCCCGTTCCTGGATGAACGTGCCGTTCATTCTGGCCGACGATGCCCTCGACGGCAGTTTCCTGAAACAGGCTGCCGAAGCCGGGTTGTCCGGCCTGAAGGGACACCGGTCGGTGGGCGGCATGCGGGCAAGCCTTTATAACGCGGTGCCCGAGGCTGCTGTGGACACTCTCGTCGAATTCATGGCCGACTTCGAGCAACGGCACGCCTGATCAGGGACACAGCATGTTTCGCATACAGACCTTCAACAATATCGCCGTGCGCGGCCTGAACCGGTTTCCACGCGAGCAGTACGAGGTGGCATCCTCCCTGCAGGGCCCGGACGCGATCATGCTGCGTTCCCACAACCTGCACGAGACCCCAATCCCCGAGTCCGTAAATGCCGTCGGACGTGCCGGGAGTGGTGTGAACAATATTCCGGTCGAGGCGTTGTCCGCGCGGGGCGTGGCGGTGTTCAACGCTCCCGGCGCCAATGCCAACGCGGTGAAGGAACTCGTCATTGCCGGCTTGCTCCTGGCAGCGCGGAATCTGATTCCCGCACACGAGTATCTGCGGGGACTTGATCCCAGCGACCCGGACTTCCAGAAACGCGTCGAAGACGGCAAGAAGCGGTTCGTGGGCTTCGAACTCCCGGGGCGAACCATGGGCGTGATCGGCCTCGGAGCGATCGGCGTGAAGATCGCCAACGCGTCACGCGGCCTGGGCATGAACGTGATCGGCTTCGATCCCAAGATCACCGTCGAGAGCGCCTGGCGGCTGGAGGCCGCTGTGGATCGCGCCACCACCGTGGACGCGGTGATCAGCCAGGCCGACGTGATCACCTTCCACGTGCCCCTGAACGACCAGACCCGCAACATCCTGGATGCCACGCGGGTCCGCTCACTGAAGCCAGGCGCGATCGTGATCAACCTCGCGCGTGAGAGTGTGGTCGACGATGTGGCGTTGTGCGCCGCACTAGACGCCGGTCAGATCCATGCCTACGTGACGGACTTTCCGTCGCCGGCGCAGCTCGGGAACCCACGGGTCATCATGCTGCCGCATCTCGGTGCGTCGACGGTCGAGTCCGAGGAGAATTGTGCGGTCATGGTGGCGGACCAACTGCGCGATTATCTGGAAAACGGAAACGTGCGCAACTCCGTCAACCTTCCCCGTTTATCCCTGGAGCGCAAGGGAGCCGCGAGACTGGCGATCGTCAACCGCAACCTACCCGATCGGGTCGGCCAGATCTCGCATGTGCTGGGGCAGAAGAACGTCAACATCGTGCACATGGTCAACGAATCGCGGGGCGATCTGGCCTACACGTTGCTCGATGTCGAGACGCCCATCGACGCTGCAACCGCCGAGGCCATCGCCGGAATCGACGGGGTTCTCCGTTCCCGGGTCCTCTAGTGTCGGATTCCGCTGATCTCGAGCGCCTGCGCGGGCGCATCGACCAGGTCGATGCCGAACTGCTGCGCCTGCTGAACGAGCGGGCGAGTTGCGCCGAAGAGGTCGCTTCGGTCAAGCGCAGCGAGGGCGATCCGCGGTTCTACCGGCCGGAACGGGAGGCCGTGATCCTTCGGCAGGTGCGCGAACGGAACCCCGGGCCGCTGCCCGATGATGCGCTGGTGCGCATCTTCCGCGAGATCATGTCGGAATGCCTGGCACTGGAAGAACCTCTCAAAGTCGCCTATCTGGGGCCGGAGGGAACCTTTACCCACCTGGCCACCCGCAAGCACTTCGGCCAGGCCGCGGCCCTGCAGCCGCTGACCGCCATAGACACGGTCTTCCGTGAAGTGGAGTCGGGCAGAGCCCATTTCGGGGTGGTGCCGATCGAAAACAGCACCGAAGGCGTCGTGACCCACACCGTCGACTGTTTCCTGGAGTCGCCGCTGCGCATCTGCGGGGAGGTGGTGCTGCCGGTACAGCATCATTTGCTGTCACGCAGCGAGCGCCTGGAGGACGTACAGGTGGTGATGGCCCACCCTCAGGCCCTGGCCCAGTGCAGGCAATGGCTGGACCGGGAACTGCATGCCGCGGAACGCCGCCATGCCCCCAGCAATGCCCGCGCGGCGCAGGATGCGGCCGAGCTGCCCCATGCGGCTGCGATCGCGAGCGCGGTTGCGGCAGATCGCTATGGCCTGAAAATTCTCGTCAGGAACATCCAGGACCGCGGGGACAACACCACCCGCTTTCTCGTGATCGGGCGCCTGGAGACCGGCATCACCGGGCGCGACCGAACGTCGATCATGCTCAGCACCGCAAATCGACCCGGCTCCCTGTTCGGCCTGCTCAAGCCCATCGCCGATGCCGGGATCAGCCTGACGCGCATTGAATCGCGTCCATCGCGCTGCGTGAACTGGGAATACGTGTTTTTTCTCGACCTCGTTGGCCACCAAGCCGACCCGGCGGTCGCGGCCTGCCTCGGCGAACTGCGCAAGAGTGCCGACATGCTCAAGATCCTCGGCAGTTATCCGCAGGCGGCCACCTAGTGGTTTCCGCATCCTCGCTTCACAGGATACCAAGCTAATGGTTGATTTCAGTGTCCTGGCCGTGCCTGGTGTCCGGGCGCTCCGACCCTATGAACCCGGGAAGCCGGTGGCTACCCTGGAACGGGAACTGGGTATCCGCGACGCAGTAAAACTGGCCTCGAACGAGAACCCGCTGGGTCCCAGCCCCCGCGCCCTGGCGGCGATTCAGACCGCGCTGGATGATCTTCACATCTATCCGGACGGGAACGGCTTCGCCCTGAAGCAGGCCCTCGCGAACCGGCATGGGCTGACCCCCGAACAGGTCACTCTGGGCAATGGGTCCAACGAGATCCTGGAACTGGTCGCGCGGACATGGCTCGGCCCCGGTTGTAGTGCCGTGTTTTCGCGGCACGCCTTCGCGGTATACGCGCTGGTGGTTCAAGCCGTCTCCGCGGAGGGGCGGCCGGCCGACCCCCTCCCCGTGGATTCCGGACAGCCGTACGGACATGACCTGGATGCGATGCTCGCGCGGGTGGACAAGGACACGCGCGTGGTCTTTATCGCCAACCCAAACAACCCCACCGGCACCTGGGTGTCCGCGGGAGCCCTGGAGGCGTTTCTGGTCCAGGTCCCGGCGGAAACGCTGGTGGTGGTCGACGAGGCCTACGCAGAGTACGTGGAGGCAACGGACTATCCCGACACCACACAGTGGCTTCAGCACTTTCCCAACCTGATGGTCACCCGGACGTTCTCGAAGATCCACGGCCTTGCCGGACTGCGTCTCGGCTACTCCGTGTCCTCGATCGGGGTCGCCGAACTGCTCAACCGGGCGCGGCAACCGTTCAACGTCAACTCCCTGGCACAGGCGGCCGGGTTGGCGGCCTTGGGCGATGCCGGACATGTGGCGGAAAGCGTCCGGGTTAACCGCGAGGGACTTGCCCAGATGACGGCTGCACTCCGTGAGCGGGGCCTGGACTTCATCCCCTCGGTTGGAAACTTCATCACCTTCGACGTGCGTCAGCCTCCGGGGCCGGTATACGAACGGCTGCTGCGCCAGGGGGTGATCGTTCGACCCGTGGACAACTACGGCCTGCCGACGCATCTGCGTGTGACCATTGGGACCAGAGGCGAGAACGATCGCTTCCTTGCCGCCCTCGATAACGTGCTCACGGCATGATTCAGCGGCTTGTCATCTTCGGGGTCGGCCTGATCGGTGGTTCGCTGGCCCTTGCGCTGCGCGAGGCAGGCGCCGTTGCCGAGGTGGTCGGCTGTTCGCGCAATCCCGCGAACCTGGAGGAGGCGGTCCGCCTGGGCGTGATCGACCGCTGGACCACGAATCCGGTCGAGGCCTGTCGGGATGCCGACGTCGGCGTGCTGGCAGTGCCGCTGGGGTCGATGCAGGGGCTGGCTGCCGCGATCGCAACCCACTGGCCGGCCGAGGCCACATTGACCGATGTCGGCAGCAGCAAGCAGGCCGTCATCGAGGCCGTCCGAGCCGGCTTCGGACATTTGCCCCGCAATTTCGTCGCGGGCCACCCGATCGCGGGCACCGAACACAGCGGTGTCTCGGCAGCCTACGCGACCCTGTTCCGGGAACGACTGGTGATCCTGACCCCGGCTGACGAGACCAGTCCCATGGCCTCCGAGCATGTCGCCGCGATGTGGCGTGCCACTGGCGCGCGGGTGGAATTCATGACCCCGGTGCACCACGATCACGTGCTCGCCGCCACCAGTCATCTGCCACACGTGCTGGCTTTCGCCCTGGTGGAGTCGCTGGCACGCATGAGCGAGAGCGATGAGATCTTTCACTATGCCGCCGGGGGGTTTCGGGATTTCACCCGCATCGCGTCCAGCGATCCGGTGGTGTGGCGCGACATCTGCGTCGCCAATCGGGACGCGATCCTCGCGGTCCTGGAGCGGTTTCAGGCCGATCTGGACGGCCTGCGGGAAGCGATCGCGCGCGGCGACGGCGAGGCCCTCGAGGCGCGTTTCGGGTTCGCGAAGCAGGCGCGCGACCGCTTCAGTGAGAACATGCAAGTGCAACTGGATCAGTGACCAACATGACAACGACCTTCACGGTGGCGGCCGGCGGATCCCTGGGCGGGAGCCTCCGGGTCCCGGGCGACAAATCGATCTCCCATCGCGCCATCATGCTTGGGGCGTTGGCCGAGGGCCGCACCACGATTACCGGCTTTCTCGACGGCGAGGACTGCCTCGCGACACTGGCAGCCTTTCAGGCCATGGGCGTGGCGATCGAGCGTCCCGAACCCAATACCGTGATCATCGATGGCGTGGGCCTGCACGGACTAAAGGCGCCGGCCGCACCCCTGGACATGGGGAACTCCGGCACGGCCATGCGCCTGATGTGCGGAGTGCTCGCCGGGCAGGCCTTCGACAGTACGCTGGTCGGCGATGAATCGTTGAACCGACGGCCGATGCGCCGCGTGACGGAACCCCTGGCACGAATGGGCGCCCGGATCGATGCCGACGGCGACGGCACGCCGCCGCTGCGGATCCATGGCGGGCAATCATTGCGCGGGCACAAGCACACGCTCGCGGTCGCCAGCGCCCAGGTCAAGTCGGCGCTGCTGCTGGCCGGTCTCTGGAGCGAAGGCGAGACCTGTGTGATCGAGCCGGCACCGACCCGTGACCACACCGAGCGGATGCTGCAGGGTTTCGGATGCACGGTGCGGCGCGAGCGGCGCATGGCCTGCGTCACCGGCGACACGCCGCTCAGGGCCAGCCCCGTGGAAGTGCCTGCGGACATCTCCTCTGCGGCCTTCTTCCTCGTGGGTGCGAGCATCTCCAGGGGTTCCGATCTGCTGCTGCAGCATGTCGGCGTGAACCCGACCCGCACCGGGGTGATCGACATCCTGCGGCTGATGGGCGCCTCGATCGAGGTCCTCGACCGGCGCGAGATCGGCGGGGAGCCGGTGGCCGATCTGCGGGTGCGCTGGGCACCGCTGCAGGGCATCGCGATTCCCACGGAACTCGTGCCACTCGCCATCGATGAATTCCCGGCGCTGTTCATCGCAGCCGCCTGCGCCGAGGGGCAGACGGTATTGACCGGCGCCGAGGAACTGCGGGTGAAGGAGAGCGATCGCATCCAGGTGATGGCGGACGGTCTGGGAGCGCTCGGCGTCGACTGCGAGGTTCTGCCCGACGGACTGCGCATACAGGGCCGCAGCCGGCTGCGTGAGGGCGTGGTCCAGAGCCATGGCGATCACCGGATTGCAATGTCCTTCGCGATCGCTGCGCTGCGCGCGGACGGGGCGGTCACCATTCACGACTGCGACAATGTCGCGACCTCCTTTCCCGGCTTCGCCCAACTGGCGCGCGGCGCCGGCCTCGGCATCACCGCATCATGACCCCCGTACTCGCCATCGACGGTCCCGGGGGCGCCGGCAAGGGCACCGTGAGCAAGCGCCTGGCCAAGGAGTTCGGCTGGCATCTGCTGGATAGCGGAGCCCTGTACCGCCTGGTCGGTGTGGCCGCGCGAAAACGTGACACGGATTTTTCGAATATTGCAGAACTTGCGGATATTGCGCGAAACCTTGATGTCGAATTCAGGATCTCCGACGAGGAGGCACTGGTCCAGACCTGGCTGGATGGAATGCGCGTGGATCATCTCCTGCGTTCCGAAACCGCGGGCTCCGATGCCTCCGTGGTCGCGGCTCTCTCTCCGGTGCGCACTGCGCTGCTGGAACGCCAGCGGGCTTTCGCACAACCGCCCGGCCTGGTCGCGGACGGCCGTGACATGGGCACGGTGGTCTTTCCAGACGCCGCTCTGAAGGTCTTTTTGACGGCAACCGCGGAGGAACGCGCGAAAAGACGCTTTAAGCAGTTGATGGAACAAGGACTTAGTGCTAATCTTCGCGCCCTCCGGGAAGAAATGGAGGCGCGCGACCGCCGCGATCGCGAACGTGCCACCGCGCCGCTGAAGCCGGCGGAGGACGCCTGGATCCTGGATTGCACCGGGATCGGCATCGAGGCGGTGGTGGCAATGATCCGCGAGCGTTTGCAGGGCGCCCTGTCTGCCCGGGAAGGGTAGTAGGCAGTCATGCAGCACGCAGTAGACAAGCAGTAGAAATGAAACCAACCGTTCCCGCTGATGCGGGGTGTGTTCAACCCAAGCCCGGATGCGGCGTTGTGTCGCAGACCGTCCCAATCACAGGTTTAACAAATCCATGAGTGAAAGTTTTGCGCAAATGCTCGAAGAGAGCATGGCCTACA
>NZ_REBW01000011.1 GCF_007692535.1 Thioalkalivibrio sp. | reverse complement strand
GCCTCGTAGGTCGCGGTGGTCACCACGCCCCGGCCGCGGTAGTCGCGCAGGCGGGTGAACTGAAACGCACCGTCGTCGCCCACAGACGGGGCTTCGACACGGCGCCCACCGACCACAAGCGGCTGGCCCCGCAGTTGCGGGTAGCGCAGCAACTCCACGGACGCGTAGAACGCATCCATGTCGAGATGTGCGATGCAGCGGTCCAGAAAGATCAGAGCGGTCGCCTCCCGTTCACGGCATTGTCCATCAACCGAAAAGCCTTCGCGCCTGTTGCCGAATTCCTTTGCCGCGACTTCCGGCGTTCGTCTTGCCCAGGGATGCTGGAGGGCCTCACAGACACTGAAGCAACCGCGTCCAGCGCCGCCGGCCCGACACGTTGCGCACGGCGATCGCGATCGCCTTGCGCTGCCCGACCAGCACCACCAGCCGCCGGCCCCGGGTCAAACCCGTGTAGATGAGGTTGCGCTGCAACATCGGGTAGTGCTGCGTCAGCACCGGGATGACGACCGCCGGATACTCGGACCCCTGGCTCTTGTGAATGGTCGCCGCATAGGCCGGCACGAGGGTGTCGAGTTCTCCGAATCCGTAGGTGACCGTGCGCTCCTCGAAACGCGCAGTGAGCTCCTGGGTGTCCGGGTCAACGTCTTCCACGTAGCCGATGTCGCCGTTGTAGACCTCCTTGTCGTAATCGTTCTCGATCTGCATCACCTTGTCGCCGGGGGCGAACGTCCAGCCGAAGCGCTCGACCTTGCGTTCCCCGGCCGGATTCAGCGCCGCCTGGAGTTCGATGTTGAGCGAACGCGCACCGACGCCACCCCGGTTCATCGGGCACAGCACCTGGATCTCGCGCACGGGATCGAGCCCGAAGCGGCGCGGGATGTGGTCGCGCACCAGGTCGATGATGCGCGTCACCGCCTGCTCCGGGTCCTCCGCGGGGACGTAGTAGAAATCGCTCAACCCTTCGGGCCGCGACAGGTCCGGCGGCTCGCCGCGGTTGATCCGGTGGGCGTTCTGGATGATGCGGCTGCTCGCCGCCTGGCGGAACACCTCGGTCAGACGCACCACCGGGACCGTCCCGGAACCGATCACGTCCGCCAGCACCTGTCCCGGACCCACCGAGGGCAACTGGTCGATGTCGCCGACCAGCAGCAGCGCGGCGTGGTCGGGAACGGCCGCCACCAGCGACTGCATCAGCCGGACATCGACCATCGAGGTCTCGTCCACCACCAGCAGGTCGCAGCGCAGCGGGAACTCCTCGTCGCGCTTGAACCGGCCCGACTTCGGGTCCACCTCGAGCAGCCGGTGAATCGTGCGGGCCTCGCGCCCGCTGGTCTCCGACAGCCGCTTCGCGGCGCGTCCGGTCGGCGCGCACAGCAGGATCTCGACGCCCTTCGCCGCCAGGATGCGCAGGATCGCGTTCACCAGGGTCGTCTTGCCGACCCCCGGCCCGCCGGTGATCACCAGCACCTTCGAGCGCAGCGCGAGCCGGACCGCTTCGGCCTGACTGGCCGCGAGCGCAAGGCCCACCTGCGACTCGATCCACGGCAGCGCTCGGTCCGCGTCGATCACAGGCCACGGCGGTGCACCGTGCAGGAGACGGCGCAGATGGTCCGCGATCCCCTGCTCCGCGCGGTACAGGTGCGCAAGGAACAGGCAGGGCACCTCATTCACCGCATCCGCGACAATCGTGCCCTCGCTGCGCTCCAGATCGACGGCGGTCTGCACCAGGGTCGCCGGCACCTCCAGCAGGGCCGCGGCCAGCGGCAGCAGTTGCTCGACCGGCAACCCGCAGTGACCCTCGTCCATCGCCTCGGTGAGCGCGAAGCTCACGCCCGCGCGGACCCGGATCATCGCGTCCGGCGCGATCCCCAGCCGCATCGCGATCGCATCCGCGGTCTTGAAGCCGATGCCGCGGATGTCGCGCGCGAGCCGATAGGGATTCTCGCTCATCACCTGCACCGCATCGGCGCCGTAGGTCTTGAAGATGCGCACCGCGCGCGCCGTCCCCACCCCGTGGCTGTGCAGGAACACCATGATCTCGCGCACGACCTTCTGTTCCGCCCACGCGCCCCGGATGCGCTCGGCGCGCACCGGGCCGATCCCCTCGACCTCGCGCAATCGCTCGGGCGCCTGTTCGATCACATCAAACACCTGCTCACCAAAGGCGCGTACCAGCTTCTTCGCATACACCGGCCCGATGCCGCGGATCATTCCCGAGCCGAGGTAGCGCTCAATGCCCTCGATCGAGGTCGGCACCGAGACCCGCAGGAACTGCGCCCGGAACTGCTGCCCATGGGTGCGATCGTTCACCCACTCCCCGGAGGCGGTAATCCACTCGCCGGCGGCAATGCTCGCGGCATGGCCGACGGTGGTCACGAGATCCCGGTGCCCGCGCGCCTTCACGCGCAGCACGCAGAAGCCGCTGTCTGCGTTGTGGAAGGTGACGCGTTCGACCAGACCGGCGAGGGTCTCCCGCGGTGGGGACGACGGAGACGGTTCGGGATGCCGGCGCATCGCAAGACGATTCAGCACCCCGAGATCGCCGTCAAGGGACGACGCCTACCGGCCTGAATATCGCTCTGAGCCAACACGCCGCCAAGTGCCTTCGTTCCTTTCTCGCATTATTCAAGGCAGGCCTCCAGCGATTGGCGGAGAGGTCCTTTCACGGAGTCAGGGACCAAGAAACTGATCCCAAACTCGTTATTGGTCAAGTGTATGGCATGAAAATACCCGGGATAACGACTGCCACCCTCCCAAGGCACACGGTCGAGACGGTAGCGCAATTCGGGCAGGCGCAGATCTCGATCGAAGTCCTCCGGTTCGATCAGCACCAGATAGCCCTCGCCTGGACCGATGCGAGTGAGAATCTCGGCGGCGATCCACTGCGCCGGGTGATCGCGCGGCAGGTCGGATGGTTTCTTCAGAATGCGCATAATGGCTTCTCCAAATTAACGATGGAACCATAAACAGCCCCGGCGAATGCCGATACCCATTTTCTTACCTGATTAGCACGAAAGCTCCGCAAGCCGTAATTCACGTTCCGGACGCCGAGCGCAGTGCACCACGGCAATG
>NZ_REBW01000198.1 GCF_007692535.1 Thioalkalivibrio sp. | reverse complement strand
ACGGTTCTGTGCCTCGTGCACCAGGTCAAGCACTTGTCCACTCTGTGCGCGGAAGGCCGCACAGTGAGCCTCAACCTGCGTCATGTCAGCTGCGTCAGAGCCGTCATCGAGCACGATCACCCGCAATCTGGCTGTGGTTGCATCTGTCCCCAGCCAGTCCTGGTCAGCGATCGACTGAAGGCTTTGTGCCAACCCGTCAGGATTACGGTAATGCGGGATCAGCACATCCAGAACCGGGCGGAACAGGTTAGGCGGGGCGGGCATCTGCGGCTCCGGGTTGCATAGATCACACGGCATCCGGGCCAAGGCTATGTGCCCGGGCATGCTGTATGATCTGCCTATATCCCGCCCATCTGGTCGTGCCAAGTCCCGCACCCGCAAGGATACGGCACCTAGTGTTCCGAGATGGGATGGTTGCCGCTGTAGAGCGTCAACCATTTTGACCGGTGCCGACAACCGAGATGGCCGGTTCTGGCCGCTGCGAACAGATCGGTTATTCGGTGTTTTCCTCCATGATGCTGTTGGTGTCAGGATCGAGGTTGTCGCTGGAGGCTGTCGTTCCAGCGTCAGCCTTTTCTGATTGTCGGTTTGCAGCGCTACGCCTGCGATAGCTGTCGCCGTTCATTTCCAGGATGGTGGCGTGGTGTACCAAGCGGTCGATGGCGGCGACGGTGACGGCCTGATCCGGGAAGATCTTGTCCCAGGCGCTGAACGGCTGGTTGGCCGCGATGGCAAGGCTCCTGGTCTCATAGCGCCGCGCGATCAGTTCGAAGAGCACGGAGCTTTCGGCCTGATCCTTCTGGGCATAGGTGATGTCATCGAGGATGATCAGGTCGAACTTGTCGAGCTTTGCGAGGGCGGTTTCGAGGGTGAGATCGCGGCGGGCGGCCTGAAGCCTCTGCACCATATCGGTTGTGCTGGTGTAGAGGACGCGTTTTCCGGCCTCGACAAGAGCATGGCCGATGGCACAGAGAACATGGCTCTTTCCAACGCCCGAGTTGCCGATGGCGATGAGATTGGCGCCGGTCTCGACCCAGTCGCCTCCGGCCAGCGCCTCGATGCGGGCCCGGGGCACACCGGGCAGGACCTTGAAGTCCAGGGTGGCGAGGGTCTTGCCGCCAGGCAGCTGGGACTGCTGCAGGTGACGCTGGATGCGTCTGGCATCGCGTTCAGACAGCTCGATCTCGGCCAATGCGGCGAGGAAGCGCGACGCGGGCCATCCCTCGGCGTCAGCGCGTTCGGCCAGCGCCTGCCAATGGCGCTGGAAGCTGGGCAGGCGCAGCGCAGTGAGCATGGCGGGCAGCGCGTGGACGTCGACGGGGCGCGGGGCAGCGGGGGCGGTCATGCGTTGCCCTCCAACAGAGCGTCGAAGCTGGCCAGATCGGTGAGTGCGACGGGCGTGTCGCCTGGAAGCTTCCGCAGGCGTGGTTCCAACTTCCCCTTCAGCGCGCGGGCGTCGGGGAGTTCATCGCGCGCAAGGCTATCAGCGACCAGGCCAGCCAGTTCGGCCTCGCAACCCTCATCGTGGGCGAGCCAGAGAAGATCGACCATGCGACGACAGGCGTCGCGGCGCGGCAAGGCCGTGGAGAGAGCAGCCCAGGCGTCGGCGTATTCCGAGCGCGGGAACAGGCCGTCGCGATAGACAGATCCGGCCAGGGCCTGGGGTTTGCGACGCAGGGCGTGGATGACATGACGATAGTTGACGCAGTGGACGCGCAGGCCGTCCCCACGGCCACGGCGGCGCGGGTGGGAAACAACATGAGTTGCGCCGAGGAAGGCCTCGATCCGATCATCGTAGACATGCACCCGAAGCCGCTTGCCGATCAGCTGCGAGGGCGCAGAATAGAAGACCTGGTGGACCAGGAAGCCGCCGGTCTTCGTGACACGCGCGACCACCTCAGTGAAGTCGGTGGTGCGCCGGGACGGCAGCGGCTTGAGTGCAACCATCTCGATACGAACCGCGTCCTCTCGCCGCCTGTTACGACGCGCCACCAGCTCGTCGACGAAGCGGCGCCATTCGCCGAGATCGGCAAAGTCGCGGGAGCCGCGCAGGATCAGGGCCTGGCCGAGCGCAACCTTCAGGTGGTTGTTGTGAGCCTCGATCGACCCGTTCTCATGGGCCTCGCCGGGAGTGTTGCGGCTCGCGAGCATGCCGTAATGGCTACAGAAGGCCTCGTAACGCTTGGTGACATCGGCCGCGGCATCGGCATCAAGGTTCCGGTAAGCTGCTGAGAGGCTGTCGGTGCGATGTTCGCCGGGCACGCCGCCGAGGGTCCAGAGTGCGTTCTGCAAATTCTCTGCCAGCGCCGTGAAGCTTTCCCCGCCGAGGACCACGGCGGCATGCTCCCAGCCGCTATAGGCGAGAACGAAGTGATAAAGGCGATGCTCAAGCGGCTGGCCCGCGATCGTCACGCCCAATTCGTTTGCGTCGGTGAAGTCCGACAAGGCCATGCGGCCCGGTTCGGGCGTCTGGCGAAAGATCACATCGCGCTCCGGCCCATGCATGGCCCGCCAATCACGGACACGCCGTTCCAGCGTTCGACGCACGCGGTCATCCGGGAAGGCCTCCGGATCGGACAACTGCAGGTGCCGCAACAGGGTCACGGCCTGAACTGCGGGATCGCGCTCGAGGATTGGCACCAGCGCTGTTTCCCACACCGCCTCGAGCGGGTCGGGCACTGTACGGCCCCGAGTGGCCTTGCGTTGCGACGGGAGACGTGGATCGGCATCGATACGACGGGCGGTGCGTTCGCTGAACCCTGCACGGGCGGCAGCAGCACGCTGGCTATGATGAAGGCGGTCAGTCATGTATAATCTCACTTGCTGGTCGGTGGCGGATTTGCCCGGCACGGTCTGATCTCCGTTTGGTTGCAGAGATCTCGACCCTACCGGCCCGCAGCGACCAGCACCCACCCCCTCGAAGAGGGCCGCGCCGGTGGCCCCAACCTACGGTCGGGCTACGCCCTCCCTTCGGTTGGGGCCACCGGCCAACTCGGTTGACGGTGCCGGCCAGCTTGGTTGTCGCGCATCATGACGCAGAATGCCGCGTTCCGTGCAGGGTTTTCAGACGGGTATCGCAAGACGGT
>NZ_REBW01000084.1 GCF_007692535.1 Thioalkalivibrio sp. | reverse complement strand
GTGACTTTCACTTTAACCCTGTGGAGTGCGGGAGCTTGCTCCCGCTATCGGGCGGGGGAATCCAATTCCGCGAACATCCTCATCACCGCTACGGGGTGTAGGCACTGCTTCACCCCGCAGGTAGTATCGCGTTGCGCGACACACCCAAGGCCACGATGACCACGCTCTACTACTTCCCGCACACCCCGCAGGCGCAGCGCCTGCGCCTGGCGCTCGGCGCGAAGCAGGTGCCGCTAACCCTGCGCCCGGTGGACTGGTTCGACGACGAGACCTTCTTCGAACTCGGCATCGCCCGCCAGTCGCCGGTACTGCAGACCGCGGACGGCACCCTGCACACGGACACCACCGCGGTGCTTGCGGAGATCGACCGACTGTTCCCCGAGAAGCCGGCACTGCGCGACGGAATCGTCGACGACGCCGCGTGGTCTGCCCTTCTGGACTGGCGCGCGAAGGTCGATGCGGTCCTGGAGCGTCTGTACGCCCCGCTGGCGCCCGGCTTTCACGGCATCGGCGACAACGCCGAGGCCCTCGCCGACTTCAAGGCTGGTGTCCGCCATCGCTTCGGCATGACGCTGGAGGAACTCGCCAACGACCGCTACGACGGCTTCGCGCAGTTCACCAGGCTGTCGCGCCTGCCCGATCTGGCCCGTCATCTCACCCGGGAGCGCTTTTACCTCGGCCAGCTGAGCGTCGCCGATTGCATGCTGGCCGCCGACCTCTACCCGCTGCAGATGCACGACGGCATCAACCTGCCGGTGGACATGCTCTACTACCTCCGCCGGGTCGAGGAGGCCTGCCAGATCGAGCTCAACCAGGACTGGCTGGCCCAATGAGACCCCACACCTACCGCAAGGAGCCCAAGCAATGACACTCGAACAGCTGCTGCACTACCTCGACTACCACATGGACCAGAACTTCCTGGACGGCGACGCCGGCCAGACGCTGGCCAAGGCCCGTGACGGCAGCCATCGGGATCCCATCGCCGCCGAGGTCCTCGTCGCGTTAATGGACGGTGCCGGCGCCGATTCCGCGGAGACCGAAGTCGACCGCGCCACCGCCGTGAAGTCCATCGGCCCAGTACGCCTGAAGTACATGAAGGACGACGCCCCGGTGGAAGGCTTCCGGCTGGTCGAGAGGACCATCGTCACCATCGACGCCGCATACAACGAGGAGTCCCTTGCCGCGCAGGGACGCTGATCAGCGCAGAAAGAGCGGGTACGCCGGGTTGTTCGACTCGTCCCACCAGGCGTAACCGAGTTCCTCGAGGAAGTCGCGGAAGCGCCCGGCGTCGGATTCCGGGACCTGCATGCCGACCAGCACCCGGCCGTAGGCAGCGCCGTGGTTGCGGTAATGGAACAGGCTGATGTTCCAGTTGGCGCCCATGCGGGTCAGGAAATGCATCAGCGCGCCCGGCCGTTCCGGGAACTCGAAGCGGTACAGGCTCTCGTTCTCCACGTGGCTGGCGTGGCCGCCGACCATGTGGCGCAGATGCAGTTTTGCCACCTCGTTGTCGGTCATGTCCAGGATCGGGTAGCCCTCGGCCGCCAACCGCTCCAGGACTTCCTGCTTCTCGGCGTCGCCACCCTCGACCTTCAGCCCGACGAAGACGTGCGCGTCGCTGTCATCCGAGTACCGGTAGTTGAACTCGGTGATGCCGCGCTTGCCGATGGCCTTGCAGAACCGCCTGAAGCTGCCGGGGCGTTCGGGGATCGTCACCGCGAACACCGCCTCCCTGCGTTCCCCGATCTCGGCGCGCTCGGCCACGTGCCGCAGCCGGTCGAAATTCATGTTGGCGCCGCTCAGCACCGCTGCGAGGCGCGCGTTCTTCAGCCCCTCGCGCTCGACGTATTTCTTCAGCCCCGCCACCCCCAGCGCGCCGGCAGGTTCGGCGAGCACCCGGGTGTCATCGAAGATATCCTTGATCGCGGCGCAGATCTCGTCGGTCTCGACCAGCAGCATCTCGTCCACGAACTCGCGCGCAAGCCGGAAGGTCTCTTTGCCGACCTGGCGCACCGCCGCCCCGTCCGCGAAGATGCCGACCTGGTCCAGGATCACCCGCTTGTTCTGGCGCAGCGCCTCGTACATCGACGGTGCATCCTCCGGCTCCACGCCGATCACCTTGATCTCGGGCCGCAGCCGCTTGATGTACACGGCCATCCCCGCCAGCAGACCGCCTCCGCCGACACAGACGAACACCGCATCCAGCGGGCCCGGGTGCTGGCGGAGCAATTCCATCGCCACCGTCCCCTGCCCCGCGATCACCGCCGGATCGTCGAAGGGATGGATGAAAACGTAGCCATGCTTCTCCTGCAGCATCTGCGCATGGCTGGACGCCTCGTCGAACGAGTCGCCGTGCAGCACCGCCTTCCCGCCCAGGCGCCGCACCGCATCCACCTTGATCCGCGGCGTGGTCACCGGCATCACGATCACCGCCTTGATCCCCAGCCGCGAAGCCGCCAGCGCGACCCCCTGGGCATGGTTTCCCGCCGAAGCCGCAATGACTCCGTGCTCGCGCTCCTTGGCGCTCAACTGCGAGATCTTGTTGTACGCACCGCGCAGCTTGAAGGAGAAGACCGGCTGCAGGTCTTCCCGCTTCAGCAACACCGACGAGCCCAGGCGCTGCGACAGCGTCGGCATGTTCTCGAGCGGCGTCTCCCGCGCCACATCGTAAACCGACGTGGTCAGGATCTTTTCCAGGTAGGGGTAACTCATCCCGCGCAAGATAACATGCCCGAACACCGGTTCCGTAACGGCCCGGGGCCGGCCTCCCACAACGCCCCTAGGAGGCGGGCCCCCCTCGCCGATCCGACAATTCTCCGGGGCAAGATTAAGCGAACACCAACAACTCGATGGGCCCCGGTCTTCAAACTCCGGATGCCGGCAATCAAGCCGCCCGAGGACGGACCGACAATTCAACACCAAAGGCCCCCAGAATCGCTCGAAGACTGGACAATCGCGGGTTCCCGTCTTCGGACAGCGTTCGGTACAGCGATTCCCGCGTCAAGCCACTACGGCGCGCAAGCTCCGTCATGCCCCCAATCGCATCCGCCGCATTCCTGAGCGCCAGCAGCAGAACCCGTTCGTCACCATCCTCGAGCGCCGCATTCAGGTACTCGGCAATATCCTCAGCTGACTTAAGATAATCAGCCGAGCGATATGGCACCGAGCGTGCCTCATTGACCATGGTAATCCCTCCAAAACTCTCTCGCCTTTGCGATATCACTCGACTGCGTCGACTTGTCCCCGCCACACAGAAGCAGCACGAGCGCATCGCCATCCCACGCGTAGTACACCCGATATCCAGCCCCTTCGGGGATGCGCAGCTCTCGAATCCCCTCACCGACCGGCCTCCAGTCTCCTTCAAGACCAGCAGCCAGACGGTCGATCCTCACCTGAATCCGCCGCTGCGCCCTCCTGTCGCGAAGCGAAGAGAACCATTCGTCGAACGGAACCCATTGCCGTACGTCCCTGTACTTGCGGATCTCCACCATCATCCAAGTGTAGCTTATAGATTACACCCAAACCAAGAAACGATTCGGTGCCAAGTCAAAACCCGATCGGCCAGAGGGCTGGCCTCCTACGCTAGCCGCGGCCACAACACCTGTAGGCGAGCCCCCTCGCCGATCGGGTGCTTGTGACGGCGAACCCATTGGGTCAAGCTTCCCAACGGGATCAGAGCAGCACCTTTCGAACGCCGGAGTCAACAATGAACGACCCTGATGTCCGCTGGAAACAGCGCCTCGCCAACTACCACAGGGCGTTCAAACAGCTCAGCGCGGCCGTGGATCTGGCGGAGGCCCGGGACTTGTCGGAACTCGAGCGGCAGGGACTCATCCAGGCCTTCGAATTCACCCACGAGCTCGCCTGGAACGTCATGAAGGACTACTTCGCCTACCAGGGCAATACCGCGATCACGGGCTCACGCGATGCGGTCCGGGAAGCCTTCGACAAGGGACTGGTGCAGGACGGCGAGGGCTGGATGGAAATGATCCAGAGCCGTAACCAGACGGCCCACACGTACAACGAACGAGTCGCGGTCGAGATCGCCACGCGCATCACGAGCCGCTACCGCGGATTGTTCCAGCAGTTCCTCGAACGCATGGAAAAGCTGGAGACCCGCAAGTGAACGAGCCGGCGCAAAAGCCCTACGGCCTCCCGCCGTACGTGCTGGAACGCCTCAGCGCCGTCTTCCAAAGATGGCCGCAGATTGACCGCGCGATCCTGTACGGTTCCCGCGCCAAGGGAAACTTCCGCACGGGCTCGGACATCGACCTGTGCCTGGAAGCGGACACCATGCAGATCGCGGAACTGCTGAAGCTCTGCGGAGAAATCGATGATCTCCTTCTCCCCTGGAAGGTCGACCTGGCGCTGAAGCACACAATCGAGAACGCGGAGTTACTCGCGCACATCGAGCGGGTGGGGGTACCCGTTTACGAACGGGAATGATTATCGGCCAGAGGGCTGGCCTCCTACGCCATCAAGGCCACAACGCCCGTAGGAGGCGAGGTCCTCCAGCGCTTCGTCAGTCCAGAGGATCCTCATCCGTTACTGCGCCTTACGAGCCAATTTCGCTTCGATGCGAGCCTTCAGGGAGGCCACGGCCTCGGCGTGCGGAAGCATTCCCGTCGATCCAGCGTTGACGCGGGCCAGAGTGGAACCGACCTTGGAGACGAGCCATTCCTCGTACCCGGGTTCCTTCTCCATGAACATCTCGAGGATCAGCGTGTCGGCCGCGTCCTCAATCGAGATCATAATTCCGACGGGGCGGTTGTTCTTCGTGACGATGACGGGCTCGCGCCTGGCGGCGTCGAGGAATTCACCGAAACGGTTCTTGGCGTCACGTGCGGTCATGGTTTTCAAGAGCTGCCCCTCCAAGTGGATGGCTACTGTAGGCGTTATAGCCATTATGCCCGGAGAGGCGAGCTTCGCCTACCGCCTCGGGAGCAGCCTGCAAGCGGCTCCAATGCCGCGGCGGGCGGCAGGGTTGCTCCTGGAAGGCATCGGGTTGTGCAACGAACCTCAAGCCCGGTGTGGCAAACGGAACCTTGGAGACCCATCAGCCAGAGGCTGGCCTCCTACGCAAGCGCCATGGGTTGCGCGTCACGTTTGTCGCCGAGCGGCAGGGTGTTCCCATCAAAAACTCTGGTATTGTCAACGGTTGAGTCAGCTTCCGTTCGCCTGATCCTGCGGGCAACCACGAGGGTGCATGACCAGCCAATGGCCAATGGGGAGCCGCAAACCTCGGGGCGGTAGCGTGCCCGAAACGGTCGATCGGATACCAATCCCTCCCGGCACCACGCGACCGGATTACCCAACCTTCACCTTTCGGGTTAACATCGATCCTCCATGCAGCTCTTCCGCGAAACCCTGCGCTTCGGCTACTGGACCGCCCGAATCCTCCGTCAGTTCCTGCGGGTACGCCCCGGGTCAACGCTGCTGACCATCGCCAGCACCGCCATAGCGCGCATCACCCGAATCCTCGCTTTTTTCCTGCCCCTAAAGGTCATCCTGCTCGCCGGATCACCAGGCGTGCCGCGCTACTTTCCTTTCGTCTCCCCGGACGCTAAAACAGAATGGATTGTCGGACTCACCGTCGCTGCGTTCATCGCCTATGGGCTCACGCTCCTTCTGCAATCTGCCACCGAGCGCTGGTCCTTCGATGCCGGGCGTGAAATCCTTCGCGGTGCCAATCAAATCAGCTTGCATGGGCGCCAGGAGGAGGAGGCCAGGTCGGTCTTCGCAAGATTCTCCGGCGTGATTGCAAGTGGGCTGTTCATCGCACTCAGCGCGCTGCTGCTTACCTGGCTCAACCCTGCTCTGTTGGGATTCATCAGCGTCAGCGTATCCCTATTGTACGTGTTCACAGCTTGGGCACTGCGTGGTGAGGCTGTGCCCCCCCCACGGCTCAAGGGCCGAATCCAGAAAAATCTTAACGCCTACCTTGGTCTATTCAGCACGTTGATCTTCTTCGGCGCGTTTGTCGTCATCCTCGCACCGTTCCTGCTGGACCGCGGTGGCAACATCCTCATCGCCTTACTCAGCGTCCTGCTCACACAGCAAATACTGGGAAATCTTTCGAGCATCGCCAAAACTGGCACCGCCCTTCAGGCCTCGCGCGCTCGCATCGATCCACTGGTATACCCGAACGTACAATTGCAACCTCGTGGGCCGAAGAGAGCGACACCCGCCTTTCAGGTTGTTTTTGCAAAGGACCGCAGGCAGCGCCAGAGTCTTGCAGCACTTGCCAGGGTCGAACCAATTGATGGGGACATCAACGTCTGCTGGGAAGATTCCACATTTCGGGGCGCCAACACACTGCACATAGTGCAACATGACCGTTCGGGTCGACCCATTCGCCACTACCAGCAACAGATTTTTTCACCTGCCCAATTCGATCTACTCGAGAACGAGGCCGTTCTCTTCCAACATGTTCCCCGCGAAAGGCTCAAGGCTCCAAGACAATACACGAGCTTCGAGGACGCCGGATTCCGTTGCCAGATCTACGCCTACGGCGACGCCACCCCACTTTCGAAGAAGAAATTCCGTGACGTGCGCGATGAATTGCTGCGGCACATCTGGGCTTACCGACCCGCGCAGGGCCTCATCCGAAGCTACCGGGGCTCCCGCGCCATGCTCCACCAGCGCCTCACAACCAAACTATGCAGCCGCCTGAACATGGTGACCGACACTCCCGAGGAGGCCGAAATCCTGGACCACTGGATGGCATATCTCCCGGAAATCCGCAAGATCATTCAGAAACAACCGCTGGTTCTGCATAACCCAGACATGAACCGAAACACTGTGGTCCGTGATGGAGAGGATTACCTGATCATGACATGGGGGCGCTGGGTGCTGGAGCCTCTGGGCGCCGCGATGTTCCTAAACGGTCTCTACTCCAAGGGCTCCGAATTCCTCGAAACACTGCGCCCGCTGCGCCCCGATTTTCGCAAATGTGATTGGGCCGCCGATCTCCGTATCGCAGCCCTCTGCGGGCAACTCGAGCAGCAGATCCTGCGCGAGCAATACAAGGCCGCGCTAGGCACGATCAAAGTCATCAGGTCCCACCACCCGTCAATCACGGAAAGCGGATCGTCAAGGCGAGCGGCCTGTTGAGCCGGGTTGACTCGCTCATTGGTATCCGCGGCAGCATCAGGATGTTCGAGAAAAGGTGTGCCGACTACAGCGTATCGATTCATGCGGCATCAAACCAACCGGAGGACGCCACCAGGCGCTCGCGGAGCAACGAGAAACTGTGAACCCGGTCCATCTCCACATCGGCCTCACCAAGACGGGCACCTCGAGCCTCCAGCGGTTCCTGAGCAACGAGCGTTCGATGCTCGCAGCACGTGGCATCTTGTACCCCGTGAGCGGCAGGGGGCGACACGGTACCGCCCATCACAACCTGTTCTACGAAATCAGCGAGGACCAAGGAGGTCACGGCGAGTTTGATGCGGCGCTCGGTGGCTGGGACTCAGTGCTGGCCGAGATCGAAGAGATCGAAGGGCGAACCGCCATCATTAGTTCAGAAGCGTTCCAATACTGTACCCCCCGCGATGTCGAGCAGTTGGCGAACCTGCTCGGTCCCCGGCCATCGACGATGGTTGCCTACGTACGGCGGCAGGATCAATGGCTCGAGTCGGCCTGGAATCAGCGAGCCCGCTTCGGCCGGGTGTCGCTCGATTTCCGCGAGTTCTGCGAAACCCAAGGCCGCGTGTTGGGCGACTACGCTCGTACGCTATCGCCCTGGATCGACATCTTCGGTGATCGCCGATTCGACATTAGGGTATTCGACCGCATCGCCGAGAAGCCGGGGATCGCCGCGGACTTTCTGGCGGCATACGTTCCAGGCGGGCACCACCCTGTTGCCAGCCGAACAGATGTCCGCAAGAATGCAAAAGCAGGCGTCAAACAACTCGTCGCCGTCGACCAGATCTTATACGCGTGTCGAGCCCAACTTGGCGACGATTTCGTTCTCCCGCGACGGAGCGCTGCACGCATCAGTGAGTACTTCCGGGGCCGTAAGGACCGGTACGATTACAGGGTGCTGTCGTTCGACGACGCTGTCGCTATCAGGGAGGTCTTCAGGCGTTCCAACGAGGAACTCGCCAGGATCTCAACGAGTTTCCGCGAGTCCGGTCCGTTTCCTGCCCTGCAGGAACACGAGTTCGACGCCTTCATCGACCTGTCCAACATTGGGACGGATGTCTTCGACGAAGAGGAGCGCCGATTCGTCGACCGCATGGCCCGCGAAATCGTCAAGGCGTCGACGCTCAGCTAAGCACTTGCGTACCCGATGGAATCGAAGTCATGAATCGCATTGTCCTGCACATTGGTTCGACAAAGACCGGAACCTCAAGCCTTCAGAAGTTCCTCACGCGTTACGCGAAGCAACTTTTGGAGCAAGGCGTTGTTTACCCCGTCGCAGGGCGCCGCGCCGCCGGACAGATCGCGCACCACAACCTGTACTACGAAAAGCACGGAGTCCGCGTAGCCACCGGCGTCTTTAAGCCCGAGGTGGGCGTTTGGAAGGAGGCACTCAAAGAGATTGATGCCGTGTCAGACGCGGTCGGAGTAATCAGTTCAGAGGCGTTCATGAACTGCCCATCGCGCCAGATCGCGAGGTTCCAGAAGGAACTCGACGGCCGCCATGTGACTGTCCTCGCCTACGTCCGACGGCAGGATCTCTGGATGCAGTCGGCATGGAACCAGCAGGCCCGGTTTGGACGATGTTCGCTGGACTTTTGGGACTTTTTCACCAAGAACAGGGCTCGTGGTCACGGTGATTACGTCGGGCAGCTTACACGATGGGCCCAGGCGTTCGGCTGGGACCATCTCGTCGTACAGAACTTCGACAGTCTGCCGTCCGGGGGCATTGTCCCCGATTTCTTCGCGAGCGTCCTGTCCGGTGTACGTGTCGCGGCAAACGAGCACGACGATTTCCGTGGCAACACCAAGGCGGGTGTAAAACAGCTCGTCGCGGTTTCGAACGTTCTGAAAGACTGCCGCGCACAACTGGGCGCCACCTTCGAGCTGCCCAGCACTGCGGCCATCCGGATCGCCCAGTACTTCCGGAAACGCCCGGGTGAAGTGACCGACTATTCCGTACTCTCATTCAACGATGCGTGTGAAATCCAACGATCGTTCGAGGAGTCGAACGATCACCTTTCGCGACTCTCCCCCAGCTTCAGAGCGTCCGGTGGATTCCGGCCTCCGAGTCCGGAGGAGTATAGAAATCGGCTCGACTTCCTTAAGATCGGCGACGACGTCCTCACCAAGGAGGAACGCCGCTTCGTTCAGCGAATGACGCGGGAAATCGTTCGGGCGAACAAGAAGCTGCGGGTCTTTGGGCATTTACGTCGGTCAATCGTCTTGTTCCTGAGACGAGGACTACTCGTACAGGCTCGTGCTCGGTAGGAGGCCGAATTCACCCCGCCAGGCCGCCCCCGGCTCGTGCATCTGCGGCAAGGTTCCGAGGAACCGTTCCCTCCACTCGATGCTCCGATCAGTCCGCTGTACTCTCAGCTGCGCCGCTTCGGTAGCTGTCCACTCGATACCCAGACGCTGACACACTAAGTCCATGGTGGCATCCCGCTGTTGGGTCAAGTTCTCGTAGGTGATTCGGAGTGGATTGATCCCGGTTAGCGCAAAGAACCGGTCCCAATGACCTCGCTCGCTGATGATCGCGCCAATGGCGCGCTGGATCGCCGGGAACGAGTACTGTGGTTCGGAGCAGGGCTGGTGGTCGTGGATCCACGCGCCGGTCTGCGACGCGATGACGAATGAAATGGCCTGCCCCAGCAAGTCGTCCCGGGTGATCTGGACAAAATTCGCGCCCTTGAACTCATTCTCAAGCCGCAGAGTGCAAGCGTACTGAAACTGCCTCCAATGAGTCTTCACGCCGAACATGCCGTTCGATGTCGTGCGCAGCTGGCACAGGATCCGGAAGGCTGACAGCGGGTTTTCGCGACGGCACCGCTTTACCCAAAGTTTCCAGTGCCCTTTGTGAAAGTACTCCAGCGGCACGCCGGCCCGTCCTGTACCCCTGAGCAAGCCCGCCAGGTAGTGGCTGCCACTTCTGGGCTGAGAGGCGATGACATAAATCTTCGGCTGGCCCGTGAAGCGACCCTGGTCGAAGTCGGTGGAATGGACCTGCGACACATTCGCCATGAGGTCTCCGAATCAGCGGGTCTAGCGCTGATCTTTGCGCGAAGGGTTATCAACCGGGGGCAACGGCGAAGGCTGGCCATTGTCGGTCATGAAGGAAAGGACGCGTCGCCAGTTGCCCAGGCGAGGAGCTTGCTTCAAGGCAAACAGAAGTCGGGCGATCGGCGCGGCACGCCCGAACACACGATTGAGCGCAACAGCACGAACGTGCGCGTCGTGGTCGGTCCCCCACCGTTCGCCGGAACTTATCCCCCGATGCATGCCGAAGACCTCGGGGATCGCCTCTCCGGTCAAACCAGCTGCCAGAAGATCGGTAATGAAGATGTACTCATCTGCCAAGTGGAGCTCTGCACCGGCACCGAAGCGTTCGTCGAACCTGATACCCGCACTGCGGACCTGGGCGACATCAATCAACATTTCGTAGGTCGCCGCCTTCGCGGAGTTGAACCGCGTCAGGCGCGAGACGCGGGACGGGTACGACTTACGGAGCCGACCAGTAGCATCGACACCTCTTCCGAGAACCATCGCGTGTCCAGATGCTTGGAGATGGCGCACACCGCTTAATACCCCAGGCAGGTTCACGTCCACGTCGTCGTCACAGAACAGCAGGTACTTTCCCGCTGCGGCATCGATCACGGTATTGCGACTCTTTGCCACCCCGAGGCCCTGGACGACCAGGGTGCGGACTCCGTTCGGGAACGTACGAGCCGGCCCTCCCTGAATCGCGACAACAATCTCAATGCCGTCGCCCACCTTGGGGGGCCGCAATTCGCGAACTCGGTTGGCGAGACAAGAATAGCCCACCGTGAGAAGGGGCATTGTGCTCACCGAGTGACGGCGCTACCGGAAGTAAGCCGTTCGAGAAGAACGTCGATCCCGCGGCGAACGGCGGCCTCAATTTCGTCGAGCTTGTCGTCCGAGATCTTCTCCAGCACGAGCCGATCCCGTAGTCCCTCTCGGCGAAGATCGACCGAGATCGACGACGGTTCGTGCGCGTTCGGGAGGCCGATCCCGAGCGAGTAGTCACGGTATTTGACGCCCGTCCCGTGCACCGCCGCCTCGAAACCCTCGAAGACGACCAGTACGCACGGGATGCCGTACGAGTGGCACGCGATCATGACATGCATCGCGCTAGTGATGACGCCATCATATTGGATCAGACGGTCGACGAACAACGCGATGGAATCAGGATGAGAAACCAGCACATCCAACTCGTCGATGTCGGGTGGTAACGTCAGCGGGATGCGAGCATGGGTGAAGTGCCGCACGAGGGCCAAACGACCATTGGTCTCGCCCCGTCGTCTCGGCATGATCCGCGAGAGCAGCGCACCTGGATCACCGAAGCTTTCCACGGCGGGGCCGCCGCATTCGGTTACCAATTGTGCCGTGATAGGCCCCCGGACGGAAATGTATTCGGCGTTTCGGTCTAGCGCGATTTCGGTACTGGAGACACCCGTGCCCACGACGATCGAACGTGGCTTGATGAATCGACCGATGGAACCGATCGCGATGATGTGTGGATCGGACGATTTGGCAGTCGGACTGACATAACGAACCGGAAGTCCGCTCAAATGCGCGATGACCAGCGGGCTCAGCCAATCCCCAAAGTTACCGGGGAACGGTCGTGGCCACCATGCAACGGGCAGGATTGCGTCACTCTCGTGGTCACTCGCGTAGCGCAGGAAACTGTCGCACGCCTGCTTCACGAGCATCTCCGCAGAGGTCGGGACAGCGGACGAGGCCAGCCTGGCAAAGGATTGGTTCATCCCATCCTCGTCACCCCGTTGCGCCGCCGTCATCATTTGTTCGACGATCCGTCGCCGGTGGGGTGAGCCGACCAGGAGGCTGCCATCAGCACCCGAAAGTAGCGCGTCGGCGCCCCCACCAGTCAGCACCTGCGTGATCCCGATTGCGTCGGACACCTTCCGGAGTCGTCGTGAAGCGGCTTCGGGAAGCCAAAGCTCGAGTGTCTTCGCGCCGTAACGTGCTCCCACGCGCATCCGCTCACGGACGCTGGGCTTCGGCATGCCATGAGAGAACTTTTGGTGCTGAACGACCTTGTCCTTGAACTGCGCGACGTGTCCGCTGTCACCGAATTGAAAGAAGACAGGAACGCCATCCACCGTTTCATTGGCACGGGACGAGACACAGATTGACGGGATCAATTGGTACGACAGACGATTTGCGTTAGCGCGCCAAGACTCCTCGAAGAAGTAATCATCGGTTGCCCGAACAGTCGCCATCGCCTCGCACGACCTCGCGTCTTCGATGAATTTGCGGCCCCCGACAGTGTTGTTGATGCCGAAGAAGCACGGCTCCCAGAACCGGGTCCGGTTCTGGTAACCGATGCCAAGCGGTGAACTAAACCCACGCTGGAAGCCGATGATATCGGCGCTGAAGTCCGCGACAAATGACGGGAACTCCACCAGCTGGCAATCAACGTCGATCCAGAAGACCTTTTTGTCGGCATTCCGCTCGCATACCCCTGCCAGGAACGGGATTTTCTTGCGGCAGATGTCCGGCCACTCCTCGCCGGGACCTTTCTCGATCTCGACCAACTCGTGCTCGACGCCGAGCCGGATGAGATTGGTCCGGAGTGCCTCCGCATGCCTGCGGTAATAGGGATCAGCCGTGTGGAAAGAACATACAATAATGCTCGACAGGTCCATGGTGGTTGGTTCATTCCTTTCGCTCGACCGGATCTCCGACGGTCGTTGAGATCGCGCCGAGCTGGAGAGCAGTCCACGCGGACTCACCCGTTACGACGGCCGATATGGGCTGGCCAGTCAAGCCGCCAACTTGGAGTGGAACGCCTTGGGGAGCAATACGACCGTGCATCCCTTTGGTCGTGCACGCCTGACGAACTCAGGTCAACCCGACAGGACCCAACTCGTTTGTAACGGAGCCTGTGGCTAACTCCCAGCCGCCGCGCTGCCAAGACAGAATAACCTGCCTTTATTCCGGCCGGCAAGCTTCCGTCTCCTTCCTCAAGGGTCTCGGCACAAAGTACGTGAGTCACTCCGATCCGGCAATTACGCCTAACTTGCGTCAAGAGACCCGGTCGAAGGGTACGCTGGCGCGCTTTTCGCCACGGCGCCGACGACTCGGCCAGCCACCACCTTGTCCCCGCGCCGACGGTTGTGCACCCCCGTTTGCTGTCTTCGAGTCGGCTGGATCAGTGGAACAATCTGCGCTGGGGTGGCGGCCCGACGCGGAGGCCACCTCAGGGCTTCATGCTCAGCTGCCTTCGCATCGAGATGGCTGAGGATCTTGTGGGTTCCCTCGGGATCCTCATTGCAGGCCGTGATCCGTAATGCCCCGCCGCAGGTCGTGCAGATCTGACTCTAAAGATGCCGAAGATCCGTTTCAGGCGCTGCACCCGGATCAGCGCTGCTTCACTCCGGACAACTCGTCAGCAAAAGCGAACAGGCTGGCAAGATTCCGATAACCCGTCCAAGCCAGACTTTTCAAGACATTGGCCCGGCAGCGGTAGATTATGGGCTCTGGCTGCGGTGGCTGAAGCGCGTAGGGGCCGGAGGGACGCAGATTGACATACAGCGCCAACAAGGCACATTACTGCTGCCCATGAAGCCCCTCGTATCAGTCGTCACTCCGTCCCACAACGCAGCCGCAGCCCTCGTGCAGGCCGTGCACGCGGTCGTGGGTCAAACACTTGCCCCGCTGGAACACGTCATCATTGACGATGGCTCGACCGATGGCACGGCAGAACTTCTGCAGGAGTTGTGTCGTGAGATCCCACACCTCCAGTATATTCACCAAAGACGCCGGGGCGCCGGCATGGCGCGGAATCTCGGCATTGAGGCTGCGCGGGGCCGTTACATCGCGTTTCTGGATAGCGACGACCTTTGGCTACCGCGAAAATTGCAGTCCCAGGTAAGTTTCATGGAGGAACAAGAATGCGTGTTTTCCTACGGGGATTACGTGGTGCACGATAGGGACAGAGATCGCTTTGGCAGGGCCTTCAGAACCCCGCGGGAACTGACCTATGAAGACTTGCTTCGGGGATGCCCGATTGGTTGTCTCACCGCAGCCTATAACCAAGAGGCGTTGGGCAAGTCCTACATGCCCCGGGTGGCACGAGGGCAGGATTGGGCGCTGTGGCTTGCCCTGACTCGGGACGGGACGCGGGCGATGAAGTATCCAGGAACAGAAGCAGTGTATCAACGGGGAAAAGGCAGTTTATCAGCGAACAAGCTCAGCAAGTCGCTCGATATGTACCAGATCTATCGCCAACAAGAGCGCATCGGGGCGGCCAGGGCTATTGGCTATCTTGCCAGTTTCTCAATCAATAGCTTGAGGAAGCGTTGGGTGACCAGGTGATCTGGTCATTGAGCGACAGGCCGGATTTCCTTGAAGCCTGAATTGGCATGGCATCTCAATCTGATCAGCAAACCGTAATGGTCACCGGCGC
>NZ_REBW01000044.1 GCF_007692535.1 Thioalkalivibrio sp. | reverse complement strand
TGGCACTGTTCACCATCGCCTGGATCGCCTACAGCCTGCCTGCCTCCCAACGCAACGTTCTCTGGCTGCTTCTGGTCGCGGGGGTCCTGTTCCAGGCCGCGTATGGCGTCGCTGCGCACGCCTCGGGCTCCGAGACCATCTTCGGGATCTGGGAGCGCAACACGCCCCATGCCGTGCACGGCAGCTTCAGCAACTACAACCTGTTCGCGGCGTACCTCGCGCTGCTATGGCCGCTCGCGGTCGCGGTCTGGTGGATCCGGGACATGCCGTTGCTCGGTCTGCGGTCGAAAGAGGTCAAGATCGCGGGCAGCCTGATCACCAGCGCCGTGATCGGTGCCGCGCTGCTTGGCAGCACGTCACGCCTGGGAAGCAGCGCCGGTCTCGTCGGCATGACCATCGCGCTGGTGCTTTGGTCGCGGCACCGGCACGTGCTGCGCAAAACCTCCGTCTGGCCGGCCTACCTGGCGCTCGGAGGCGGTCTGCTCGCGGCCGCCTGGTACGGTCTGGCACCGTTGGTCGAACGCCTGCTCGCGACCGGTATGCATGACATGCGATTCGAGGTCCTCGGCCTGGTTCGCACCGAGCTGCCCCTGAGCTGGTACTTGCACGGCGTGGGCCTGGGTGGCTTCGAAGCCGCGTTCAAGCAGATTCAGCCCGGGCACATGACCTTCTGGCTCGATTACGCGCACAGCGACCTTCTGCAATGGTTGATCGAGACCGGCATCGTGGGGGTTGCGCTGCTGGTCGCCGTGATCCTTGCGGTCATTCGCGCCGCGCGCCTGAGCACCGAGCGCATCGCCCTCTACGCCGGCCTGGCGGCCCTCGCGCTGGTGGGGTTGGGCGATTTCAGCTGGCACATCCCCGCAACGCAGGTCGTGCTTGCGCTCTATATCGGCACGCTGCTGCGCCCGGCCGCCGGGGGGCGAGGAAGCGCGGGCAACCAGGGGACGAAATTTAATTCCGTCCCCCGATCGTGAAAGTGTCCTCAAGTATTGAATACCCCCCCGGATCGGGCTACTATTGAATCTCAGGGGTCTATTTCTTTGGGTGTAAAGCCCGGTTGAGTCTCATTCACGGAGGGTAGGGATATGCGAGCACGCACGCCTTGGCGGTTTCTGGGAACGAGTCTGGTTGTTCTGGGGTTTGGGGTGTCGGGGGCGACGGTTTCGGCCGCCATTGGCCCGGAGTACACGCCCTCGGCAGCGCAGGTAGTGGAGCGCGACGTTGCGACGCAACCGGCAGTCGGCCTCGTCCAGGTGGCACAACGGTACGTCGCGCCACCGCCCCCATGGGAACGGTCATGGGCGCAAGAATCGGAATTCGATGTCCATCCCTACTTTCGCTCGGGTCCGCGTGCACGGCCAGGGATGAATCGGCCCGGAACGCCCTTCCTGCCGGCGGCAGCACGGGTCCCCGATCTTTGCGATCGTCCCGGGAATGCGCCCCGCGATCCTCGCTTCTGGCCACCGGCGAGTTTCCCACCGCCCTTCGCAAACTGCCCAGCGAGCCCGTGATTCCTCGGTGCGAGTACTACAGACGGTAGGCTGAGAGTGCGAACGAACGTTTGCACTGATGGGCGCATGGTCGATGGGTTGGGGTAAGCGGTTCCTCGGGTTCGCCCATGTTCGTGCTCCTCAGTGGGTTAAACGAAAAAAGCAGCCACGAAATGGCACGGACATCACGGAAAATCGTGCATTCAACCTCTTTTCCGTGGTTGTCCGTGCCTTCAGTGGCTCGCGTTTTCGTCTTTCAGGGTGGCCCGGGCGATGAGCGGTTAGGCGCCACGTCTCCGTATCGTGTTCCCGGTAGGGGCGTCGGCTCCGGAAGTCAGGGGATACGGACCGGCGGTTCAATACAGTCAGCAGTCGAGATAGCAGCAGATGGCTTCAGCCGATGATCGCGACGCGAAGGCCCACCCACTGAAGGCGGTTCCCAGTGGAAGCGCGGCCATGGTCGCCTATGAGCCACGGGCTTCGGTACCCGGTCCCGATGAAGATGACAGTATCGATCTGCGCGAATACTGGAAGATCCTGGTCAAGCGCAAGTGGCTGATCCTCGCCCTGATGCTGGTTGTCATCACCGCGACCTTCGTGGTCACGAAGTTGCAGGTGCCGGAACATCGGGCCACCGCGCTGGTGCTGATCGAGCCCGAGGCGAACCAGATCCTCGCATTTCAGGATTTCGACCAGACCTCGGGCCGCAGTTCGGCCGAGTACCGGGCGAGCCAGTTTGAAATCCTGCGCAGCCGTTCCCTCGCCGAGGCGGTGATCCGCGCCGAGCAGTTGCAGGATCACCCCGAACTTACCGGGGAGATGCGGCAGCGCAGTCTCGGCGCGGAAGTCCGCAGCCTGACGTCGCTGCTGCTGAGCCATGTCCGGGGTCCCTCCGCTGAGGATCTCCAGGGGTCTGAGCAGCGCGCCCAGCGGGATCCGGTCGACGTGGCCGCCAGGACACTCCTTCGGAAACTGGAGATCGAACCGGTCCGCAACACGCAGGTGGTCCGGGTGAGCATCACCAGCTTCGATCCCGAGTTCTCGGCGCGGATAGCCAACGCGGTGGTCCGCGAGTATATCGACACCTCACTGCAACGCCGCTTCGACTCCGGCACCCAGGCCCGCCGGTTCCTCGAGGGTCAGCTGGACGAGATGCGCATCGCCCTGGAGCGATCCGACCGCGCGCTGGCGCAGTTCGCGCGCGAGGCCCGGGTGTCCGATCTCGATCAGAACATCCAGCTCACCCGCGAAGGCTTGCGTGGCAAGAGCGCGCGGCTGGAAGAGGTCCGGCGCGAGCTGCTGCAGCTTTCGGGATGGCGCGATCTGGCGCAGCAGGGACGGGTCGAGCATCTCGATTCGATGGGCGGCAGCGATCTGGTTGCTGAGCGCCTGGCGGCGCTGGAGGCCCGGCTTCAGGATGCGGCATTGGCCTACCAGCAGCTCGCCCGGCAATACACCGACACGTTCCCCGCGGTGGTGGAAAAACGCGCGGAGCTCGAGTCGATTCGAACCGAGGTGGCAGCTGAGCGCAACCGGATCGTCAGCGGGATTGCCGGTCGCCTCGAGGCGAGAACTGCGGAAGCCGGTTCGCTGGAACAGGCGATCGATCAGCGCGAGGAGCAGCTGATGACGCTGAACGAGCGCAGCGTGCAGTACA
>NZ_REBW01000177.1 GCF_007692535.1 Thioalkalivibrio sp. | reverse complement strand
CCCTCGATCAGCCGGACAGGAGTTCCTTCTTCTGCACTGCGCGCCAATGGTGCAGCAGGGGCTCAGTGTAGCCCGAGGGCTGCTCGCGGCCCTTGAAGATCAGGTCGGAGGCGGCGCGGAAGGCGATGGAACCCTCGAAATCGGCGGCCATCGGCTGGTACATCGGGTCACCGGCATTCTGCTCGTCGACCACCGCGGCCATGCGTTGCAGGGTCGCGCGTACGCGATCTGCGTCGACGACGCCATGGTGCAGCCAGTTGGCGATGTGCTGGCTGGAGATGCGCAGGGTCGCACGATCCTCCATCAGGCCGACGTCGTGGATGTCCGGGACCTTGGAGCAGCCGATGCCCTGCTGTACCCAGCGCACCACGTAGCCGAGGATGCCCTGGCAGTTGTTGTCCAGTTCCTGCTGCTTCTCCTCATCCGACCATTCGGGGTTTTCGACCACCGGCACCTCGAGCAGGTCGTCCAGGAGCTGCCCCTCCATTTCGGGTTTCAGACCCGCCTCCATGTCTTCCTGCAGCTCGGCGACGTTGACCTGGTGGTAGTGCAGGGCGTGCAGCACCGCGGCGGTGGGCGAGGGCACCCAGGCGGTGTTCGCCCCCGCCTTCGGGTGAGCGATCTTCTGTTCCAGCATCGCGGCCATCCGGTCCGGCATCGCCCACATGCCCTTGCCGATCTGGGCGCGCCCGCGCAGGCCGCAGGCCAGGCCCGCCACCACGTTGTTGCGTTCGTAGGCCGCGATCCACTTGCTGCCCTTCATGTCGCCCTTGCGCAGCATCGGGCCGGCCTCCATCGCCGTGTGCATCTCGTCACCGGTGCGGTCGAGGAATCCGGTGTTGATGAACACCACCCGGGCGGCCGCCTCTCCGATGCAGGCTCTCAGGTTGACCGAGGTGCGGCGCTCCTCGTCCATGATCCCCATCTTGAGGGTGTTCCGCGGCAGTCGCAGCAGGTCCTCGATCCGCGAGAAAAGTTCGCTGGCGAAAGCGACCTCCTCGGGACCGTGCATCTTGGGCTTGACGATGTAGACCGAGCCGGTTCGCGAATTGCCCCGATCGTCGTGCCGCAGGTCGTGCATGGCCAGGAGGCTGGTCATGAGGCCGTCGAGAATGCCTTCGGGGGTCTCCCTGCCGTCGGCGTCGAGGATGGCCGGCGTGGTCATCAGGTGCCCCACGTTGCGCACGAACATCAGCGAGCGGCCGGGCAGGGTCAGGGTCCTGCCCTCGGGCGTGGTGTACTCGCGGTCGGGGTTCAGCTTTCGCGTGACGACCTTGTCGCCCTTGCGGAACGAGGTCTCGAGCGTGCCCTTCATCAGGCCGAGCCAGTTGCGGTAGATGCCGACCTTGTCCTCGGCATCGACGGCGGCGACCGAGTCCTCGCAGTCCATGATGGTGGTGATCGCCGCCTCAACGAGGACGTCCTTCACCCCGGCCGCGTCGGTCTTGCCGATCGGGTGCTGCGGGTCGAACTGGATCTCCAGGTGCAGGCCGTGATTCACCAGCAGGATCGCGGTGGGGTGGCTGGGGTCGCCCAGGTACCCTGCCAACTGATCCCGTTGCTGGAGGCCGGTCTCGTCCCCGTTGTCCAGGGTCACGAGCAGGTCGCCGTCCTCGAGTCGGTACTCGGTGGCGTCGGCGTGGGAGCCGGAGGCCAGAGGCGCGGCCTGGTCCAGCACGCTGCGTGCGTAGGCGATGACCTTCTCGCCGCGCACCGGGTTGTAGGCGTCGCCGCGTTCGGCACCGTCCTCGTCCGGGATCGCATCGGTGCCGTAGAGCGCGTCGTAAAGGCTGCCCCAGCGGGCGTTGGCGGCATTCAGCGCGTAACGCGCGTTGCTGACCGGCACGACCAGCTGCGGACCCGCCTGCAGCGCGACCTCCGGGTCGACATTGGCGGTATTGACCTTGACCGTCTCGGGCGGCTCGACCAGGTAGCCGGCACTGTGCAGGAAGTCGCGGTATGCGGACATGTCGTGGATCGGCCCCGGGTGCGTTCGATGCCAGTCGTCGAGCTTCTCCTGCAGCGCGTCGCGCTTCTCCAGCAGCGCCCGGTTGCGGGGCGCCAGGTCATGGAGCATTGCCTCGACGCCCGCCCAGAAGTCCTGCGGATCGAGGTCGATTCCCGCCAGGGCCTCGTCGACAACGAAGCGGTGCAGTTCGGCGGCCACTTGCAGCCGTCCGTGGGTCACATAATCAGTCATGTCGGCTCTTTTTCCTTATGGGTCGGCGCCTGCCGATCGTGGTTGTCCAGTGTGCCTTCATGATGCCACGTCTGCCCTACCCCCGGTCCAGTCGGTGCGGGTCCCCATGTGGAGTGCGGGAGCTTGCTCCCGCTGTCCGGCATCAGACCTGGCTCGGGCCGCCAAAGCGGGAGCAAGCTCCCGCACTCCACAACGCCCAGGCGTGATGCTCTGAAGGGCGGTATCCGAGTCCTCAGTCGCCCAGCGCTGCAATGCCGGCCCGGGCGACCTGTGCGTCCTGTTCGGGCTTGACGCCGGAGACGCCGACTGCGGCGATCACCTGGCCCTCGTGAAGAACGGGAATGCCACCGGTGAGCAGGCCCTGCAATACCGGTGCGGACAGGAAGGCGGTGCGGCCCCCGTTGATCATGTCCTCGAAGGCCTGGGTCTCGCGTCGGCCCAGCGCGGCGCTGCGGGCTTTTTCCGGGGCAACGTAGGCTGCCATGGGCGCGCAGCCGTCCATGCGTCGCAGGGCGAGCGGGTGCCCTCCGTCGTCTGTGACCGCGATGGTGACCAGCCAGCCGTTGGCCTCGGCCTCCCGTTGGGCGGCATCGAGGATGTGGTTGACCTGCTCGAGGGAGAGAACGGCCTTCTGCTGCATGGAAACGGCTCCTCAGTCTACGTGGAAGATGGGGTCGCGGGCGCCATGGCCTCGTCGACGATCTCGATCCAGTGCCGCACCGGTGTGCGACCGGCCCCGGCAAGGTGGGTCTGGCAACCGATGTTCGCGGTGACGATGACGTCCGGACCGCCGGCCTCCAGCGACCTGAGTTTCTGGTCGCGGAGCTGGTGTGAGAGTTCCGGTTGGGTGATGGAGTAGGTTCCGGCAGAACCGCAGCAGAGGTGGCTGTCGGCGACCTCAGTCAGGCGGAAATCCAGCCGGCTCAGGACCGCTTCGACCGCGCCGCCCAGGCGCTGCCCGTGCTGCAGCGTACAGGGGCTGTGAAAGGCCAGTTGCCGGTTGCCGCGAACCTTCAGTTGTTCCAGGGGTTCATCGTGAAGCACCTCGACCAGATCCCGGGTCATTCGGCTGACCACTGCGGCCCGCTCGGAATAGGCGGGGTCCTCGGCGAGCAGGTGGCCGTAGTCCTTCACGAACACGCCGCAGCCGCTGGCCGTCTGCACGATGGCCTCGGCGCCGGCCTCGATCGCCGGCCACCAGGCGTCGATGTTTGCACGCGCCCGGTCCAGGCCGTCCTGCTGCGCGTTCAGGTGGTAGTCCAGGGCGCCGCAGCAGCCGGCGTTGGGAGCAGGTACCAGGCTGATGCCCACGCGGTCCAGCACGCGGGCGGCCGCGGCGTTGGTATTCGGCGACAGGCCCGGCTGGACGCAGCCTTCGAGGATCAGCATGCGCCGGGAGTGCCTGCCGGTATCGGGCCGAGCACCGGCAACGGCCGGGCGGGGCGGGATTTTCTCGCGCAGGGCGGTGGGCATCAGGGGGCGCACCGCGCGTCCCATGCTGAACAGAACCGAGGCGAGATGCGGCCGGGCCATGGTCCGGCGCAGCAGGCCGCGGAACAGCCGCTCGGGCAGGCCACGGGGAACGCGTGTCTCGATCTCCGCACGCCCGATGTCGACGAGCTTGCCGTACTCGACCCCGGACGGGCAGGTGGTCTCACAGTTGCGGCAGGTCAGGCAGCGGTCCAGGTGCAGCCGGGTCTCGGCGGTCGCAACGTCGGGCGCGTCCGGGTTTTCCAGCAGCGCTTTCATCAGGTAGATGCGTCCGCGCGGACCGTCGCGCTCGTCGCCCAGCAACTGGTAGGTGGGGCAGGTCGCGTTGCAGAAGCCGCAGTGTACGCAGCTGCGCAGGATCCGGTCGGCTTCGCGGATGTGCGGCTGCTCCAGCGCCTTGGGGCTGAATTGGGTCTGCATGTCAGAGGTCCCTGTACAGGCGGCCGGGGTTGAAGATGCCCTTCGGGTCCAGCCGCGCCTTGACCTGTCGATGGTACTTTGCGAGCACCGGCCCGAGTGGGGTGAACGGCTCGGCGGCAGAGGGCGTGTAGCAGGTCGCGTGGCCGCCGGCGCGGGTCGCCGCCTCGCGAATGGCGGAGGCCGGCAGCTCGCTGCGCAGCCAGCGCTGCGCCCCGGCCCAGTCGAGCAGCCAGTCACCGTCGAGGTCAACAGGGGGGGTCGTGTGCGGGACCGAAAGGCGCCAGAGCGGGCGCGGGTCGGCAGGGTCGAAGAAGGGGAGTTCGTGTTCCCGAAGCTGGCGCCAGAAGTCCGGGTCCAGCGTCTCGCCACCCAGGCGCGCCCGGTTCGCGTCGACCGAGCGGGCGCCACCCTCCAGGCGCAGGTGCAGGGCGCCGTCATGCCAGGCGGCGGCGGTCAGCGGGACCGGCTGGCGGCCCCACTTGGCCAGCTTGGCCATCGCTGCCTCCAGCGGCAGCTGCAGCCGCAGGCTGTGTGCGGCTCCAGGAAGCGGCAGCACCTTCAGCGAGACCTCGGTGATCACACCGAGGGTGCCCTGCGCGCCGGTGACGAGGCGCGAGAGATCGTAGCCCGCGACGTTCTTCATCACCTCGCCGCCGAAGCGCAGGTGCTGGCCGTCATGGCTGATCAGCCGTGTGCCCAGCACGAAGTCGCGCACCGCGCCGCTCCAGGGGCGGCGCGGGCCCGAGAGCCCCGTCGACACCATTCCACCGACGGTCGCGGCAGATCCGAAGTGGGGTGGCTCGAACGGCAGCTGCTGACCCGACGCCGCCAGCGTCCGTTCCAGTTCGGTCAACGGGGTGCCTGCGCGCACCGATACCACCAGTTCCACCGGGTCGTAGTGGGTGATGCCCCGGTGGCCGGTCAGCTCGAGCGCCGGCGCGTCGACGGTACGTCCGTAGAAGGCCTTGGTGCCGCCGCCGGCAATGCGCAGTGGCGTCCCGGCGCTGTTGGCCTCGGCGACCCGCGCACAGAGTTGCGCGGCGGAGTCCTGATCCCCGGTGTCCGGCCCGGATGTAGCGTCTGGATCCATGATTCCGCTCAAAATCGGGGCAGTTCGGGATGGGGCAATTGATTGTCGTGTACGTGCATGGCTCCGTATTCGGCGCAGCGGGCCAGGGTCGGGATGTTCTTGCCGGGATTCAGGAGGCCCTCCGGGTCGAAGGCCGCCTTCACCGCGTGGAAGACCGTGATTTCGGCGTCCTCGAACTGGGCGCACATCTGGTTGATCTTCTCGCGGCCCACGCCATGCTCGCCGGTGATGGTGCCCCCGACCTCCACGCAAAGTTCCAGGATGCGTCCGCCGACGCTCTCGGCCAGCGCCAGTTCCCCGGACCGGTTCGCATCGAACAGGATCAACGGATGCAGGTTGCCGTCGCCGGCGTGGAAGACGTTGGCGACGCGCAGGCCGGATTCATCCGACAGTTCGGCGATGCCCTTCAGTACCCGCGGCAGTTCGCGCCGGGGGATGGTGCCGTCCATGCAGTAATAGTCGGGCGACAGGCGGCCGACGGCAGGGAAGGCGTTCTTGCGCCCGGCCCAGAAGCGCGCCCGCTCGGCGTCGTCGCGGGCCAGGATGATTCCGGTCGCGCCGGCCTGGGCCAGCACTTCGCGCACACGCTGGCAGTCGTCCGCCACGTCGGCTTCGACCCCGTCGAGTTCGCACAGCAGGATGGCCTCGGCCTCCACCGGGTATCCCGCGTGGATGAAGTCCTCGGCGGCCCGTATCGCCAGGTTGTCCATCATCTCCAGGCCGCCCGGCACGATGCCGGCGGCGATGATGTCGCCGACCGCCCGCCCGGCCTTTCCGAGGTCATCGAAACTCGCCATGATGACCTTCGCGCTCTGGGGGCGGGGCAGGAGTTTCACCGTGACCTCGGTGATGATGCCCAGCATGCCTTCGGAGCCGTGGAACAGCGCCAGCAGGTCGAAGCCGGGGGCGTCCAGCGCCTCCGAGCCGATGGTCATCGGCTCGCCCTCCATGGTGATCACCTCCAGCGCGAGCACGTTGTGTACCGTCAGGCCGTACTTCAGGCAGTGCACGCCGCCGGCGTTTTCGGCCACGTTGCCCCCGATGGAGCAGGCGATCTGGGAGGAGGGGTCGGGCGCGTAATAGAGTCCGTGCGGCGCGGCGGCCTCGGAGATGGCGAGGTTGCGGACGCCGGGCTGCACCCGGGCGATGCGGGCGTCGGGATCCAGTTCCAGGATGCGGTTGAACCGCGACATCACCAGAAGCACGCCCTTTTCCAGCGGCAGGGCGCCGCCAGAGAGCCCGGTTCCCGCGCCGCGGGTGACCACCGGCACCTGCAACGCGTGGCAGGTCCGCAGCAGGGTGGTCACCTGTTCGAGAGTCTCCGGCAGCGCGACCAGCATCGGCATGACCCGGTACGCGGACAAGCCGTCGCATTCGAACGGGCGGCGATCCTCCTCGCTGTGCAGCAGGGTCATGCCTGGAAGCGCCTCGCGCAGGCGCTGCAGCGTCGCTTCCGCGTCTACCGTGGGCAGCGCGCCGTCGAGACGTTCATCGAAGAGGATGTTCATCGGAGTCCCTTGTTTCCCGGGGCGTGGAGCCTCGGCCCGTGATGGCTTTCTGACACAAACCTTACTCTACCCTCTGGTGTACCCGGCCGTCCCGTTCCCCGCATTTCCGGCCGGGAAACGGATCGGGGTCTCGCTGGCCGCTGCAAGGCGCGACGGGTTGGCGCTGTCCCGGGGCAGCGGGCGGCAGGCCGGTGTAGCGGGTCCGGAGGGCTGCCCTTCCTGTTCGGGATCCCGGCGCAACCGGGCGGTCCGTCTCGTCGGCCTTCGTTCCAACGATGGACGCTTGCGCCGGTCGCCCGTTTGTGGATTCATGGGGCGGCGAACGCACACAGGGGGCGAGTCGATGAAGGCTTTGATCTGCTGGAACCGGGGAATGATCTGGTTTCTGTTTCTGCTGCTGCTATCCGGTTCGGCTGGGGCCGACGTTCGGGTTCAAGGTCTGTTCAATGGCAAGGCCCTGTTTTCGATGGATGGCGAACGCTTTCTGCTCCGCGACGGCGAGAGCGGGCCTCAAGGCCTGCGCCTGCTTCGAGCGACGAGTCAGTCGGCCCTGGTGGAATACCAGGGGCAGCGTCAGGAACTGACGCTGGAGCGCGGGCGCTTCGGCGGCGTCTATCAGACCCGGGCCCAGCCCGAACTGCGCATCCAGCCCGATCACCAGGGCGGCTACTTCGTCAGGGGCCAGATCAACGGGCAGTCGGTGTCCTTCGTCGTCGACACGGGCGCCACGATGATCACCCTCAGCGAGGACGAGGCGGGCCGTCTGCGTCTTCCGGTGTCGGTTGGCGCGGAGGTTCCCGTCGAGACCGCCTCGGGCCGGGTCGTGGGCCGGCGGATCATGCTCGACGAGGTGCAGATCGGGGGACTGCGCGAGCAACGGGTCGAGGCTGTCGTTCTTCCCGGAGATCGCCCGTCCGTGAGCCTGTTGGGCATGAGCCTCCTCAGCCGCCTGAACATCCGCAATGAGGGGCCGGTTCTGATCTTGCAGGCGCGTTGATCGCCCTCGCCGGGGGATTGCCCGGTGCAGAACCCGTTCAGAGCCCGAGCACGTATAGCCATACCGGCAAGGTGACCGCCGCCATCACCGTGGCGGCTCCCACGGTCGCCGCAACCAGCGGACCATCGCCACCCATCCGCGTGGCCAGGATATAGGCGGAGGAGGCCGGCGGCAGTGCCGCCAGCAGCACGGCCGCCGCCAGGTATGCGCCGGTGAGCCCCATGGCCAGAGCCAGGCCGAGGGCCAGGGCCGGTACCGCCAGCAGCTTCACCGCCACGAAATACGCGACCAGGGTCTGCTGGCGACCTTCGAGGGTGAAGGTCAGTGCCGCACCGGTCGCCAGCAGACCCAGCGGCAGGGCCGGTTCGCCCAGGAAAAGCAGCGTCGACAGTGCGATATCGGGTAGGGGGAGTCCCAGTGCCGACCAGCCAAGGCCGCCGAAGGTCGCAAGAATGAAGGGGTTGCGCGCAAGCTGGGGCAGGATTGCGTGCCGGGTGTGCCGGGCCAGGGCCCAGACCGAGGCGACGTTCGCCAGCGGGATCACGAAACCGGCCAACAGCGCGAAGGCCGCGATGCCGTCGGCCCCATGGATCCCACCGAGCAGCGCAAGGCCGATGTAGGTGTTGAACCGGAACCCGCACTGGAAAATGGATGCGAAGGCGTGTGGCGAGGGTGAGAGCAGAGGTCGGACCGCCAGGCCCAGCAACATGCCACCGAGCATGAAGCCGAAGCCGACCAGGATCATGAGGCCGCCCGCGCCCAGATCGATCGGACGGCTGGCAAGCGTTGCGAACAGCAGGGCGGGGAACAGCAGGTAGTAGACCAGCCGCTCGATGCCGCTCCAGAGATCGGGGCCGAAGATTCCGCTCCGCCGCAACAGGTGGCCAAGGCCGATCAGCGCGACGATCGGCAGCAGAATGGCGACCGTCTCAGCCATCGCGCGCGCGTTCGGGCGCGTTTCTGGACAGGGCGGCCTCGACTTCACAAAGCTTGTCCATGAACGCGAGGGCGGCCGGCGAGGGGGTGCGATTCCTGAGTCGCACAAAGCCGTACTGACTATGCATCCAGGGCAGTTCGAGCGGCAGGCGAGTGATGAGTCCTGCGTTCTCATCGGCCTGAACCTGGCTCGCCGTTGCGAGGCCGATCGCATCGCTGTGGATGACGATGTCCCGCAGGAGGCGAAAGGTGTCCACGCGAATCATCGCTTCGATGGCGCCGATACGTTCCGGGAGGGTTGAACTGACGATCGGGAACGCACGCACCTGGTCCAGCGTCAGCGCGGTTTTGCGCACCAGTGGGTGCTGCGGGTTGCAGATGAAATACCCCTGGTGCCGCGGGAGCGCTTCGACGTCGAGGCGGGTGTCGGTTGCCGAGGTGCTGATCTCGATAACGGCGACGTCGAGCGCGCCGTCGAGCACGTCCTGCAGCAGGGATTGCCAGTCAGCAACCCGGACATCCACCCTCAGCCGGGGGTGGTCCCGCAGCAGCAGGCCGCAGGCGGTTCCCACCGAGATATTCGCGGGGTAGGGGCCGGCACCGATGGTCAGCGATCCCGTCTCGAGTCCGAGGGCGAGGCGGACCTCGCGCTCCACGCTCGTGGCGTCCTGGAGCAGCACCCGGCCGCGTTGGATCACGATGGATCCGATCGTGGTCGGCACGATGCCGCCGGAGGTGCGGTCGAAGAGCGCCGCGCCAAGCAGATCTTCAAGGACCTGAATGCTGCGCGACAGGGCGGGCTGACTCAGGTTGAGGCGTCTGGCAGCGGCCGTGTAACTGCCTTCGTCGGCCAGCGCGACCGCATGCTGGACGTGGCGCAACTGAATCTTCATGCGCTCAGATTATAGGAAGCTTCCCCAAAATGCATTGGACAAATCACCTACCCGAGCACTAGGTTAAGCCGTACAGCTCGCGCACCTGATCGCAGGCGTCAAGACCGAGAGGAATCCAGTTCATGAATTCGATATTCACCGTTCTGCGCATGTGCGTGGGCATCATGCTGCTGGCAACGGCGGCGCCGGCGCTCGCCGAGGATGCCAAGCCGAACATCCTGGTGATCTGGGGCGACGACATCGGCATCTGGAACATCAGCCACAACAACCGCGGCATGATGGGCTATGAGACCCCGAACATCGACCGCATCGCCCGCGAAGGCATCGGCTTCACCGACTACTACGGCCAGCAGTCCTGCACGGCAGGCCGCGCCGCCTTCCTCAACGGCAGCGTCCCCGTCCGCACCGGGATGACGAAAGTCGGCATGCCCCACGCCGAGCAGGGGTGGCAGGAAACCGACGTCACCATCGCCACCGTGCTCAAGAGCCTCGGCTACGCCACCGGCCAGTTCGGCAAGAACCACCAGGGCGACCGCGACGAACACCTGCCGACCCAGCATGGTTTCGACGAGTTCTTCGGAAACCTCTACCACCTGAACGCCGAAGAGGAACCGGAGAACCGCGACTATCCCGCCGATCTCGTGCTCGCGAACGGCAAGACCTTTCTCGAGACCTTCGGCCCCCGCGGCGTGATCAAAGCCAACGCGGATGGCACCATCGAGGACACCGGCCCGCTGACCCGCAAGCGCATGGAAACCATCGACGAGGAGACGCTCGCCGCCGCGAAGGACTTCATCCAGCGCCAGCACGAGGCCGGCGAGCCGTTCTTCGCCTGGTGGAATGCCACCCGCATGCACTTCCGCACCCACATCAAGGAAGAACACATCGGCATCAGCGGCCCAAGCGGCGACGAATACCACGACGGCATGGTCGAGCACGACATGCATGTCGGCGAACTGCTCGCGCTGATCGACGAACTCGGCATCGCCGACAACACCATCGTGATGTATTCCACCGATAACGGTGTCCACTTCAACACCTGGCCCGATGCGGGCACTACCCCGTTCCACGGCGAAAAGAACTCCAACTGGGAAGGCGCATTCCGCGTGCCGACCTTCGTCCGCTGGCCGGGCCAGTGGCCTGCCAACAAGACCCTCAACGGGATCGTGTCGCACGAAGACTGGCTCCCCACCTTCGCCGCGGTGGCAGGCAACGACAACATCGTCGAGCAGCTTCGCGAAGGTGTGGAACTCAACGGACGCACGTACAGAAACTACATCGACGGCGTAAACCTCCTCGACTACCTGGCCGGCAAAACCGACGAGTCGCCACGCAAACAGTTCATCTACACCGATGATGCCGGCCACATCGTCGCGATCCGGGTCGGCGACTGGAAAGCCGTCTATGCCGAGAACCGTGCCGATCGCCTGCAGATCTGGAAGGAACCCTTCGTCCAGCTGCGTGCGCCCGACCTGTACAACCTTCGCCGCGACCCGTTTGAAAAGGCCAAGACGGGCTCCAACACCTACGAGGACTGGTATATCGACCGCGCCTTCGCGCTGGGTCCCATGCAGGTCGTTGCCAGCCGGTTCCTGATGACGCTCCAGGACTATCCGCCGAGCCAGCTTCCCGGCGACTGGAGCCTGGAAACGCTCGAACGCCAGATCAAGAGCATGACCAAGGGCGGTCTCTGACCACGATATCGAGCAGGTGCGCATGACGTGCACCGAAGGGGCGGCGGGGTATCCCCGGCGCCCCTCGTTACTTTGCGGAGGCATTCCAATGGGCTTTACGACCGCAACGGCCGTTCTTCGACTTTCCACCGGGATGTTGCTGTTCCTGGCCTTGGCTGCGGCCAGGGCCGAACCCCTGCCGTCCTGGAACGAATCGGAGAGCCGTAACCAGATCGTCTCGTTCGTCGGGGCCGTGACCGACCCGGGTTCGCCGGATTTTGTTCCGGCCGATGCGCGTATCGCCGTGTTCGACAACGACGGCACGCTGTGGTCGGAACAGCCGGCCTATTTCCAGCTTCTGTTCGCGATCGATCGGGTCAAGGCGCTGGCTCCCGAGCACCCCGAGTGGCGAGATCGGCAGCCGTTCCAGGCGGTGCTGGAAGGTGACCTGCGTGCGCTTGCCGAATCGGGGGAGAAAGGGCTGCTGGAACTCGTGATGGCCACGCATGCCGGGATGACCACGGACGAGTTCAGCTCGATCGTCGAGGACTGGATCGGCACGGCCCGACATCCCACGAGCAACCGGCTCTATACCGAGATGGTCTACCAGCCGATGCTGGAACTGCTCGAGTACCTGCGCGCCAATGGGTTCAAGACCTACATCGTCTCGGGCGGCGGGATTGAGTTCATGCGTCCCTGGGTGCAGCGGGTCTATGGCATACCACCGGAGCAGGTGATCGGCAGCAGCATCAAGACGCGCTTCGAACTGCGCGACGGCGAGCCCGTGCTGGTGCGGTTGCCGGAAATCAACTTCATCGACGACAAGGAAGGCAAGCCCGTCGGCATCCACCAGCACATTGGCCGGCGCCCCATCGCCGCCTTCGGCAACTCCGATGGCGACCTGCAGATGCTGCAGTGGACGACGGCCGGGGAGGGCCGCCGCCTCGGTGTGATCATCCGGCACACGGATGCTGAGCGCGAGTGGGCCTATGACCGCGATTCCCATATCGGCCGGCTGGACCAGGCGCTGGACGAGGCCGTGGAGCGTGGCTGGGTCGTGGTTGACATGAAGGACGATTGGGGAAGAGTCTACGGTTTCGAGTCTTCCGAATAACCGAGCCGGTCGGCGTCACCCTCATGTCACGCGCTTTGCATTTTTCACTGTCGCTGCATGCGCTTGCGCTTTCGGCTTTGATCCTGGCCGGTTGCGGTCAGGGCGACGCCCCGGAGACCAGCCAGCTGTCACCCACCGGCTGGGTCATGGACGAGCCGGCGGAGCCGTCCTACGTGGGCATGGTCGTCTGCGCCGAATGCCACGCCGCAGAGACCGCCGCCTGGACTGGCTCCCACCACGACCTCGCGATGGCGAGGGCCGACGACACGACCGTGCTCGGTGACTTCGACGACACGGTCTTCGAGCACGGCGGTGTCGAGTCCCGGTTCTTCCGCCGCGACGGACGCTTCTTCGCCGTCACCGATGGCCCCGATGGCGAGCTGGCGGAGTACGAACTGAAGTGGACCTTTGGATGGGATCCGCTCCAGCAGTACCTGATCGAGTTTCCCGACGGCCGACTCCAGGCGCTGGGTGTTGCCTGGGATACGCGCACGCCGGAGGAGGGTGGCCAGCGCTGGTTTCACGTCTACGGCGACGAGATCATCCCGGCGGGCGATGAACTGCACTGGACCATGCCCGCGCAGAACTGGAACTACATGTGCGCGGACTGCCACTCGACCGGGTACGAAAAGAACTACGACCCGGAGTCCGGCACCTTTGCCTCGACCTGGACCGACGTGAACGTGGCCTGCGAGGCCTGTCACGGTCCGGGTTCCAACCATGTGTCACGGGCTCGAGAGGAACGCCTGGCGGAGGGGCACGGTTTTCCGCTGTCGTTCGCGCAGCCCGGGCGTGAGCGCATCCTGCGCGAGGGTGCGACCACGATGTCGATCGTCGGGGGTGACAACGGAGCGATGCAGGTCGAGGCGTGCGCCCGCTGCCATGCGCGCCGCGCGCCGATCGCCGCAGAGTACCGGCACGGTGCGCCGCTGCTGGATTCCTATCTGCCCGCGCTGCTGACCGAATCGCTGTATTTCCCCGATGGCCAGATCCTTGACGAAGTATTCGAATACGGCTCCTTCCGGCAGAGCCGCATGTACGCCGCGGGGGTCGTGTGCACCGACTGTCACGAACCCCACAGCCTGCAACTGCGCGCCGAAGGTGATGCGGTCTGCGCCCAGTGCCACCTGCCCGGTCATTATCAGGATGCGAGCCACTCGCACCACGACCCCGGTCCGGGTGCACCGGGCTGTCTTGACTGCCACATGCCGGCGCGCACCTACATGGTGGTCGATCCCCGCCGTGACCACAGCTTCCGTGTGCCGCGGCCCGATCTCGCGGCGGAACTCGGCGTGACCAATGCCTGTGCATCGTGTCACGGCGATCGACCGGATACATGGAGTGCTGCCGCCGTGCGCCACTGGCTCGGACGGGATGCGCTCGGCCTGCAGGACTTCGCGCGTGCCTTTGCTGCGGGACGCGTTGGCAGGATCGAGGCCGGCGATCCGCTGCGCAGGATCGCAGGCGACCTGGAGCAGCCCGCGATTGTCCGGGCAACGGCGCTGGAGCTCCTGCGCGGCTACCCCGGGCCGGAAACCCTGCGGCTCGCCGCGGCCTCCCTGGACGATCCGGATCCTTCAGTGCGTCTCGCCGCACTGGCCCCCCTGGGTACGGCACCGCTGGCGGAGCAGGTGGCGGTGTTGAAGGAGCGGTGGACCGATCCGGTGCTCGCGGTGCGGATCGAGGCGGCACGGGCGGCGGCCAGCGCGGATCCGCGAGCCCTGAACGCGACGGAAGTCCATCAGCTGATCGCAGCGATGGGCGAGTATGTCGATGCACAGCGCGCGAGCCTGGACCGGCCCTCTGCATGGCTGAATCTCGGAAACCTGTACGCGGGGGCGGGCGATCCAGAACTCGCCCAGGAGCAGTACCGCACAGCCCTCGCGCTGGATCCCTCCTTCGAACCCGCGTACGGAAACCTTGCGGACCTCCTGTCCCGGCAGGGGGACGAGATTGCCGCGCACGAGGTGCTGGTGCGCGGCCTCGATGTCCTGCCGGACAGTGCCGCTTTGCATCATGCGATGGGGCTGCATCAGATCCGATCGGGCGACCGGGCGGCCGCACTGGCCTCGCTGGCCAGGGCTGTGGAACTGGCTCCACAGGACACCCGGTTCCACTACGTCCATGCCATTGCACTCGACGGCGAGGGTGCCCGAGACGAGGCGATCGCGCTGCTCGAGCGGGCGCACGAGATCCGGGAATCGGATCAGGACGTACTGCGTGCGCTGCTGAGCATGAACCTGGAGTTGGGCAAGCTTGATGTGGCGCGGACACATGCGCGGCAGCTGCATCGGCTCAGGCCCGGGGATTTGCAGCTCGAACGCCTCCTAGGACAGCTGGGCGGCGACTGAGCGGCCGCGCGTCCGAGGGCATGAGAGTTAACGTGAAAGTCACGGCCACGTTCAGTAGGTCGGGTTAGCG
>NZ_REBW01000101.1 GCF_007692535.1 Thioalkalivibrio sp. | reverse complement strand
TGCCGGCAACAAACCGCAAGATCTGCCGCCTGGCCGCAAGGTTCTGCAAGAATTCGTCCGCTCCACTGCCTAGGCTCGAAACAAGCGGTGCCAGCCCGGATCCCCGATGTCGGGAAACCGCGTCCCGGTTGGGCCGGCCGCCGTACCACTGGCGCGTCTGTCGCCACGAGTCCACCAACACGGAGAGGAGGTCGATCATGACGAGAATCTCAGTGATCCTTCTAGCAGTGATGCTCGCCCCTGGAGTTGCTGCCCAGCACGACCAGAGATACGCCGAGGCACCCGTCGGTGCCGAACAGCAGATCGGCACGGTCGCGTTCGGGGCTGACTGTGTCGACGCGGCGCAACAGGCATTTGATCGTGCCTTGGGGTTGATGCACCACATGATGTATGTGCAGGCACGCGGCGAGTTTGCCGCCATTGCCGAGGCCCACCCCGATTGCGCCATGGCCCACTGGGGCGTAGCGACCACGCTGTTCCAGCCGCTGTGGGCCACGACGCCCAGCGATGCCGACATCGCCCGTGGCCGCGACGCGATCGAGCAAGCCCGCGCCACGGTCGCGGATGAACGCGAACAGACGCTGATTGAGGCGACCGCCGCCTTTTTCGAGCCGGAAACCGACCGGCAATGGGATCGTCTGTCGGGCTGGACCGACGGCATGGCGACCGCGTACCAGGCCTACCCGGACGATCACGACATCGCCGCGCTCTACGCGTTGTCGCTGCTGACCGAGGCCACGCGGGCCGATGACCGTGATGCGCTGCATGACGAAGCCGAGGCGATCCTCAAGCGCGTGTGGCAGGAAGAGTCGACTCACCCCGGCGCCATCCACTACGCCATTCATGCTACCGACGCCGATGGCCGCGCCGAGAACGCGCTCGAGATGGTCGAGTCCTACGGCAAAATCGCGCCCAACGTGCCGCACGCGCTGCACATGCCGTCGCACATCTACGTGCGCCTCGGCGACTGGCCGCAGGTCATCGACTGGAACGCACGTTCGGCCGAGGTCGCGCGAGAGCACGATGTCAACGGCGCGATCTCGTTCCACTACATCCATGCCGTCGACTACCTCGTTTACGGCCACCTGCAACGCGGCGAGGACTCGGCCGCCGAAAGCATTTACCAGACTGCGCTGGACGAGGGTCGCCACCAGGGCACGTTCCCCGGCGCTTTTCACCTGGCCGCGATTCCGGCACGGCTGGCGGTAGAACAGCGCGACTGGGAAGCCGCGTCCACCATCGAGCCACGCGTGCCCGACTACATCGCGTGGGACCGCTTCCATTGGGCCGAGGGCCTGAGCTGGTATGCCCGCGGTCTGGGCGCGGTCCATACCGGTGACCTGGAAGCGGCCCACGAGGCCGAGCAACGCCTGGCCAGTTTGGCGGAAGGGGCCGAATCGGCCGCGGACGCACGCTTCTCGGTCTACATCGAAGCCGATCGGCACATCCTGGCGGGCTTCATCGCGCATGCCGAGGGCGATCACGAGCGCGCCATCGAACTGATGCGTACGGCCGGCGAGCTGGAGTCCTCGGTCGAAAAGCATCCGGTGAGCCCAGGCGCACTGCTGCCACCCTACGAGGCCCTCGGCGAAGTGCTGCTCGCACTGGACCGGCCCGGCGAGGCCCTCGCTGCCTTCGAGCAGTCCGATCAGATGTGGCCGGGCCGTTACAACACGCTGCTCGGCGCCGTCCGTGCGGCCGAGGCGGCCGGTGATACGGATGCGGCAACGAGCTGGGCGGCGCGGCTGCTGGAAATTGCACCGAACGCCGAGCGCGACACCATCGACCAGGCCAAGGTGCTGGCGCAACGCGACTGAGCCGGGTTTCCGAGATCGGTCGCTGGATGCCTGAGGGCACGATCGCCCGGGACTCACGGACGAGTCCCACCGGCCGCTGTCGCCGGAGCCAAACCCAACTGAAAGTCCACGGGGTTGAAGAAGACGACAACGCAAGGAGGAGGGTTCCATGACACTCGCACGTAAATCCACCAACGTTCGACGAATCCGCCCGCACAACGCCGGCCCCGCGGCCGTCTGGTCGAGCGGCGGCGCGGCCTACGACGAGGTGAGCCGCGGCATCCTCGATGCCATTGAGCACGCGGTCAACCGGCTGGAGCCGGCGCCCGGCATGCACATCCTCGACGTGGCCACGGGCACTGGGTGGGCCGCCCGACGTCTGGCCGAGCGCGGCCTCGATGTCACCGGCACGGACTTCGCTCCCGACCTGCTGACCGCCGCCCGTAACTTGGCATCGGCTCGGGGGCTCGAGGTTCCGTTCTTCGAAGAGGACGCGGAGACATTGCCATTTGATGATGGCGCCTTCGACGCCGTCATCTCGACGTTCGGTGTGATGTTCGTCCAGCGGCCGGAGGACGCCGCTGCCGAGCTCGCCCGGGTCTGTCGCCCCGGCGGCCGGGCGGCGTCAGCCGGGCAGCGCGGATCATCGCGCGCATCGAGGATCTCCAGGGCATTGAGCAGATCCTCATCGCGCATGCCGTCGCTCCTCTCCGAAATCCCCTCCCGAGCATGGCTCAGCAACTGACCGGATTCCACTCAGGATGACGAGGAGCCATAATAGCTTTGACCTGCATCGCAGGGTATTTTCAAAAACATCGTAACGGAGAAAATCCCTGGAGAGGCGGCTTGGAGATTAAAATCATATACCTTCTCGGTTTGGGTCACAGCGGAACCACGCTGCTCGGACGCCTTCTAAATGCCCATTCCAAAGTGGTCTCCACTGGTGGAACGAAGAATATTCCATTGTTCGTTAGCGGTCGGAAAAGCTGTGCCTGCGGCGCGCGAAACCCCGCGGAATGTCGTTATTGGAGCCAAGTGGAGCAGTCACTTGAAACCCGTGGTCTTTCTTTTTCCTCTCTGGACTTTGGGTATGATAACCAGGAGAATCTCGACCCCAAAGCCTTGCGCCTTTATTTTGAGTCTGTTTTAGAGGCTGCGGGCGCCGAAGCGATCGTCGACACCTCGAGAAGGCGCACCTATTTTACCAAGCTGGAACAGGTTCCCGGTGTCCGGCTAATTCCCGTCCATTTATTCAAGGATCCTCTGGCCCAGTATTCTTCCAACAAGAAAAAACGGATGAGTATGCTCCGGTCTGTCTGGAATTATAACGTGCGGGGGCGCCGCGTCAGGGGGATGACCC
>NZ_REBW01000085.1 GCF_007692535.1 Thioalkalivibrio sp. | reverse complement strand
TTCCTGCGCGAACGCTCCACCGTTAACCTGAAAGTTCCGTAGGTCGGGTTAGCGTAGCGTAACCCGACGTGCCGGGGACGAGGCTGCTTTGCGCCCATGGTCGGGTACGAGACCCGTCGGGTTACGCCCTCTGGGCTAACCCGACCTACCGTTTGCGGCTTTTCATCGCCAGGGGTGGCGCAGGGCCATGAAAGTTAACGTGTAGAGAACTCGCGCGGCAACGGGTCGGGAAGCGGTTCCGGCGCGCAGTCCACGGCCGTGACCCGGGCCTGGGGAGGGCCGGCCCCGAGCCAGGCGCGCAATTCGGACAGCGCACCGGCCGTGCCGACGGCCAGCACCTCGACGCTACCGTCGGGCAGATTGCGGGCATGCCCGACGATGCCCAGCGAGCGCGCCTTGCGCTCGGTCGAGGCCCGGAAAAAGACACCCTGCACGCGTCCGGTTACCCGGCAACGCAGTGCCTCGCTACCATTGGCATTGCTGTTCATGTTCACCTCCGGAGGCGACGATGACCGATTCCCTGCGTATTTACCACAACCCCCGCTGCAGCAAATCGCGTGCCGCGCTGGCCCTGCTGCGAGAGCGCGGGCTCGAGCCCGAGGTCGTCGAGTACCTGAAGACCCCGCCCGACGCGGCGACGCTGCAGACCGTGCTCGACCGGCTCGGCATCCTGCCGCGGGACCTCCTGCGCACCGGCGAAGCCGAATACCGCGAACTCGGACTCGATGATCCCGGCGTTTCGGACGAACAGTTGCTCCAGGCCATGGTCGAACACCCGAAATTGATCGAACGTCCGATCGTGCTCCACGCAGGAAAGGCCCGCGTGGGACGCCCACCCGAGCGCGTACTGGAGATCCTCTGATGACCGAGATACTCGTGCTGTACTACAGCCGCTATGGGGCCACGGCCCAGTTGGCAAGGCACATCGCCACCGGGGTCGAGAAATCGGGCGCCGTGGCGCGCGTACGCACGGTGGCACCGGTCACCACCAACCTGGAGGCCGAGGCACCGGCAGTCCCGGAACAGGGCCCGCCCTACGCCACGGTACGGGACCTGGAGGAAACCGATGGCCTGGCGCTGGGTTCCCCAACGCGTTTCGGCAACATGGCGGCGCCGCTCAAGTACTTTCTCGACGGAACCAGCGGCCTTTGGGCCAGTGGCGCGCTGGTGGACAGGCCCTTCGGCGTCTTCACCAGCACCGCGACCATGCACGGTGGCCAGGAAACCACCCTGCTGAGCATGGCCCTGCCGCTGATCCACCAGGGCATGGTCTGGGTCGGGGTCCCGTATACCGTGCCCGAGCTGACCAGCACCGCCAGCGGCGGCAGCCCCTACGGTCCCTCGCACGTCGCCGGCCCTGACGGCAGCCGCGAGATCACGCGCGAGGAGCGTCGCATCGCCGAGGCCCTGGGCGAGCGCATCGGCCGTTTGGCCGGACAGTTGCGGGGGGATACCGCGCCTTGAACCCGTTGCGTGCAGGGCGCTGGCTGACCTTGGGCGGCTATTTCGGTCTGTTCTTCCTGATCCTGGCATGGACGAGCCTGATCGACCCACCCCAGCATCTGCCGCGCTCACTGGTCCTGCTGGTGCTGCTCCTGCCGCTGCTGGCTCCGCTGCGCGGCCTGCTGCACGGACGGCAGCGGACCCACGCCTGGACCAGCCTGTTGGCGCTGCTCTACGTCGTGATCGGCATCACCCTCGCTGCCGTCGCGGAAGACCGCCTCTACGGCCTGTTGATGCTGGTCCTCGCACTGGTGCTTTTCAGCGGCTGCCTGCTGTATGTCCGCGCCTTTGGATGGGAGCGCCGCCGGGCACCGGAAGCCTGACTCATTCCCTACCGGGCGGTCGCCGCAGTTGCTCCCGGATGAAGGGGATGGTGAGGCGGCGCTGCTCCGCCAGTGCCGCCAGATCCAGCCGATCCAGAAGTCTCAGCAGAACCTCCAGTTCGCGACACTCGTGACGCAGCAGATAGTCGGCCACGGCCCCGCTCAATTCCAGCCCGCGCAACGCGGCGCGCTTCTGCAGGATTGCCTTGAGTTCCAGATCCCCTGGCTGATCCAGCCGGAACACCGGGCCCCACCCGAGGCGGGATGTGAGGTCCGGAAGGCGGCAGCCGATCGCCTCCGGAGCCGCGCGCGCCGCGAGCAGCAACTGCCCCCTTCGCTCCCGCACCTGGTTGATCAGCCCGAACAGCGCCCGTTCCCAGTCCGGCTGTCCCGCAACGGCCTGAAGGTCATCGAGGACCAGCAGTTCCAGCCCTTCCATCCCATCCAGCACCGCGCCGGGATCCAGGGCCTGCAGTTCCTGCAGCGGCAGATAGGCGCAGGACCGTCGCTGCGCGAAGGCCTCGTGGCAGGCCGCCTGGAGCAGGTGGGTCTTGCCCGATCCCGCCCCGCCGTGGAGGAAGACCTGCCGCTCCCCGGCACCGGCCGCCATCGCCTTCAGGGTGGCCGCGGCCAGACCGTTGCCGTCAGCGTGGAAGGTGTCGAAGCGCGAATGGTCGCGCAGCCGCAGGTCCAGGGGCAGCTGTCTAACGGGCATCGCCGGATTGCCCCAAACGCCCGACCGGGCGGCGAAGCACGCAAAGATCGCGGCTCGATGGTCCGGCCCGGTGGCGGCCACGATGCCGCAGGCAATCCGGCATCATGCCCGCGGGGACGCCTTGGGAAAAGACGATGTGTCGTGGAAGTGTCGCCAGGCACGACGGCCCCAGACCACGGTGTAGGCCACCCCGCTTGTCACCGTCGTAAAGGTCACGATCACGATCAGCAGCTGCACCCAGACCGGATCCAGATCGAGGATACCCACCTTGAGGATCGCGCCCAGTACCAGAAGAATCTGGAAGAAGGTGTTGATCTTGCTGATCATCAGTGGCTCGACCTGCAAGGGACCGACCCAGCGCCGGTAGGCCAGGGAGCCCAGCGAGAGCCACACATCGCGTCCAACCACCAGCACCAGCAACCAGATGGGCAGCAGGCCACTGAGGGCCACCGCCAGGTAGATGCCCAGCATCAGGATCTTGTCCGCAGCCGGATCCAGCCAGGAACCCAGTTCCGTGGCCCAGCCGTAGCGCCGAACCAGATACCCGTCCAGCGCATCGGTCAGGCCGGCAATGGCCAGCAGGACCAGCGCGGGCCAATAGTCGCCCCGGTAGAGAAACCAGACGACCGGAATCGTCAGGAACACACGCGACAGCGTGATCAGGTTCGGTAGTTGGCGAAGGTTCATGGCGGGTCAGCGATGGGCGTGGAACCACAGGTTGACGCCCGGGCCGGCAGCCCGTGGCGCATCGGCGGCCCGAAAACCCTCGGCCGCCAGCACCTGAGCCAGCGCCGTGGCATCCAGCCCCGTACGCAGCTCGAGGACGGCAGCCCCCGGCAGCAACCGGCTCAATTGCGTGTCCTGAACGGCCTCCAAAGCGACCAGGCGAGCGCGCAGCGACTGCAGGTCCGACATGCCGCCGACACCGGAAAAACCGACCAGCGCCGACTCCTGCCCCACGAGAACGCGCGCCGTACGCGCGCCGAGGGCGTCCATGACCTCCGCGACCGCCTCACTTACCGCCGCAGCGGCCGTGGCCTCGGATCGCTCGGCCTGCAGTCGATGGTTCCGATAGTCGACCCAGACGCGCGCACGCTGGCGGTCGCCACGCGGAGACACGTGGACCAGCAGCAGACCATCGGCATCGTAGCGGCGGCTGGGCTCGGCCAGCGCCTCGACTGCGCCGCCGACCACATCGGCCGTATGGACCTGTCGGCGGTCCTCCAGGTCCCCGAGGGGGAAGAGCAACGGCAGATCGCGGCGGACGGACCAGTCCCGCAACACTGCCAGTACCGATTCCTCGTCCATTCCCGAGCCCAGCAGCAGCCTGCGGTCGTCGCGCTCGAGGACCACCCAGACCAGGAGCGCCGGACGCGAGCCCACCCACACCGGGACTTCGGCCTCCTGCAGCACGGCCCGCAGTCGCGCCCGGTCGAAGACCAGGAGGAAGCGCCCTCCTCCACGCCGCTCGCGTGACCGCAGCCAGGGCTGCTCGTCAGCCTCGAGCAATGTGGGGACGAGCGCATCAATGGCAGGGGAGCGGAAGCCCGCCAGCCGCACCAGCACGTCCTCGAGTCCGGAAGCCAGTGCCGCCTCCTCGCTTTCGGCCTCGACCATCCACTCGATCAGCGTGGCGCTGGCGGGGGCCGCCGAAGCCAGCAGACACAACATGCCCGCGACGGCCAGGAAGCGCCGCCAGGGACCGAAACCCGGGGCTGTCTTGTCAGGAAACGCCACGCACCTCTCCAGAGCACGACCCGCAAGGGTGAACAGCGCGCAACATAGCACAGGCGGCGGCGTTTTCCGGAGTCCCTTTTGCATGCGTTACCTGCCGTCGTTACCATTCACTCCCCCGTCCGAGAGAGCCTCCATGCCTGAATCAAGCCCCGGTTTGACCTATCGCGACGCTGGCGTCGACATCACGGCAGGCAGCGAGCTCGTGGAACGCATCAAGCCGTACGCGGCGCGTACACGTCGACCCGGCGTGCTCGCCGGGCTGGGCGGCTTCGGAGCGCTGTTCGAACTCCCTGTCGAGCGCTTCCGCAGGCCCGTGCTGGTCTCCGGCACCGACGGTGTCGGCACCAAGCTGCGCGTCGCCCAGGAACTCGGGCGGCACGACAGCATCGGGATCGACCTGGTCGCGATGTGCGTGAACGACATCATCGTTCAGGGTGCCGAGCCACTGTTCTTTCTCGACTACTACGCGACCGGACGTCTCGACGTCGACGTGGCCGCGGACGTGGTCAAGGGCATCGCCGAGGGCTGCGAACAGGCGGGCTGCGCGCTGGTTGGGGGCGAGACCGCGGAGATGCCGGGCATGTACCAGGACGGCGACTACGATCTCGCGGGGTTTGCGGTCGGGATCGTGGAACGCGACGAGATCCTCGACGGGACCGCGGTGAAGGCCGGCGACGTGCTGTTGGGCCTCGCCTCCAGCGGCCCGCATTCGAACGGTTATTCGCTGATCCGCCGGGTCCTGGAACTGAGCGCGGCGGATCTCCGGCAACCGCTCGACGGCAGCGGCGGCGTGGCGCTCGGGGACGCCCTGCTCGCGCCGACCACGATCTACGTGCGCGCCCTGCTGGCGCTGCTGAAGGCACAGCCGGTGCATGCGCTCGCCCACATCACCGGAGGCGGCCTCACCGAGAATCTGCCGCGCGTGTTGCCGCAGGGTCTGGATGGAAGAATCGACCTCGCCGCCTGGCCGCGGCCCCCCGTCTTCGACTGGCTGCAGAGCGCCGGCGGCATCTCGGAGGCGGAGATGCTGCGCACCTTCAACTGCGGCATCGGCATGGTGGTGGTCCTGCCCGAGGCGAGCGTGGACGCGGCCGCCTCGGAGCTGGCCGATGCGGGACTCGCGGCCTGGCCGATCGGTAGGGTCGTCAATGGATCGGGGACACCCACCATCCACTACGAGTCGACATGAAGGCCGGGGGCGACGCTCCGGCGGGCCAGGTTTCCAGGCGGTATGCCGCCCGGTCCGACGCCGGGGAGAAGCGCCTGGTCGTGCTGATCTCCGGGCGCGGGAGCAACCTGAATGCATTGATCGAGGCCTGCAGCAGCGGCCGGATCGATGGCCGGGTGGTCCGCGTGATCAGCAATCGCCCGCAGGCACGGGGCCTGGATTTCGCCCGGCAGTCCAGGATTCCCTACGCGGTGGTGGACCATCGCGAGTACCCGGACCGGGAGGGCTTCGACCAGGCGCTGGCTGAGGTCATTGAAGCATCCGCGCCCGACCTGATCGTGCTCGCCGGGTTCATGCGTATCCTGACCGACGCGTTCGTCGCACGTTTTGCGGGCCGGATGGTCAATATCCATCCGTCGTTACTGCCGGATTTCCGCGGGCTTGACACCCACGCACGTGCACTGGCGGCGGGGGCCGAGGTCCATGGAGCCAGCGTTCATTTCGTGACCACGGAACTGGACGGTGGGCCGGTGCTGATGCAGGCCCGGGTCCCGGTGCATTCGCACGACGATCCCGAAACCCTGGCGGCCCGCGTGCGGGCGGCCGAGCACCGACTGTACCCCGCGGCGGTCGGACTGATCTGTTCAGGGCGGATTCAGGCCGCGGGGGACAAGGTCTTGTGCGATGGCAGCCCGCTCGAACGGCCCCTGCTGCTCGATGACACCATGGAGACCACGAAACGATGCGCTGGCCAAGACTGATTCTGCTGTTGTTGCTGGCAGGGGCCGCACAGCCGGCGCTGGCCGGGCCCATCCCTGCATACACCGCGACCTACGAGGCGCAGGCGTTCGGTAACACGGTGGTGGCCCAGAGCACCCTGAGCCGTGAGGGCGACAACATCCGCATGGCCATGGACGCCCACGTATCCGGATTCCTGCGGATTCTCGGTCGCTTCGAGTTCACTCGCGAGGCCGTCTTCAAGTCCGGCGACGGGAACCTGAATCTGGTGCAGACCCGGAGCGTCCAGGTGACGCCGCGCCGGGAACGCAAGGTCGAAACGCGTTTCGACTGGACCACGAGTCGGGCGCACGGGCACATCAACCGGAAGTCCTTCGACCTGGCGGTGCCACCGGGTACGCTGGACTTCCTGTCCTCGCTCTACCTGACGATGGAGCAACTGCGGAACGGCAACCTCGGAAAGACCCTCACCGTGACGGTGCTCGAGCGTGACCGGCTCCGTGAATACTCGCTGACCCTGCAGGGCACGCACAGCATCGACACGGTGCTCGGGCGGATGGACGCACTGCAGGTGGTGCGCAAGGACGACAGCAGCGGCGTGGAACTGGCCGGCTGGTTCGTGCCTGCGCTGGACTACCTGCCCGTTCGCCTGGACTACGAGGCCGATGGCAACGTCTTCACGCTTGAACTCACCAAACTGGAGTGGCACCACCCGGTGATCGACCTGGAAGGGGGCCGGCCGTGAGTGCGCCCTTCGACCTCGCGGTGATCGGCAGCGGCCCCGGCGGCTACCGGGCCGCCGTGTTCGGAGCCCTGCGCGGCCTGCGTGTGGTCATCATCGAACGGGATCAGTGGGGTGGCTGCTGCCTGAATCGTGGCTGCGTGCCCAAGAAGGACTGGTACCACAGTGCGCGCCTGCTCGCGGCCCAGCGGCACTTCGCCGACCGCGGCATCGACGGGACGCTGTCCGGTGACCTCGGCCGGGCCTGGGAGCACCAGCACCGGGTGGTCGGCACGGTGCGGGACAGCTACCGCAGCTACCTCAAGCATCTGAAAGTCGAGTCCAGGGAAGGACATGCCCGCTTTCTCGGCCCAGAGGTCGTCGAGATCGAGGGCGCGAACGGGCGCGAGACCGTCGAGGCCCGGCACAGCATCATCGCTACCGGCGCCGCTCCCATCGTTCCCGAGCCCTTTGCTCTGCAGGAAGGACGCGTGCTCAGCACCGACATGCTGTTCGATCGGCCCCCGCCTCCGGGGCGACGTGTAGCGGTCATCGGCAGCGGCGTGATCGCGACCGAGTTCGCCTTCATACTGCAGATGCTGGGCCGGGAGGTCACCTGGCTGACGCGTTCACCGCCACTGTCTCGTCTCCGGTTCAGCCCGCAGGCCCTGTCGACGCTACGGGAGCAGCTGGCAGTGCAGGGGATCGAGGCACGCCGGGTGCAGCGCTACGAATCGGTGATGCACGAGAACGAGCGGATCGCCATTACCACGGACAGCGACCGCTTCGAAGCGGACTGGGTGCTTCTGGGTACCGGCCGCAGGCCCTTCACCGCGGACCTGGGACTCGACCGCATCGGGGTGGCAACGGACCCCAAGGGCTTCATCCAGCGCGGTGAAACCCTGCAGACGGCGGCGCCGAACGTCTACGCCATCGGCGATGTCGCCGGCGACTGGATGACCGCCAACCACGCACTGTCGGATGCCACGATTGCGGTCGAGAACATTCTCGGTGGCAACCAGCGACGGCAGGATGGCCGCTTCGTTCCCATGGTGGTCTACAGCGCGGTGGAGATGGCGCGCCTGGGCCTGGACGAGGACACGGCAGAGGATGAGGAACTGGAACCCGCGGTGGGTTTCGCCGCCTTCGAGACCTCGCCACGCGCACTCGGACAGGACGAACCGGAGGGTTTCGTGCGCCTGATCGGGGACATGGACAGCGGCGCCCTGCTCGGAGGCGAGATCATCGGCGGCGACGCCGGTGAACTCATCCATCTGCTATCGCTGGCACCGGACCGGGAAACCGCGCTGGCCTGGCTCGCCCGGGGCACCTGGAACCACCCCGCCCGCGCCGAGGAGATCCTCAACGCCACCGAGACCCTGGCATCGAAGTGGCATCTGCAGGAGAGCATCTTCGGCGCTTCCGGGCGCGGGTGAGCGCAGGCATCACCGCTAACGTTCATGCCGTTGGGGGGTGCGGCACCCCTGATGATGAAAAGCCGCAACCTGTAGGTCGGGTTAGCCCAAAGGGCGTAACCCGACGGGCCTCGCACCCCACCCATGGGCGCAAAATAGCGTCGTCCCCGGGACGTCGTCGGGTTACGCTGCGCTAACCCGACCTACTGGGCTGTGACTTTCACGTTAACGTTCATGGCCCTGTGCCACACCTGACGATGAAAAGCCGCGCCACGGAAAACACGGAAACACACGGAAAAGAGTTTGATTCGTTTCCGTTTCGGTGTTTTCCGTGTTTTTCCGTGGCTGCATTTTCACGCTAGCCGCGCACCCGCTCCAGGCTGACGAAACGGTTTCGGTCGTCGCAGCGGAGCAGGAATTCACCGACGACGCCCTGGCTGGTCACGTGAGGCCGCAGGAAGCGCGCGGGCATCTGCACCCGCGTCCCATCGCTTGCGGTCGCCACCAGGTAGCGGGCGTCACCGGTATAATAGGTGAGCATTTCCTGCGAGGAGATCAGCAGGCGCAGGCGGAATTCCTTCATCGACCTCGACAGGACCCCGTGGACCAGGACAGCGCGCATTTTGCGCCGCCGCCCGCCACGATGCCAACCGGCGTTCGAACCGCGCGCCCGCCTCGCGGCCTTCGGTGCATACGATCGGAGTAGACTTCGAGGCAGGCCCGCGATGCCGGTGCCGAACCCGGATTCTTGCCGTGGGGGTAGGGTGACGGATGATTGATGTTGCGATCGTTGCCTTTACGACCTTCTTCGTGACCGTCGGGCCGGTCGATGTGGCCGTGGTCTACGCGGCGTTGACGCCGAAGCACACCCCCGCTGCCCGGCAGAAGATGGCCCTGCGGGCCACCGTGGTGGCCACCATCATCCTGCTCGGCTTCGCCCTGCTGGGCGAGACCCTACTATCCTGGCTCGGCATCTCGCTGCCGGCCCTGCGCACCGCCGGCGGCATCCTGCTGCTGCTGATCGGCATCGACATGGTCTTCGCGCGGCAATCGGGAGGGGTGTCCGCGACCGAGAGCGAGACGCGCGAGGCCTCCGGCCGTGCCGACATCTCGGTGTTTCCACTGGCGACACCGCTGATCGCCGGCCCGGGCGCGATGGGCGCGGCCATCCTGCTGATGGCTGGCACCAGCGGCGATACCCTGCATCAGGCCACGGTTCTGGCGATGCTGCTGCTGGTGCTGCTGCTGACTTTCCTCTGCCTGCTGGCGGCCGTGCGCATCCAGCACCTGCTGGGTGTCACCGGCGCGCAGGTGCTCACGCGGATACTCGGCGTGCTGCTGTGCGCCCTCGCCGTTCAGTTCGTCTTCGACGGCATCGCTGAAAGCGGCATCCTGGTCTGAACACCCCCGGGGCCCCACCCGCACCGACATTGGCGGTTACTGGTTGATCCAGCGGCCCTGGGCGTCGCGGCAGGCGGTGCCGACGATGGTCTCGGTCCGGCCGTCGATCTCACCGAGGACCCGGTACTCCCGGCAGTCCTGTCCAGCCGACTGGAAGGTCCGCGTCGGGGTGGTCTCGAACTGGTTGCCGGTGTTTGGATTGCTCCAGGCCACTGTGCGGTTGTCGGGCGTCGTCTCCAGTGTGCTGTGGACCCGGCGCTGGTCCGTCTCGTCCATATTGCGCCCGATCGAACCGCCGATCGCCGCACCGGCCAGCGTCCCGGCGATGATCGCCGCAGTCTGGCCGCGCCCGCCGCCGACCTGGGTACCCAGCAGGCCACCGAGCACACCGCCCACCACGGAGCCGGTCTGTTGCTGCGTCGGCTGGGTTGCGCAGGCCCCGAGGCTCAACGCCAGGGCCACCGCGACCATCGTCTTCATCAGTTTCATGCTTTCACCTCATCGAATGCGTCAATCTGGAGGGACGGGGCGATCCCCGTTTCCTTGATGATAGTCGAGGGTATCTGAATGAAACGTGAAGGACGGGGGCACCTTGCCGACGCGGGGTTTTAGCGTACAAGTCACGGCCCAGTAGGTCGGGTTAGCGCAGCGTAACCCGACGACGTCCCGGGGACGACGCTATTTTGCGCCCATGGGTGGGGTGCGAGGCCCGTCGGGTTACGCCCTTTGGGCTAACCCGACCTACTGTTTGCGGCTTTTCATCATCGGGGGTGCCGCGGCCCCCAACGGCAAAAGGGCGCCAGAAGGCGCCCTTTCTCGATGTTGGCGGAGCGGACGGGACTCGAACCCGCGACCCCCGGCGTGACAGGCCGGTATTCTAACCAACTGAACTACCGCTCCGGATCTCTTCCGGCCCTTGCTGTTTTGAGCCTTTCTGGTGGGTGCTGACGGGATCGAACCGCCGACATTCGCCTTGTAAGGGCGACGCTCTACCAGCTGAGCTAAGCACCCCTGAGTTGAGCAGCCCCGGGTCAATCAGCCCCGGGTTCAACAACCGTCGGCTGAACAACCCTGGAAAGCCCGTTAGTTTACGCGATCCTTCAGGGCTTTGCCAGCCTTGAACGAGGGCGTCTTGGACGCGGCGATCTGGATGCTCTCGCCGGTACGCGGGTTGCGACCGCTCCGCGCCGGGCGCTCACGCACCATGAAGGTGCCGAAACCCACCATGGACACCTGCTCGCCCTCCGCGAGGGCACCCCCCACGACGCTGGTCAGGGCATCCAGTACCCGGCCCGCCTGGGCCTTCGGTACATCGGCTTCTTCGGCAATGGCTTCGATCAGTTCGGATTTGTTCATGCGCAGGATTCCTTTGTATGCGTGTTGTGTTCGGAAGCAGACGACGGCCCTTCAGGACTGGGACGGCAGAACCCACCTGATGCCGTCCGGGAGCAGTGTGTCGTTGCTACCCTGTTCTTGTATTGCGTGCTCGGTTGTGGCAGGCGCGCCACGGATACCCCTGGGCGCAAAAAACCGGCCGCAGACGAATCATAGACGTCTGCGGCCGGATTTTACACGCTTTGCCACGTCTTTCAGTGGTGCCGCACGTTCCTGCGCCGGGGCTCGCCGCCGCGTTTGGTCACCTCGGGCACCTTCGGCGAGGGTTCGCTGTTCACCGCCTCGGGCATGTGCGTCAGGGCCACTGACAGCACGTCGTCGATCCACCGCACCGGACGGATATCCAGCTTCGCCTTGATATTCTTGGGAATATCGACCAGGTCCTTCTCGTTCTCCTCGGGAATGAGCACGACCCGGATGCCACCCCGGTGCGCCGCCAGGAGCTTCTCCTTCAGCCCCCCGATCGGCAGGACCTGGCCCCGCAGCGTGATCTCGCCGGTCATCGCCACGTCGGCGCGAACCGGGATGCCGGTAAGCGCCGAGACGATCGCCGTGCACATGCCGATACCGGCGCTGGGGCCATCCTTCGGCGTGGCACCCTCGGGCACGTGGATGTGCAGGTCGGACTTCTCGTGGAAGTTCTCCGGCAATCCGAGCGCGTCCGCGCGGCTGCGCACCACGGTGAGGGCGGCGTGGATCGACTCCTGCATCACATCGCCGAGCTTGCCGGTCTGCAGGGTCTTGCCCTTGCCGGGCACCACCGAGGACTCGATCGTCAGCAGCTCGCCGCCGACCTCGGTCCACGCCAGGCCGGTCACCTGTCCGATCTGGTCGTTCTCCTCCGCGAGTCCGAAGCGGAACCGCCGGACCCCGAGGTAGCGCTGCAGGGTCTTCGGCGTGACCTGTGTGGTCTTCGCCTTGTCCTTGCCCAGCAGGCGCAGCTTCACCACCTTCCGGCAGATCTTCGCGATCTCCCGCTCCAGCGCACGCACACCGGCCTCCCGGGTGTAGTAGCGCACGATGTCACGCACCACCGAGTCGCCGATCTGGATCTCCTCGTCGGACAGGCCGTTCGCCTTGATCTGTTTTCCGATCAGGTAGTTGCGGGCAATGTTGATCTTCTCGTCCTCGGTGTAGCCGGACAGGCGGATGACCTCCATCCGATCCAGCAGCGGGCCGGGGATGTTCATGCTGTTGGCGGTGCAGACGAACAGCGTGTCCGACAGGTCGAAGTCGACCTCGAGGTAGTGGTCGCTGAAGGTGTGGTTCTGCTCCGGATCCAGCACCTCCAGCAGCGCGGATGCGGGATCGCCGCGGAAGTCCATCGCCATCTTGTCGATTTCGTCGAGCAGGAACAGCGGGTTGCGCACGCCCACCTTGGCCAGGTTCTGCACGATCTTGCCCGGCAGCGAACCGATGTAGGTCCGGCGGTGGCCCCGGATCTCCGCCTCGTCGCGCACGCCGCCCAGCGCCATGCGGGAGAACTTCCGGTTCGTCGCGCGCGCGATCGACTGACCCAGCGAGGTCTTGCCGACGCCCGGCGGACCCACCAGGCACAGGATCGGCCCCTTCATCTTGCGCACGCGGGACTGCACCGCGAGGTATTCCAGGATGCGCTCCTTGACCTCCGCGAGCCCGTAGTGATCCTCGTTCAGCACCTTCTCCGCGGCGCCGAGGTCCTGGCTGACCTTGGTCCGCTTCTTCCAGGGGACGTTGACCAGCCAGTCGATGTAGCTGCGCACCACCGTGGCCTCGGCCGACATCGGCGACATCATCTTGAGCTTGTTCAGCTCGGCCGTCGCCTTCTTCTTGGCCTCTTTCGGCATCCCGGCCTTCTCGATCTTGCGCGCCAGCTCCTCGGCCTCGTTCGGGGCGTCCTCGAGGTCCCCCAGCTCCTTCTGGATGGCCTTCATCTGCTCGTTCAGGTAGTACTCGCGCTGCGACTTCTCCATCTGCTGCTTCACACGGCCGCGGATGCGCTTCTCGATCTGCAGCACGTCCATCTCGCCCTCGATCTGCGCGATCAGGTGCTCGAGACGGTCCTTCACGCTCTCGATCTCCAGGACCTTCTGCTTCTCGTCCAGCTTCAGCGACATGTGCGCGGCAATGGTGTCCGCCAGCCGGGAGGCATCGTCGATGCCGGCGAGCGAGGTCAGGATCTCGGGCGGCACCTTCTTGTTCAGCTTGATGTACTGCTCGAAGAGGTTCAGGGCCGAGCGCGAGAGGACCTCCATCTCGCGCTCCTCGGCACCCTGCTCTTCCTCGACCAGGCGGATCTGGGCCGCGAAGTGGTCACCCTCCTCGCCGAGGTCCATCACCCGCGCGCGCTGCGCCCCTTCAACCAGCACCTTGATGGTGCCGTCGGGCAGGCGCAGCAGCTGAAGGATGTTGCCCAGGGTGCCGATGTCGTGCAGGTCCTTCGCGGCCGGCTCGTCGATCTCCGCGCTCTTCTGGGCGACCAGCAGGACCTGCTTGTTGTCCGACATCGCGGAGTCCAGCGCGCGGATCGACTTCTCGCGGCCGACGAAGAGCGGTATCACCATGTGCGGATACACGACCACGTCGCGCAGGGGCAGCACGGAAACCCGCTTCACCGGCGATTCCACGTCGTTCTGGGAGGGGGTGGTCTTCTTGGTCATGGGATACCCTCGAGGGTCGACTGTCATTGAATGGGGAAGTCTTGGGACGGCTGCGCCGATTTCAAGGACGGGCACAGTGGGGGCCGGGGATCTCCCCGGGCGGTCACGAGCTTTGTCTCATGAATGGACCGGCCGCCTGCCGGAATGTTCGGCCCGGCGCGGGACACACCCGGCCGCCAGGAAACGCCGGTCGATCCGGCCCGTCGCTGCGAGCGGAGCGCGGCCCCGATGCGCAGGGTGCGGTGAACGGCCGCTCAGGCCAGGGCGGTGCCGGGCCGAATCGTCCACCCGGCACCGACGGGATCAATACCTTTCCTGCTCATCACGAATGCCGTGCCGCCAACCCTGATGGCACGGCGCCACCCCCGACCATGAAAGAGGCGTAGGGCGGAAGAGGGCGAAGCCCGTCATCCGCCATCCGGCGCCAGGGTAACCGCATGCCCCACGACATTGCGATCGCCGCATGGCGGATGACGCTGCGCTCTTCCGCCCTACCGGTTCCCGAGGTGCACGCAGCCACCCCTGACGATGAAAGCCCCCTCCCCCGCTTGCGGGGGAGGGGAGCGATGCGCGACTTCGACACCAGGAACAGCAGCCCGGCCCCTCCCCGGGAATCAGGAATCCGAGGCCGCCTGCTTTGCGAAATTGGCGTTTTCGTAGATGAGATAGGGATCCGCATCGCCCCGGATCACCGCCTCGTCGATCACCACCTTGCTGACGTTCTCCATCGACGGCATCTCGTACATGGTATCGAGCAGGATGTTCTCCATGATCGAGCGCAGCCCCCGTGCGCCGGTCTTCCGGGCCATCGCCTTGCGCGCGATCGCGCCCAGGGCGTCCTCCCGGAACTCCAGTTCCACGCCTTCCATTTCGAACAGGCGCGCGTACTGCTTGACCAGGGCATTGCGGGGCTGGGTCAGGATCGTGATCAGCGCGGCCTCGTCCAGCTCCTCCAGCGTCGCCTGCACCGGCATGCGGCCGACGAACTCGGGGATCAGGCCGTAGCGCACCAGGTCCTCGGACTCCAGGCGGCTCAGCCA
>NZ_REBW01000012.1 GCF_007692535.1 Thioalkalivibrio sp. | reverse complement strand
GCGAGGCCAAGGTGCTGCGCATGCGCTTCGGCATCGACATGAACACCGACCACACTCTCGAGGAAGTCGGCAAGCAGTTCGACGTGACCCGTGAGCGCATCCGGCAGATCGAGGCCAAGGCCCTGCGCAAGCTGCGCCACCCGACCCGCGCGGAACTGCTGCGCACCTACATGGACCTCGAATAACGGCGGAAGCCTGCTGCAGCTTTCCGGGCCTGTAGCTCAATGGTTAGAGCAGAAGACTCATAATCTTTTGGTTGCAGGTTCGAGTCCTGCCGGGCCCACCATTTCCCGTCAACAACTTAGAGGCGATCCAGATTCCAGAGGCCGTTCCAAAAAACGGTCTTAGGAACCGCTCAGGAACCTCGCTGGATTGAATCCAACCGCTTTGAGGGTCTGCCCAGCGATGCGAGGCATGCGATTCCGGGCGCTCCGGTTATTCCTCCTTCATCGACCACGAGAACAGGATGCTGAGACGCTCGGGCCGTGCGCAATCCCCGCAGCAGGTGCAATCCGTTTCTTCAGTTTCGATCAGCCCGGATGCGTTCAATAACGGCAGAAGGGCTTGGCCCGAATCGCCAACAGATCCAACCCCCGCAAACCATATTTGCCTCTGTCGGCGCCCTTACGGCGGAGTCCCCGCTCTGACCAACGAGCTACCAGCAAAAACCCAGAATCTCTATCACTTGCGTCTGGTTATCCGGGAACAAGCGTTGGTCCGATATACATTCGGGGCAGAACGGCCTCACCGGGTGCCATAGTCCCGTGATGGTCCGCAATCGGCCCTGAGCGGGCACCGGGTTCGGACGGTTAAGGGGCTCAAGTCGAGCGAGAAGTGGATACCCCTGGGCCGTCACTGAAGCTTTCGTCCAATGTCTCAACGGTCCATTCGGCAACGTCCGGGACGGGTCACAGATGGCGCGGTCGCTCGAACAGGCAGAAATTGAAAGGCTGCACGGCACCGCCGGGCGTCGTGTGGTGCTCAGTGGCATGCCGGATCAGTCTCAGATCCTTACCCAGCACCGCATGGAGGCTTTCGGGCCTGTAGCGCATCACCGGCAAACCGCTGCAACGCTCGGGGCCACTCTCCGCGAACGTGGCTATGATCACCCGCCCACCAGGCCGCAGACTCCGGTGCAGGCGGGCCACATACGCCTGCTGGTCCGTTGCGGTTGTCAGAAAATGAAACACGGCCCGGTCATGCCAGAGATCAAAGCGCGCGGGGGCGAGATCGGCCTCGGTGACGTCCTGCTCCAGCCACAACACCTTGTCAGCGGCGTCACCCAGACGGGACCGGGCGGTTTCAAGAGCCTGACGCGACAGATCCAGCACCGTGAGATCGTCGTATCCCGCCGCCAGCAATTCATCCACCAGCCGGGAGGTTCCGCCCCCTACATCGATGATACCGGCGGATGGCGACAGGCCGATTTCCCGTATCCACTCCAGCGACAAACCACCGCCCTGCTGATACCAGCTCAGCGAGTCGCTCGGTCGACTGGCATAGACCTCATCCCAATGCATTCTGTCAGGCATGGTGCTTACTCATTGCATGGCGATCCGTTCACCGACCCATTGTGGGCCACGAGGTGTTCCGAGGAGACGGCCCTACTGGTCAGCGTGGCAGTCCCTTGGTTGATTCCGGCCACTACCCCCGGGGATCATCCAGCGCCTGCTCCAGATCCGCGATCAGATCCTGCGCGTCCTCCAGACCCACCGAAAGCCGGATCATCGACCCGCTGATGCCCCGGCGCTCCCGCTCGGGGTCGCTCAAGCCGTGGTGTGTGGTGGTCACCGGCTGGGTTGCGAGACTTTCCACGCCGCCCAGGCTCGGGGCGATCGCGAATAGTTGCAGGCGGTCGACGACGGCACTGGTCGCCGAGGTGTCGGCATCGATCTCGATTGTCAGCATGCCGCCGAACCCAGACATCTGGTCGGCCGCCACCGCATGACCCGGATGGCTGGCCAGCCCGGGGTACAGTACCCGCCGGATGCGCGGGTGGCGCTCCATGGCCTCGGCGATGGCGAGAGCATTCTGATTCTGCTGCCGCACGCGGACGACCAGGGTCCGGATGCTGCGCGCGAGCATCGCCGCGGTCTCCGGCGCCGGTGCGGTGCCGAGATTCTTGCGCCAGCCCGCCACCGACGCGACGAGTTCGGCCGGGCCCATCAACGCACCGGCCGTGATGTCGCTGTGCCCGCCCAGATACTTGGTGGCGCTGTGGACCACAAGGTCCGCCCCGAGGGCCAGCGGCTGCTGATTCACGGGCGAGGCGAAGGTGTTATCGACCGCGAGCCGCGCGCCGTGGGCGTGTGCCTTGCCGGCCAGCGCCTGGATGTCGAAGATCTCCAGGACCGGGTTGGTCGGCGTTTCCAGAAACACCAGCCCGTAGCCGTCGGCAAGCAGCTCGTCCAGGCGTTCCAGTTCATCGCCCAGCAGCAGCGTGGTCCGGATGCCCAGTTGCGGCAATTGGTCCGCCAGCAGTTCCAGCGTGCCACCGTAGGCATCGCCCAAGCAGACGATGCCATTGCGGCCATAGGCCAGGAACAGCGCGGCCTCGGCACCCATACCCGAGCTGAAGGCCAGGGCCGCTTCGGCCCCCTCGAGGCTTGCGAGCTTGGCCTCCAGGCTCTGGATCGTCGGGTTCAGGCCGTAGCGTGTGTACAGGCTACCGGGCTTTAGGCCTTCGACCACGTCGAGCAGTGCGCGCGTCGAGGGAAAGGCAAAGGTCGTCGTGGTGTACACCGGGGTGTGCGGGCTGCCGTGAGCATCACGGGCCTCGCCCGCATGCACGCAGCGCGTCGAGAGAGCCTGTGGTGATTTCGCTTTCATGGATAAAGAACTCCAGAGGAAATGGGGAGAATCGAATCTGAGCAGCGTTCTGCGTCCGCGCTGCGCGAGCGGCACCGGGGTAGCCGTTACCCCCGCCCCGCAGCCGATCCCAATCCCGATCCTACACGATGTCTCGACGGAGACGGTCCCGCCTTCGACGGTGCTCCGGTTTTGCGCATCGCACCAATATTCGTTAGAATTTGCGGATAGATCCGCTGAGGTATCGGTTTGTGGCGATCGGCCCATGAATGCAATCCAATCCTCCTTGAAGACCCAGTTGTTCACCCACTTCGCCCGCGTGGCCAAGGCGCTCGCGAGCCCGGTGCGCCTGGAACTCCTGGAGGCGCTGGCGC
>NZ_REBW01000128.1 GCF_007692535.1 Thioalkalivibrio sp. | reverse complement strand
TGGGTGCGAGGCCCGTCGGGTTACGCCCTTTGGGCTAACCCGACCTACGGTTTGCGGCTTTTCATCGTCAGGGGTAGGGCGGCAACGGGCAGGGTCATCGGCCATCCGGGAGTAGGGGGAACCGGCGAGTGGGACATCGACGTCCTATACTCCGTGTCTCGGTTTGAACGGGCGATTTCCGGCAGCCCGATCAGATCGCAGCAAGCGAGCCGGACCGATGGTGCTACGCACGCTCGGTCTGGCGGATACCGTTGCCGGGCCCGCTCCAGGACATGCCGCACATGGCGAACGCCAATGACTTCGAAAGCTTCCTGAAGGAACTCAAGGGTTTCATTCCGGAATCACGGCTCATCTCCGACCCCCTGCGCACCCTGACCTATGGCACCGACGCCAGCCTCTACCGGCTGATCCCGCGTCTGGTGGTGCGCGTGTCGGGAGAATCCGAGATGACGCGTATCCTGCCGCTGGCCAACAGGCACCGCATACCGGTAACGTTCCGGGCTGCCGGAACGAGCCTCTCCGGGCAGGCCATCACCGACTCGGTGCTGCTGGTCGTTGGCGACGAGTGGCGCAAGTGGCGCATCGCCCGCGATGCATCCCGGATCAGCCTGCAACCTGCAATCGTCGGCGGACACGCCAACCGCCTGCTCGCGCCCCATGGGCGCAAGATCGGGCCGGACCCGGCTTCGCTCAATGCCTGCCACATCGGCGGGATCGCCGCGAACAACGCCAGCGGAATGTGTTGCGGGACGGCGCAGAACAGCTACCAGACGCTCGACAGCATGCGGGTGATCCTCGCCGACGGAACGCTTCTGGACACCGGCGATCCGGAGAGTCGCGCGGCCTTTGCCAGGAGTCACAGCGGGCTGGTCGAGGCGCTCGCGGAACTGGGTCAGCGCACGCGGGCGGACACCGCGCTCGCGGATCGCATCCGGGAGAAATTCCGGATCAAGAACACCTGCGGCTACAGCCTCAACGCGCTGGTCGATTTCGAGGACCCGATCGACATCCTGCAGCACCTGATGATCGGTTCCGAGGGCACCCTGGGCTTCATCGCCGAGATCACCTATCGCACCGTGGTGGACCCCAAGCACAAGGCGACGGCGCTGATCCTGTTTCCGGACATCGCCAGCGCCTGTCGCGCGATCCAGATCATCAAGCCGCTGCCGGTTGCGGCCGCGGAGTTGATGGACCGGGCCTCCCTGCACTCCGTGGAGGACAAGCCGGGCGTTCCCGCGGCGCTGAAGGGGCTGGGCCCCGACGCGGCCGCCTTACTGGTCGAGACACGGGCCGACGATGCAGGATTGCTTGCCGAGCAGGGGCAGACGATCGTCTCCGCGCTGTCCGAGGTCGAGACCCTGAGCCCGGTGACCTTCACCGCGAACCGTCCGGAGTGCGACCGTCTCTGGGCGATCCGCTCGGGGCTGTTCCCGTCCGTCGGGTCGATGCGCAAGACGGGAACCACGGTGATCATCGAGGATGTCGCCGTGGCGGTGCCGAAGCTGGCCGCACTGACGATGGATCTGCAGGACCTGTTCCGGCGCCACGGGTACGAGGGTTCGATCATCTTCGGTCATGCGCTGGAGGGGAACCTGCATTTCGTAATCACGCCGGACCTCGGTCAGCCCGAAGCGGTCGAGCGCTATCGGGCGTTCATGGACGAGTTGAGCGAGATGGTCGTGGCGCGCCACGACGGCTCGCTGAAGGCCGAACACGGCACCGGGCGCAACATGGCGCCGTTCGTGGAGCTGGAATGGGGCGCGCAGGCCTATGGGCTGATGCGCGAGCTGAAGGGTCTGTTCGACCCCGAGAATCTCCTGAATCCCGGGGTGTTGCTGAACGACGATCCCGACGTGCACACCCGTAACCTGAAGCCGATGCCGGCGGTTGATCCGCTGATCGACAAGTGCATCGAGTGCGGCTTCTGCGAGCCGACGTGTCCGTCGCGGGCCGTCACTCTGACGCCGCGACAGCGCATTGTGGCGCTGCGCGAGCTGGCGCGTCTGGACAACAGCGGCGAGGCGCCGGCGCGTGCGAAACAGATTCGCAAGTCGTATCGGTACCAGGGGCTGGACACCTGTGCCGTCGACAGCCTCTGCGCGCTCGCCTGCCCGGTGGGTATCGATACCGGCAAGATGGTGAAACAGCTGCGGGGCAAGGGCTGGGGGCCGGCCGCGCACCGGGTGTCGGGATGGATGGCAGGGCATTTCGGCCCGATCACCGTGGCCACCCGCGCCGCACTGGGTTCCGCACACGCGCTGCACTCGATCATCGGCACGCGGATGATGTCGGGAATGACGGGCGGCTTCCGGCGCCTCAGCGGTGGCCGCATTCCGCTCTGGAATCCCTTCATGCCGCGCGCGGCCCGGTCCGCGCCGAAGTCGCGCCCTGCGGGTCCGTGGGCACCCCGGGTCGTGTATTTCCCGAGCTGCGCCAGCCGCACCATGGGTCCGGCACGCGGTGATCCGGAGACGGAGTCCCTGTCGGTGAAGACCGAGGCTCTGCTGCGCAAGGCGGGCTACGAGGTTGTCTATCCGGAGGGTATCGGGGCGTTCTGCTGCGGTCAGCCTTTCGAGAGCAAGGGCTTCCCCGACGACGCGGCCGCCAAGCTGAAGGAACTGGAGGCCTCCCTCTGGGAAGCGAGCCGGCAGGGGCAGGATCCGGTGGTCTTCGATACCAGTCCCTGTGCGTTCCGGGCGCGCCGCGACATCCAATCGGGCCTCTCGGTCTACGACCTTGCCGACTTCCTGCACGACTTCGTTCTCGATCGTCTGGAGATCTCCAGGGTTTCTGAAACGATTGCGCTGCACCCCACCTGCAGCACGATCAAGATGGGGCTGCAGCCGAAGCTGCGGGCGATCGCCGAGGCCTGTGCCGAGAAGGTCGTGGTGCCGGCACAGGTGCACTGCTGTGGCTGGTCGGGTGACCGCGGTTTCACCTTCCCGGAGCTGAACGCCGCCGCACTGAAGGACCTGCGCTCGGAGCTGCCCGACGAATGCGAGGATGGCTACTCGTCCAGCCGCACCTGCGAGATCGGACTTTCCCTGCACAGCGGCCGTCACTACCGCTCCATCGTCTACCTGCTGGACCGCTGCTCCCAACCGCGCAAGGACCTGCTGCCGCAGGGGGGCATCACCAAGCCGTAGGATTCCGCCAGGCGCAGGCTGTCCTGAGACGCAGCCGAGCCTCGCGGCGGCGGACCGGCGTTGGTGTGGACGTCGGGCGCAGGGTCAGCCGATGACCCTGCGCTTGAGCAGGCGGCCGGCTCCGGCAGCCTGGTGCAGAAGCCGTTTCCAGTCCCGCGACGAGGCCTGGAGCTGCAGTCTCTGCGCCCGGCAGCGCCGCGCCTCCTGGTAACGCGCGCCGAGCAGAGCCCAGACCAGGTCGATGTTGTAGAGCTGATCCGGAGGATCCAGGCGGACCGCGATCACGTCCTGGACGTCGATTCCCAACTCTCCGGCGGTGGTGTCGATCGCTGCACGGATCGATCTGGCCTTCGGGCCTGCCGGTTGGTCGATGTCGTAGGGCGGCTCCCACTCCTGCGCAGGCGGCAGCCGGTCGATGCCGGCAAGGACGACGAGGATCGGGATCAGGCTCCGGCGTGGATCGGCGGAAAAGCGCCCGCGGATCACCTCCATCGCGCCGCGGTCCAATGCGCGGGCGGGGGCATCGGCTGGGATCACCCAGAGCAGCAGATCGCTGTCCCAGGCACGTTCGGCCAGCCGTTCAAAGTCGTCGGGCGCACCCAGGCCGGGTGTATCGACGAGCAGGCCCTCGGGGAGATCGTCGCGCCGCAGGCGGTAGCTGCTGTCGCGGGTGGTCAGTCGCGAAGCGGCGACCCCTGCCGCCGGCTCGCCGAGAAGGGCATTGACCAGGCTGGATTTCCCGGCATTCACGCGGCCGGCGATCAGGATGCGCAGGGGGCCGGGCAGCACCGACTCGGCTTCTTCGCGGGCGGCCAGTTTCCGAATCTCGTCCGTGTCCAGGCGCAGCCGGCCGGAATACAGCTCGATGGCGGCACGTCCCACTTCCTCGACCCAGATCCGGGCGCCCTGCGTGCGCAGGTAGTCTCCCGCCTCGCTGAGCGTGGCGCCGACGATGCGCTGCCGTGCCTCGGCCAGCAGGGCCGCCATGGGATTGGCGATGCGGGTCACCCGCCAGGCATTGTGGAGGTGCCGAAACACCTTCATGCCAGTCGCGGCCATGGGTTTGTACTCCCAGATGCGCAGCAGGTGGCCAGCCTCGACCATGTGCACGGCGGGCACGTGATCCAGCAGCACCATGCGCAGACGGATACTGACCCGTTCCGTGAGTAGCAGGAGTTCCGGAACAGTGAAGCTCCATACGGGATCTCGATCCTCGGGATGATAATGCGTTGCGACGCGTTCTATGGTCTGGCGGGCCGCGGCCAGCAGCCGGTCCCGGTCGGTGACGATATCCCGATCCACGGAGGCGGCGACCGACTGCACCTCCTGCCAGGCGTCGAGATCCCTCGGTGACCAGTCTTCTCCCGGTTCGGAAACCGCCGCCTCTTCGTCGGTGGGCGACTCGGGCTTGCCCTTGCCCGCGCGGCGCCGCATCCAGAGAGCGGGCAGATAGCCCACGGCGGCCAGTACCGCCGCACCCAGCAGCCACCAAAGCAGCCAGCCCTGCTGCCACAGCCAGAGCAGACCCAGCGGCAGCAGAAGGAGAAACGGGAGCACCAGCAGCGACATGCCCCACAGCATCGCCACCCAGCGCCGCAGGAGGTCGCTCAATCCCTTTCGCCTGGCAGATGTCTCCGGCATGCGCGTCTCCATCGGTCCGGTCAGGGCGCGATGTGCACGTAGCCCTTGCCGACCAGGTCGACAATCCGCACGGCGCCCGACGCCACGCTGCTGGCCTCGGGAACCAGCGACATGCGCTGGCCCTCACGCTGCTCCGTGCTGTCGACGGTGATTTGGCAGTAAGTGAAACGAACCCCCTTCTCTTCGGCGAGTTCCGTGATCCGGTCGGCGAACTGGCTCGGGCGCCGAAGCAGGGTCAGGCCGGGACCGAAGGCGACGATCTCCACGTCGACCTCGTCGACCCCGTAATGATTGACCAGATTGTTGGCCACGCTGAGGACCATGGTCTGGCGGATCGGGTCATGGTCGCTGATCTGCAGGGCGATCCGCGGGATCGTTGGTGCATCCTGTGGTTCGGCCCAGGCCTGCGGCAGGGCGCACAGCAAAAGTATCATGAGGCAGGTTAGGGCGGTGCGGGTGCGCATGGTGGTTCTCCAATCGGGGTGCGGGCTCGACCCTCGATGGTACGCCAGCGACCCCTTGCCTGGGTATCAGCCCGCGAGCAGGATGACCAGCTTGAACAGGCCCGCCGCCAGCAACGCGGTTGCCGGCACGGTGATGATCCAGGCGGCGACGATGCGCACGACCAGCGAGCGCTTGACCAGTTGGCTCTCGTAGGCCTTCCGCATCGCCTTGCGTTCCTTTTTCGCGAACAGGCTGGACTCGGCCGACTCCTTGTGGCGCTGCTTCATCTCCGCGAGCATGAGTCGCTTCTCGGTGACCGGAGCTGCCTCGAAGCGGCGCAGGTATTCCTCCACCTTGGCCCGTTCCTCGCCCTCGTGCCCGGCGATGATCGTCTCCTCCATCTTCGCGTAGTTCATCTTCAGGTATTCGCGAAGGAAACCGACGCCAAAGAGGGCACCGATGGTCACATGGGTGGTCGAGACGGGCATGCCCAGTTGCGCGGCGATGATCACGGTGATGGCCGCCGCGATCGCAATGGAAAAGGCGCGCATGCGGTCGATTTCGGTGATTTCCTTGCCCACGGTACGAATCAGCTTCGACCCGTAAAGCGCGAGCCCGACGGCAAGGCCCAACGCACCGAGTACAAGGATCCACATCGGCGTGGGCGCGCGGCTGGCAATCTCGCCACTCTGGATGGCCTCGTAGATCGCCGCCAGCGGACCGACCGCGTTGGCGACGTCGTTGGCCCCGTGGGCAAAGCTGAGCAGGGCGGCGGCGAAGATCAACGGCAGCGTGAAAAGTTCGTTGACCCCTTCCTTGCTGTTTGTCATCTGCAGGGCATGCCGATGGATGATGCCGCGTAGCAGGAGAAAGACCAGGATCCCGAAGCCCAGGCCCACCAGTGCCGCGCGGTCCACCGGGAGCCGGTAGATGTCCCCGAGCCCCTTGATCAGCATGAAGGTGGCAAACGCCCAGGCCATGATGGCCACCAGCCACGGGACGACCCGGCCCGCAGCTTCGTGCATTTCTCCACGATAGGTGATGTTGCGCTTGATGACGTACAGGAAGCCGGCTGCGATCACGCCACCCATGAGCGGTGAGATCACCCAACTGGCGACGATCTGGCCGATGGTGCCCCAGTTGACAAGGCCCCAGCCACCGGCGGCGATGCCGGCCCCCATGACGGCGCCAATGATCGAATGCGTAGTCGAGACCGGCGCACCAAGGGCGGTGGCAAGGTTGAGCCATAGCGCGCCGGCGAGCAGCGCGGAGAACATGAGCCACGCGAAGTCCGAAGCCTGAGCAACACCGTCCGGATCGATGATGCCGCCCTTGATGGTCCCGACCACATTGCCGCCTGCGACGATCGCGCCCATCGCCTCGAAGACCGCCGCGATGGCGATGGCCCCGCCCAGGGTGATGGCACCGGACCCGACCGCCGGCCCCAGGTTGTTGGCGACATCGTTCGCGCCGATGTTCATCGCCATGTAGGCGCCGACGATAGCCGAGGAGACCAGCAGCAGGAGCCCCTGTGGCGTCAGCGCCGGAATGCCGCGCGTCTGCAGCAAGGCATAGACGAAGACGCCGATCATGAAGACCAGGGCCGCAGTCAAGCGCAGGTACTCGGGACTCCAGACCAACGTCCCCTTGCTGCCCTTCGGTGTTTCAGTGCCAAAGGCCATGGGTCGCCTTGTTACAATTTGATGACAGGCGCAATCCTACCCGTTGCCGGGCACGATTGTCAGGCCTTCCAGGGGGTTTTTGGCGGCGATCCCGGGTCTGCCCCGCGTCCATCCACCCACCGGCCCAGGAATGCCGGCCCCTTGGGAACGGTGCGGGGCGATCCTGCTCAGGCGGGCAGTGGTGTCGGCGTCAGTCGGGGATCATCCGGATGTAGCCGGTCGGGCACTCGTGGGCGCAGATACCGCAACCCTTGCAATAGTCGTAGTCGAACACGTAGTTGCTGCCGTCGATGGCGACCGCGCGCGTCTTCAGCACAGACTGGTCCGGGCATAGTGTCCAGCAGTTGTCGCAGGCCAGGCAGTCGCCGCAGGACAGGCAGCGGTGGGCCTCGTGACGAACCGCGCGTCCGTCCAGCCCGCCCTCGATCTCTTCGTTGCCGAGGCGCTGCGCGGCCGGAAGCACCGGCTCGTGCGCGGCAGGTGCAGACTCGAAGTAGTGGATGTTCAGCTCGCCGTAGGGAATCGGCTCCGGCGGCGCCCCGGGTTCAAGGGACTTGCCGGCCAGGCGACGGAGCATGCCGATGGCGGCGCGGCGACCATCGCCCACTGCCTCGCTCACCGTACCGTGATCCCCACGGGCATCGCCCCCGCTGAAGATACCGGAATGTTTCCGGAGTTCACCCCACCAGGGCTCCACCCGCATCTGGCCGCGCTCGACCAGGGCCTCGAAGCCGAGGGGATCGACGTCCTGCCCGATTGCGGGAATCACGTGCTCGACGTGGAGCACGGCCTCGGTGCCCTCGAATGCGACCCGGTGCAGGCGACCGTCGGCGTCCGCCAGTTTCTTCATGTGCACCAGTTCCATGCCGACCACGCGCTCGCCGCGCAGGATCAGGCGGCGGACGCCCCGGTGCTCGTGGATGGTCACACCTTCCTCGATGGCCTGGGAGACCTCGCGGTAGGTGGCTCGCATCGCATCATCCTGGGGCACGCCCGGCGCCGGAATGCGCTGGTGACTGATCAGGTGGACCTGCTCGACGCCCTGGCGGCGCAGTACGCGCGCGAGGTCGACCGCGGTATTGCCGCCGCCCACGATGGCCACGGACTTGGGTTGCTGGGGGATGGTCCCTTCGGCCACCCAGGTCTCGAGCAACTGCAGTCCGGTGTGGAGGTCCCCGGGTACCGCGAAGTCCGCGCTCCACTCGCGGCCCTTGCGCCGGCCGGGACCCAGGAACAGGCCGTCGTGTTCCGACTGCAGTTCCTCCAGCGAGACATCGCGCCCGAGACGGGTGGCCGGCCGGAAATCGATGCCGGGAAGCGCCAGGATGCGGTCGAGTTCCTGGTCCAGGATCGAGGGTGGAAGCCGGTAGTGGGGGATTGCGGTCCGCATGGTGCCGCCGGCCACGGGCATCGCCTCGATCAGCGTGACCCGGCAGCCTTCGCGCAGGAGGTGGTAGGCGGCCGCCAGTCCGGCGGGGCCGGATCCGACGACGGCCATCCGCGGGGCATCGGATCCCGGAGCGGCTACGGGATAGGCCCAGTGTTCGCGCAGGGCCTCGTCACCCAGGAAGCGTTCGACACCGTGGATGGTGATGGTCTCGTCGTAGTGTCCGCGGTTGCAGGCCGACTCACAGGGATGGTGGCACACGCGGCCCGTGATGGCCGGCATGGGGTTGGCAGCGACGATGGTCTCCCAGGCGCCGCGCAGATCGCCGTTCTCGACCTTGGCCAGGTAGGCCTGGGCATCCTCGCCCGCGGGACAGGCCGCGTGGCAAGGCGCGGCGCGACGGTCGTGCACCGGGCGCTCGACCCGCCAGGTGCCGGTCTTGAAGTCCAGGGAGGTTCCAGGTCGGGCATAGGCGCCGGGTGGGATTTCGATCATGTTCGGCTCGCTTGCATCGGTTGACGGGCGGGATGTCGGTTGGACCGGTTCCGCGGAAGGTTGCTCCGGTCAGGCCCAGCGGTCGCCGCCGCGGTGGACGGTGTCGGCACCCTCGGTATCGTATTTCTCGATGCCAACGCCACGCAGTTCGAAACGTTCGATGTTGCGGTTGGCGATGGCCTGCAGATGTTCGAGTTCCTTCCGCGCGCGATACGCGTCCGCGAACAGGTGCCGGAACCGGTTCTGCAGTTTCAGGTACTCGGAAACAGGTTTCGGGTCGCGGATCGGCAAAGTGCCGATCAGTTCGCCGCGCTCCATCTCGATGATCGGAAACAGGCCCGTCTGCACGGCCAGCCGCGCGACCTCGATGGTCAGCGACCCGTCGTGCCCCCAGCCCAGCGGGCAGGGCGAATGGATCTGGAGGAAGCTTGCGCCCTCGGTGTCCATGGCCCGGCGCACCTTGTTGCGCAGATCGGAAGGGTAGGCGACGGACGCGGTCGCGGCGTAGGGAATGTGATGCGCGGCAATGATGGAAAGAATGTCCTTCTTCATGTGCCGCTTGCCCATGCGCACCGCGCCGGGTGGTGAGGTCGTCGTCATCGCCGCGTGCGGCGTCGAACCGGAGCGTTGGACGCCGGTGTTCATGTAGGCCTCGTTGTCGAAGCAGATGAACAGTACGTTGTGCCCGCGCTCCATCATGCCAGACAGGGCCTGGAACCCGATGTCGAAGGTGCCGCCGTCGCCTGCGAAGGCGAGTACCTGGGTGGCGCGCCCCTGCTGCTTGAGCGCGGCCTCCATGCCGGCGGCGACCGCCGCCACGTTGCCAAACACCGAGTGAATCCAGGGCAGGCGCCAGGCGGACTGGGGCCATGGGGTGGTGAAGACCTCCAGGCAGCCGGTGGCGTTGGCGATCACGACATCGGGTCCCGCCGCCTCGGTGGCCAGGCGCGCGGCCAGGGCCTCGCCACAGCCCTGGCAGGCACGGTGGCCAGATTCCAGCCCGCGGAAGCGGGGCTGCTGGGCGCGCAGGGCGTCCAGGGACTGCAGGGGCTGTTCGTTCATGGCCATTCCTCGAGTCACAGCGGGCATTGGGCAATTTCTGTCAAACCAAACACCATCTTGCTTGTCTTTTCGTCCGTCCGTTGAGTTGCCATCACGGTTGCATGGAATGACCATGCAACCGTGATGGCGCCTTGCCGACGAATGAGCATCCGGCGCAATCCGGTATCCGGTTTTCCGGCAATAGCCTCAGCGGTCCGCCTCCGGTAGCAGGGTGGGGTCGGCGTCGATGATCGAGAAGCCTTTGCGCTGATTTTCGCCCAGTACGGCGTCGACCAGTTGCCGGTACAGGTCCAGGGAGAGGTCGCGGCCGCCCAGTCCGGCGGCGAAGTTGTGCACTCGCGGCGGCACTTCCATCTCGATCAGCGCGGTCTGCACTTCCGGCCCGACGATGCCGCCGGCGCCTGGCGAGAGCGCACGCTCGAGGACGATCAGGGTATCGAGACCTTCGCAGGCCTCCCGCAGGGCCTCTGTCGGGAAGGGCCGGTAGCTGCGCAATTTGATGAAGCGGGCACGCGGCAGGGAGGGGTCGTTATCCATCGCATCCTCGAGGGTGCCCAGGACCGAGCCCAGCGTCAGGATACCGAGCCGGGCCTCCGGGTCGCCCCGGACTTCCAGCAGCCCACCGCAGTGGCGGCCGACGACCTCTGCCCAGTCGCTGTCCGCCTTCTCGATCTCGGTCTGGGCGCGAAGAAGAGCCTGGTGATGCGCGTGGCGGACCTCGCTGAAATGCTCGGGTGCGACCAGCGTGCCGAGGCTGCGCGGATCGGCCGGATCGAGACCGTGGTGGAAGCGGTACGCGGGCAGGTAGCCGTCCACCTGTTCCGCACTCGGGAGATCCAGCGGCTCGAGCGTGTGGGTCAGGGTGAAGCCGTCCACGCAGACCATCACCGGCAGTTCGCAGCGTTCGGCGATGCGGAAGGCCTGCACCGTGGTGTCGATGGCCTCCTGGTTGGTCGCGCAGTAGAGCTGGATCCAGCCAGCGTCGCGGACGGCCATCGAATCCTGCTGGTCGTTCCAGATGTTGAGCGGTCCCGACAACGCGCGATTGGCACAGGTCATTACCAGTGGAATCCGCAGGCCGGCGATGTCGAACAGCACCTCGGCCATCAGCAGGATGCCCTGCGAGGCGCTCGCGGTGTAGGCGCGGGAACCGGCGACGGCGGCACCCAGCGCGACCGAGGCGGCGGAGTGCTCGCTCTCGACGCTGACCATTTCGCAGTCCAGTTTGCCATCGGCGACCAGCTTGGCGATGCCTTCGACGATGTGGGTCTGGGGCGTGATGGGGTAGGCCGCGACCACCTGTGGCCGGCACAGGGCGATCGTCCGTGCAAGGGCCTGGGACCCTTCAAGCGCTAACGCCATTTGCCACCTCCCGCCAACGACCGGCTTCGACGGTCGCGGCGGCGGCCTCGACCAGTTTCTGATTGTTTTCGAGCACCGGGCCCTTGAACCGCTCGGCGAGGGCGTCGAGCAGCGCCGAGATCGGCATCAGTTCGGTGAGCGTGATGAACGCCGCCAGCAGGGCCGTGTTGGGAACCGGACGGCCGATGTGTTCCATGGCCAGGCGTGTGGCCGGCATGGTGATGATCTCGTTGTCTCCCGAATCGTCGATTCCGGCCTCGGCCCCGTCGACCAGTATCGTGCCGTGGGCCTGCAGGCCGGCGAGCGTGCCGGGAACCTCGAGCAATGCCGGATCCTGGACGATCAGAAAGGACGGCTCGCGCACCTGGCAGCGGCGCCGAATGGGTTGTTCGTCGATGCGCACGAAGGCCGCAACCGGCGCGCCCCTGCGCTCCGCGCCGAAGGCCGGAAAGGCCTGTGCGTAGCGCCCGCCGTCGATTGCGGCGGAAGCGAGCAGGTAGGCTGCAACGACGTTGCCCTGTCCGCCGCGGCCATGAATCCTGATTTCGAGCATAACTGGTGTCCATCCCCTTGCATGTCGATGCACTGTCTGCCGGCGCCGGCCGGCAACAGCGGTGGCTGATCCAAATGCGACGCCCGGTCTCGCGGGCGTGACAGTCGTTCTGGTTCGTGACCGGTGAGTTTCGGTCCGTGGCCCGTGCCGCGCGCCGGATCGAGACAGGCCACGGCCAATGAGATTAGCAGACCGGCGGGCGGATTGCGTCGAGGCAGCGGGCAGTGATTCGATCGGCCGGACCTGTCCTCCTTGTTCGCGAACGGGTGGGGCCCGGGAAGCGCAAGGCCCTGTCCGGATCGGATTGAATTGCCGATCGGACCCTGCCTCCTGGACCCCGGGTCGGTGCAAAAAATCGAATGGTTCTTTCTTTGGTGGACGGAAGCGCTACCATTAGGCCATGGTCGAGAAAAAGCTTTTCACGGGCGAGATGATCAATGCGTCCGCCAGCGAGTATTGTGCGTCCATGGGGACCGAGTTGAGGGACTACGAACTCAGGGGCGTGTTCATGAAGGGCGGTTACAGCGGCAGCACGATCTTCGAGAGCTTCCGCAGGGACGTACCACCCGAGGCGGAAGTCGTGACCGACGTGCGTTATCTGGGCACCGTGACCGGGGAGAGCTTTTTCTACGCGGCCCGGCGCCTGGAGGTCATGATCGGGACGGCCCTGATCCGCAGAAAACCCTGAAGCACCCGCGCAGGGTGTTCGTGAACACAGCGGATTGGGCCGTTCGGCCGTCTGGTGCGCGCGCTCACCGGGTTCGCCCGCTGCGGTTCGGCTTTGCGTCACGGCACCCTGCGGCGCCCCGCATGCGACGTGCCTTTTGCGCTATCTTTGTGGTGATGAGTCCTTCCTTTCGGCCGATAGTGCCTTTGAGGCGACGCTGATGCCAGCGACCACAACCATAGCTGATGTGCGAGCGATGCTCGAACGGCTGGTGGCCTTTGATACCGTCTCGCGAAACTCCAACCTGGTTCTGATCGACTTCGTGAAGGGCTGGCTCGCCCGGCACGGCGTCGATTCGCTCCTGGTCCGTAGTGACGACGGCGACAAGGCGAACCTGTTGGCCACCGTCGGCCCGGCCGTGCCGGGGGGCGTGGTGCTGTCGGGCCACACCGACGTGGTCCCGGTGGAGGGCCAACCATGGACCAGCGACCCGTTCCGTGTCGTGGAGCGCGATGGCCGTCTGTACGGGCGCGGCACCTGCGACATGAAGGCCTTTCTGGCCATCGCGCTGGCACTCGTTCCCGACATGCACGGGCTGAGGCGGCCGATTCACCTGGCCCTGAGTTATGACGAGGAGGTCGGTTGTCGGGGAGCTCCGCGGCTGATCGATACGATGCTCGAACAACTGCCGCGGCCCGCCGCAGTGATCGTCGGCGAGCCCACTGAGATGCACGTGGTCAGCGCCCACAAAGGTATCGCCGTGATGCGCACCGTGGTCACGGGACACGAGGCGCACTCCAGCCAGACGCATCGCGGCGTCAGCGCCGTCACCACCGCCGCGCGGCTGATCGCCCATCTCGATGACCTCGCCCGCCAGCGCGTCGAGCATGGGCCGTTCGCGGCCGGTTTCGAACCACCGTACACGACCATTCACGTGGGCACGGTGCACGGGGGCACTGCCGTCAACATCATTGCCCGTGAGTGCAGCTTCGAATGGGATGTCCGCTCCATCCCCGAAGACGGTCCCGAGGGCATCCTGGAAGGTTTCCGGGAACACTGCCGGACGGTGGTCGAGCCGCAGATGCGTGTCATTGGACCGGGTAGCGGGGTCGCCACGGAGCTGTTGGTCGAGGCGCCGCCATTGGCACACGAAGACCTTAATCCGGCCATCGAATTGGCATGCCGGCTGGCCGCCGTGGATACTACTGTGCGGGTTCCCTTCGCGGCCGAGGCGGGCCTTTTCCAGCGTGCCGGTCTGCCGAGCGTGATCTGCGGTCCCGGGTCGATCGACCAGGCGCACCAGCCGGATGAGTTCATCGCCCTGGAACAGGTAGAGGCCGGGCTGGGCTTCCAGCGCAGGTTGATCGAGGCCCTGTCCTGACCCCTGCGGCTTATCATTCCATGACAGGTGCCAGTGCCAATGCCAGATCCGAACAGCAGCGATTCCGGTAACTTCACACGCCGCATTCCCGAGGGCGACGATCGCGGGCGTCTGGTCTGCGACGATTGCGGGTTCATTCACTACGAGAATCCCCAGATCGTGGTTGGCAGCGTGGCCTCCTGGGAGGGGCGGATTCTCCTGTGCCGGCGGGCCATTCCGCCACGCAAGGGCTACTGGACGCTCCCCGCCGGTTACCTGGAACTTGGCGAAAGCGCGGAGGCGGGTGCGGTCCGGGAGGCCTGGGAAGAGGCGCGGGCCGATCTGGAAATCGACCAGCTCCTGGCCATCTACTCGATTCCACGGATCAGCCAGGTGCAGTTGATCTACCGTGCCCGGCTCAAGAGCCCGGCAGTCGAAGCCGGTCCCGAGTCCCAAGAAGTGGGGCTGTTCCGGTTCGACGAGATTCCGACGGAGGAGATCGCCTTTCCGTCGGTCCACTGGGCTCTGAAGGATTACCGCGAAACTCTGGATCAGGCTGTGTTCGCCCCCCGTACGGCGCCTGTTGTGAGGGCGCCTCCGATCGCGGTACCCGGAGAGCCGGACCGTAACTGAAACCACCCCTGCGCAACCCGAAACGGCCTCATTTTTCTGTTCACTGGATCAGTGGGTGTTTTTACCTAGGGTATCCCCTGTCTTACCCGGGCCTGAGCCGTGGAGTAACTTTCTTGGGCAGGAACCAGAAAGCGCATCGGGAAGAGCGCGAACCTGGATCCCCGGAGAACCCCGAGGAGGTGGTGACAGTGGAACAATTTGACGAAGATTGCATCTGGTTCCGGGCTGATGTCTGGCTGGACACCGGCGTGGGTGACCCGATCAAGGTGCAGACGCGCAAGTTGTGCCGCAGCGGTGCCTTCCTGGAGTATTCCGGACCGATTACCGGCCGCTCGGTGGGAATCAGATTCCCGGAACCGGGTGCGCGCGGTGGCGGGCGACACGTCCATGGCATGGTGGCGGGGCGCTGGCCCGACGGCATATGGATACGCTTCAGCCAGGATCTTCGTTCTTCCTCGGAGATGTTGATGCGCAACGGGCTGTCACAGGGAGCCCGCGCGTCCAGCCATCGCCTCTGAGTCTTGCGG
>NZ_REBW01000013.1 GCF_007692535.1 Thioalkalivibrio sp. | reverse complement strand
TCCATGTCCGTCAGCAGGTCGGTCCAGACGGTGGTCCAGGTGCCGGTGGAGGATTCTGCGGCTACGGCGGCGGCGGCCTCTTCACGGTCGACGCCGGGCTGCGGACTGATCTTGAACACCGCCAGGAGATCGGTTTCCAGCGGAATGTAGTCCGGCATCCAATAGGTTTCGCGGTAATCCTTCACACCCGCGTCGTATTTCTTGACGGCCATTGGTTGTCTCCTGCGCGTTGTGGAATTCGGTTGGTGAGCGTCGTGGAATTCGGTTAGTGAGAGTAGAAAGACCGATAGCCGATAACAAATAGATAGTTTAGATGATATAGATAGCGAATCGTCTATGTGATGCGATCGGCGGTGGCGATCCTTGAGGGTCGACCGGGGGAGCCCCCGGTCTCGGTGCTGGATTATCACCCAATTCGGCTGTGGTTGGAATGGCTGAGCGAATCGGATTGGCGCGGCGCTCAGCCCGGGCGGGATTCGGCGGCGAGTGCGTGCCGGGGTTGAGCGCTGCGATCCCGTGCCAGGTACAGGTAGACCGCGGGTACCACGAACAGGGTGAACAGCGTGCCGATGGTCATGCCGCTGGCGATCACGAGCCCCATTGCGAAACGCGACCCGGCGCCGGCACCGGTGGCGATCAACAGCGGCACCATGGCGATCACGGTGGCGGTGGTGGTCATCAGAATCGGGCGCAGGCGCAGACTGGCCGCCTCCTCGATGGCTTCGCGTACGGATCTTCCCCGCGCCTGCAACTGGTTCGCGAACTCGACGATCAGGATGCCGTGCTTGGCGATGAGCCCGATCAGGGTCACGAGGCCCACCTGGGTGTAGATGTTCAGCGAGGTGAAGCCGAGGCTGATGAAGACCAGTGCCCCGGCGATCGACATCGGCACGGTCATCAGCATGATCAACGGGTCGCGGAACGACTCGAACTGAGCGGCGAGCACCAGATAGATCACGATCAACGCGAAGAAGAAGGTGACCACGAACTGCGCCCCCTCGGCCTTCAGCTGCCGGGACTGGCCCGCATAGTCGACGGTATAGCCGAGGGGAAGCACGTCGGCGGCGATCCCTTCGACCACGCCCAGCGCCTCGCCCAGCGTGACGCCGGGACGCGGAACCCCGGACAGCGTCACCGCGTTCAGCTGCTGAAAGCGCTGCAGGCTGCGCGGGACCACCGTTTCCTCGAGGGTCACGATGTTCGACAGCGGTACCGGCTCTCCCTCGCGGGTACGGGTGTACAGTTCGCCGAGCTGGTCCGGGTTCAGACGTTCGCTGCGCTGCACCTGGGGGATGACACGGTAGCTGCGGTTGTCCAGCGCGAACCGGCCGGTGAAGCCGCCCGAAAGCAGGGGGGCGAGGTCGGCGGTCAGGGTGGCCATGTCGATCCCCATCTGCGCGGCCTTGTCGCGGTCGATGTTCAGATCGACCCGCGGCTTGTCGAAGTCGAGATCGGAGTCCATGAAGATGAAGCGTCCGGTCTCCATGGCGCGGGAGATGATTTCGTCGGCCAGTTCGCCCAGGTTCTCGATCGGCCCGGTGGACCCGATGACCACGCTCACCGGCGCTCCGCCGCCTCCCGGGCTGGGCAGGGAGGGCGGTTCGATGGCGAAGATGCTCAGCGCCGGGATCCTGTCCAGGCGCGGCTGCAGGTCCTGTTCCAGGATGGCGCTGGTCGCGCGCTCGCGCTGATCCCAGGGGACCATCACGAAACCGCCGATGGCCGCGTTGGTGCTGGGCGTGGCGCCACCGCCGAAGCCGTTGACGATGAAGGTGTTCTGCAGCTCGGGAATCCCATCGGCGAAGTCGTCGATCAGCCGCGTGTTGCGTTCGAGCTGATCCAGCCCCAGGTAGGCGTCGCCCTCCATGATCGAGAACACGAAGCCCTGGTCCTCCGGCGGCTCCAGTTCGGTGTCGCTGGTGACGAAGAGGAAATAACAGGACACCAGCACGATCAGACCGAAGACCAGCAGCGTGAAGCGCTCGTTCAGAGCGCCGTGCAGGCGCCGCCGGTAGCGTTGCTGCAGTCCATTGAAGCGGGCGTCCAGCCAGCGTTCCAGCCGGCCTCCCGGGCGTCCTTCCTCATGCCCGCGGAGGATCTTCGAGCACATCATCGGTGACAGGGTCAGGGCGACGATGCCCGAGATCAGCACCGCGCCGGCCAGGGTGAAGGCGAACTCGACGAACAGGGTTCCGGTCAGCCCGCCGACGAAACCGATCGGCAGGAATACCGCGATCAGCGTCGTGGACATGGCGACGATTGGCCATGCCAGCTCGCGTGCGCCCTGGATGGCCGCGTCGTAGGGCTGCATCCCGTCCTCGATATGCCGATGCACGTTCTCCAGCATGATGATGGCGTCGTCGACGACGATGCCGATCGCCAGGACCATGGCGAGCAGGGTCAGCAGGTTGATGGAAAAGCCCATCAGCAGCATCAGCAGGAAGGTCCCGACCAATGCCAGCGGGATCGCGACCGCCGGGATCAGCACGCTGCGCAACGAGCCCAGGAAAAGGTAGATCACCAGCAGCACGATGCCGAGCGCGAGACCGATGGTCAGGATCACCTCCTCGATCGCGCTCTCGATGTAATCCGTGGAGTCGTAGACGATCTCCGCGTTCAGCCCCTCCGGCAGTTGCGGCTGCACCCGTTCGCGGAAGGCGTCGCGCACCGCGGCGATCACGTCGAGGGCATTGGCTTCGGGCGACAACTCGATGCCGATGAAAGTGGCGGTCTGACCGTTGAAGCGCACGGAGGTGTCGTAGTTCTCGGAACCGAGTTCGACGGTGGCGATGTCCTCGATGCGCACCAGCGCCCCGTCGTCCTCGCGCACGATCAGGCGCTCGAATTCCTCGGGCCGGCTCAGGTCGGTGGCTGCAGTGAGGTCGATGTTGACCATCTGCCCGCGGGTTCGCCCCACCGCGGCGAGCACGTTGTTGGCCTCCAGTGCCGCGCGAACGTCGCGGCCGGTGACGCCGTAGGCGGCCATCCGGTCGGCATCCAGCCACAGCCGCATCGCGAAGGTCTCTCCGCCCAGGATCTCGGCACGCTGCACGCCGGCGATGGTGGACAGTTCCGGTTCGACCACCCGGGTCAGGTAGTCGGTGATCTGGTTGTTGGCGAGTCGGTCGGAGAAAAATGAGAGGTACATCGCGGCGATGCTCTCGCCCACGGAGAGCTCCACCACCGGATCCTCCGCTTCGGCGGGAAG
>NZ_REBW01000014.1 GCF_007692535.1 Thioalkalivibrio sp. | reverse complement strand
GCTTGCGGCGGAAGGCAGGTGCCTCGCGATGGCGGCCTGGGTGAGCATTTTCAGAAGGCCTGGCTGTCCACTACAGGATCCGCTTGGCGCCCAGGTTCGACATCTCGCTTTCCAGTCCGTCCCTGGTGTAGGCCGTGACCGCGAAGTACCAGGTGCCGGTGTTCAGGTCATCGATGAACTGGCTGGTTTGGCCGGGGTTCCTGATCTCGATGATGCGCGACATTGAGTTCAGGGCCTTGCCGTAGTAGACGCGGTAGCCGGCCAGGTCGGTCAGCGCGCTGCCGTCCGTGCGCTGGACCGGTGGTGTCCACGACACGAGGGCGGTTGGGGACGTGCCGCTGCTGTATGACAACCCGCTGTAAGTCTCGCCGCTGCCATCGCAACCGGTGATGGCCAGCAGGAGACCGAGTGACAGAGCGCTGAGGGTTGCACGTAGGGCAGTGCGGTGGACCATGACGAAACCTCGCTTCGAAACATGGCCACGAAAAAACCGAACTCACGGGTGGCAGCGCAGCGCGTTGGACGCGATGGACCCTGCCGGATCGGACGTACCGGATGTGGAAGGGGGTCTTGTGCCCCTGCTGGCAGGTGACCCCTGCTTCTGGCGAGCGTCTTCCCATGTTTCCTGGCGGCCCCGCTTTCTTGAGACTCGATGGGAGTCCCGAAGACCGGTGGCTTTGCGTCCTCACCTTTCAATGAGTTTGCCTTTTTCAGTGGCCTCGACGTTGGTGGTGGACCCCTGTCGGGGGCTCTTTCACGATATCGGCGGTGTGCGGACGACCTTTAGAGCCTTTGGGCGAAATTTTCGATGCGGGTCCGCATTCGGGTGTTTGCGTACGGGGGTGGCTGGAGTCCATGCCGCCAGACAGAGCCGCCTGCTGTACACTCGAACCCGTCTGCCAATAGGATATGAATCGGGAGATATATAACAATAGAACGTAAGATGTAATCTGTCCCCGCGAGGGCAGGTCTGGAGCGGCGTTTCTCAGTCTTTCGGGCCGAGCCAGGGTCTCGATGGCCGGGGGCCGCTGGAATCGGGTTCTAGAGCCGTTGTCCGAGCGCCACCGCCGCGGCGTTCCCGCGCCGACCTCAAGAATCCCGCCATGCTGCCGCTATCCCTGACGAGACAGGATTCTTGTTAGCATGGGTACTACGAACAGCAACCCGCGCGGACGCGGCCAGGTGATATGTACGAAGCCTTCTACAACCTCAGGGAAAAGCCCTTCGCGATCCTTCCGGATCCCGGCTACCTGTATTTCGGGGAGCGGCACACGCTCGCCTACACCGTGCTGGAGTACGGCGTGGTGCACGGTGCCGGCTTCACCGTTATCACCGGGTCCGTCGGCTGCGGCAAGACCACGCTGATCCGTCACCTGCTGAACCGCATGGACCAGGACGTCACCGTCGGCCTGATCTCCAACACGCGGCAGGACATCGGGGAACTGCTGAAGTGGGTGCTGCTGGCCTTCGATCAGCCCTATGACTCGAACGACAAGGTGGCGCTGTTCGATCATCTGCAGCGCTTCCTGATCAAGGAGTACAGCGAGGGGCGGCGCACGGTGCTGATCATCGACGAGGCCCAGAATCTCGGCGCCTCCACGCTCGAAGAACTGCGCATGCTCTCCAACATCAACGCCGACAAGGATCAGCTGCTGCAGATCGTGCTGGTCGGCCAGCCGCAGCTGAAGGACCTCCTGTCCCGCCCCGAACTCGAGCAGTTCGCGCAGCGTGTTGCCGCCGACTTCCACATCGAGCCCCTGGCCGCCGATGAACTGGCGGACTACATCCGCCACCGCCTGAGCGTGGCGGGACGCGACGAGCCGTTGTTCGAGGACGCCGCCATGCCGCGTATCTGGAAGGCCACCGAGGGCACGCCGCGCCGGATCAACATCCTCTGCGATACCGCGTTGGTCTATGGCTTCTCGCAGGAGGCCGAGACGATCGGCGCCGAGATCATCGACGAGGTGCTGCGCGACAAGGCCCGGTTCGGGGTGATGGGCGGGCACGGGAACGCGACCGACTCGACGGGTGCGGGAGAGGGGCGGCGAGGGCCGCGCAGATGGGTTCCCGGTGCCTCCGAGGAGGGTTCCGCCGGTATCGACGACGACCAGGCCGCCCGAGCGGTGCTGGCCGCGATGTTCGACCGGAAGAAATAGCTGCCTGCGGAAACGCCCCGGTGCGATGGGGCATGGAGCGAATCGTTGCGACGAACCGTCATCGCCGTACTGGCCTTACTGGGGCTGGTGGGAATCACGCTGTGGCTGGGGCACGCGGCCTTTACGGGGATTGAATGGCTCCGTGGGCTGGTGCTGGCCGCGTGGATTGGGCTGCTCGGGGCAGTCGTGTGGTGGCTGTCGCGGCCTGTGCCACCGGGCCGGAGGCGGGTGGTGTGGGTACTCTTTATCGGCCTGTTGCTGGCGATGCTGATCCCTCCGGATTGGCTGCGCCCGATCCAGGATTGGGTCACGGGCTGGCTGGGCTTCGTCTCGGCCGTGGCATCGGGGAGTTCGGGACCGGCGCTCGTGCACTTTGGCCTGTTCGCGGCGTTCACGATGCTGCTGTTCTGGGCCCGCGCCGATTTCCAGCCAATGCCCTTCCTGCTGCCGCTGGCCGGGTTTGCGGTCGCTACGGAGCTGATGCAGTTTCTGGTCGAAGGGCGCCAGCCGGACCCGTTCGACGTGGTGCTCAACCTTGCGGGCATTGGCACCGCTGCGCTCGTCGCATGGGGCGCGTCGCGCATGCGGCTCAGGTTGGCGGGCGGGTGAGGGGAAGGCGTTTGGCGGGTACTATCGCGAAACTCCCGATGGGGGAAGCGCGCCACGGTCTGGAGATGGCATGACCATGCAGGGGAACGAGACCGTTGCGGTGATCGGCTTGGGCTACGTGGGGCTGCCGCTCGCGGTCGCTTTTGGGCGGCACCGGCGGGTGATCGGCTTCGACGTGAATCCGGGGCGCATCGCGGAACTGCAGGCGGGCCGCGACAGCACGCTGGAGGTCGAGCCGGAGGAACTGGCGCAGGTGCCCCTGGAGTACACGACCGACCCCGAGCATCTGCGCCAGGCCACCGTGTACATCGTCACCGTACCCACGCCCATCGACGGCGCGCGCCGTCCGGATCTCACGCCGCTGCTGCGGGCGAGCGAGACGATCGGGACGGTGCTGAAGCCGGGTGATCTGGTGATTTATGAGTCTACCGTCTATCCCGGGGCGACCGAGGAGGTCTGCGTTCCCGTGCTGGAGCGCGTCT
>NZ_REBW01000015.1 GCF_007692535.1 Thioalkalivibrio sp. | reverse complement strand
AGGTCGGGTTAGCCCAAAGGGCGTAACCCGACGGGTCTCGCGCCCAGCCATGGCCGCAAAGCAGCGTCGTCCGCGGCACCCGACCCGTCGGGTTACGCTACGCTAACCCGACCTACAGAACTGGCAAAGTCTCAGTCGCAGGTTCCAACGGAGCCGGTCTCGCAGATCCTGCCGTCTGTCCAGATGGCGCGGTCCAGGATCGCGCCGTCGAGGCGGGCTTCGGTGAGATCGGCGCCGATCACGTTCACATAGCTGAGATCCGCATCTACCAGATCGGCGCGCGCGAGGACCGCGCCCTGCAGTGTGGCGCCGGTCAGGACCGCCCCGCGCAGGTCGGCGTCGTCGAGGCGCGTCCGGCGCAGGTCGGCATAGCTCAGGTCGGCGCCCCGCAACCGGGCGCCGTCCAGACGCGTCTCGAGGAAGTCGGTGTTGCGAAGGTTGGCCCGACTCAGATCCACCCCGCGCAGGTCGAGGCTGACCATGCGGCAGTAACTCCAGTTCACCTCGGGTGCCGCCGGCAGGTGGCATTCGGGCAGGGTGCCTGGCTCGACACCGTCCATGGACCAGACCAGCAGGATCACGGCCAAAAGAACCGCGGCTCCGGCCCCCACCCAGGGGATCGGGCCGCGCATGGCCGCATCCAGCGACTTCCGCGGACGCGCGAGCCACTCGGCCCGCTGTCGCCGATGCCGGATCAACGCCTCCGGTTCGGGTTGGCGCCGTTCCCCAACCCGCAGATCCTGCACCTCCGGGGGCACGGGACCGTTGCCGCGCCGCTCGCGCAGGCGCTCATCCTCGCGCAGCCGCGCCTGCAGCAGTCGCTCGCGGGCTTCCGCCGTGTCGCGCTGCTGCAGTTCCTCGGGGATCAGCCTGGGGTATTCGCGCACGGGCTGCCAATTCTCCCGATCCGGGCTGATCTCGTCGTCGAGGGTCAGTCTTCCCAGCAGCAGGAACCGGGAGATCAGGCCGCTGGGGTGCGGGCCACGTACCACGCCATCCTTTCGCGTAAACCACAACTCGTGTTCTCTGTCCTTGTCCATGGTCTCGCGTGTCGCCGGGTTCATCGGGAAGTCCGCATCACAGTGTAGCCGTTCAACGTCGATTCTCGGGGCCAAATGCGAGCAGGCCGAACACGAGCCAGCCGAGCATGAGGACCGTGCAGCCGACGAGCACGGGCAGGGCGCCGAAGTGGAAGATCAACGGCAGGGACATGGCCGTGAACAGCCCGCCGCCCACCACGGGCTCGAACAGCAGCTGCTTGTAGCCGAAGCTCTCCATGGTGCCGGTACGGTTGTCCGGATCGGCCATGCGGACAAGCAGCAAACCGATGACGGTCATCCCGATGCCCTGGCCGAAATTGGCCAGGCCCATCGGGAACCAGTCCCTGGGGAAGATGCGCGGCGCCAGCACCAGAAATCCGAACAGGTTCCAGGCGATCCCCGCCGCCGCCAGGATCAGGAAGGGCCCGATGTACGCCCCGACCGCCTGCAGCGAGAGCGTGGCGAGCGCGGTGACGATCAGCACGTCGAGCGCCGCACCGGAAACGCGATTGATCAACCGCCGGTCCAGTGCTCGCGCGTGCCCGAGGCGCATCAAGGCCACCTGCACCAGCACCCCGCCGATCATCGCCAGCGGGAACAGAGGGATGTGGACCATCAGGGCGACGCCGTCGTCACCGGCGTTCCAGGTGACCGACTCGACCCAGATCAACCCCTGCAGGATCAGCCAGCCGATCGCGATGGCGAGCGCGAAGAAGCCCAGGTGTACGGACAGCGGATCGATGGAGCGGGTCGAGGACAGTCGCGGTGCCTTCTCACGCTCGTCGTGCTCGGCCATGCGCTCGGTGTCGATCTCCCGGGCCGCCTCGATCTCCAGGCGCCCGGTACGCACGCCCCAGTTCACCAGCGCCGTCCCGAGCAGCACACCGGCGACCACGCCGACGGTGGCGAGCCCCAGGGCCAGGTCTGCGCCATTCTCGAAGCCCAGTTCACGGAAGGTGTCGGCGAGGCCTGCCGCGGTGCCGTGTCCGCCCTCGAAACCGATCTCGATCAGCGCACCGGACATGGGACTGATGCCGAACATCGGGGTGAGCAGGAGCAGGGCGAGGGTCAGGCCGACGACGTACTGACCCCAGGCGAGCGTCTGGCCGTGCGCGACCATGGGGCCGGCGCGGCGCCAGATCGCGCGGGGCGCGGGGATGATCTTGCCCAGGAACAGACCGGCAAAGACGACGCTGATCAGCAGGCCCGGCAGGCCGGACCAGATCTCCAGCGTGGATTCCGGGAAGAGGCCGGCCGCCAGCGCCGCCTCATCGCCCAGGACGAGTTCTGCCAGCGTTCCCAGGCCTTGCGGCCCGAGCAGCAATGCCAGCGCGCCGCCAAGGATCGCGCTGGGCAGGAACAGGCGCCCGAATACGGCGACGTTCACCCGCAGCCACTTGCCCGCCAGCATCAGCAGACCGAGCAGGATCATGGCCACGAAGAGTTGATCGAGGTTCATTGTAAAGACCTCCCTGGTCCATGGGATACCCGGCGCGCTTACCGTCCCCGGGTCGCTGAAACGGGACGGTGGGTACCCTGTTGGCTTTGAGCAAGGGTAACGGCCCGGGCAACCCGGGTCGAGCGATCGGTTCCCCTATGGAGTGCGGGAGCTTGCTCCCGCTGTGCCCTTCGCCGCGACCCGTCCGAAAGCGGGAGCAAGCTCCCGCACTCCACGAGGGCTGCACCCGTGTTGGACGAGCGGACCTCCGAGTCTGTGTCGTAGGGCGTCCCCGCGAACACGCGCTAACTGTCATGGCCCTGCGCCACGCCTGACGATGAAAAGGCGCGCAACGGGAGCAAACTGTAGGTCGGGTTAGCCCAACGGGCGTAACCCGACGGGCCTTGCACCCACCCATGGCCGCAAAGCAGCGTCTTCCCCGGCACCCCGGCACCCCGGCACGTCGGGTTACGCTGCGCTAACCCGACCTACAAAACTGGGACGTGACTTTCACGCTATCCAAGCAGGGCGTAAAGCATCAGGCCGACCAGGATCAGCCCAAGGGCGTTCACCACCACTCCATACGCGCGGCCTGCATGGAGCAGGCCGGGCTTGACCGGCTCAGCTTCGAGTTCGGCCAGCTTGCCCTCGCGCTCGAGCCTCTCGTACTCATCAGCACGTTCCGTGCGCAGTTCCTTCTCGGTGACGTACCCCGTGAACATGACCGTGTCCATCGGGAATTTCTCCGCGCGCAGATTGTTGTGGAACAGGTGGATGG
>NZ_REBW01000232.1 GCF_007692535.1 Thioalkalivibrio sp. | reverse complement strand
AACCGGGACGGAACACGAGCCACCCGGATCATCGCTCTCCTTCTCAAGGTTCCGCGGATCATGCCGCCCAGACCGACCACCAAGAAACAGGTGTACTGTCCCCGGAAACCCCCCGGATTTCTTGTCGCTGTTCTCGTCGCTGAGGTGAATTTCCACGCGCGTCACCTGGTCGGCAAAGCGGCCCAGAATGTCTCTGACCGTGGCTTCGACCCACTTCGTCAGCGTATCGGAAGGATTGACGTTGTCATCGGTATTGATCTGAATGAGCATGTCACGTGCCTCAGTAGCGGTAAATTGCGGCGATTCCCGTTTCGGTCGGCATCCGTTCCGTCGGCACGACGACCACTTCTCCTCCCATCTTGAGCACTACGGCCCCCAGGTCGTCGAGCACGTCGTCAAGTTCGGGGTGGGAGAGGTCGTTGAATGCAAGCTCCCCGGTCGAGGCGTCGACCCGACCGGGGATTTGCCGGCGAGCTTCAATCAGCAGGGTAGCCACGCGCCCGCTGACCGTTGCCCGAGCCACCTCTGCCAGGTCGTCGGCGGCGAGACCCTTGGGCTTATTACTGCCGAATGTATCCACCAGCCCGGCCAGGCGCGCGAGGTAGCGGGGTTCGATGGTTTTCCAGACCCGCTCGCGAAACTCGTCGATCGACGCGAGCGCATCCGGATGCACGTCCAGGCTCTCGGAAATCAGGAAGGGGTTGTGGCTGAGTTTGTGGAACATGTGGTGGTGCTCGGGCAGGGCGGCGAGAAGCAGCGGCAGGCCGGAGGGCTTGGAATGGTGTTCGAGGACCGCGCGATCGACTGCACGAAAGAATCGCTCCGCATCCTGGTCCAGCTCGTCTTTCCTGCCCCCATGGCCATGGTGCATGGGAGCCTGCCCGCCACCGCTGCCGCCGTAGGCGGAGACCGTTTGGCGGGGATCAGTGAGTTCGGCACCGAGCGCGTCGATGAGCGTCCGTGGCACGCCACCCGCAGGTGCGATCTCGTCCAGGGCGTCGCGGTTTCCCTCGAATAATTTCATCTCGCGCCGGTTCAAGGCGAGTACCTGGTATCGATCCGCTGATTGCAGGATGCGCAGCAAGGGCTTGGTATGGAAGCTGTCCGCCACTACCGCCAACTCGGGGACAGGGCGCTGGAGCTTGTAGACCCGGAACGTATCCCTGGCACGCAGCACTGCCAGTCCATCAAGGGTGCAGTTCCAGAAGTCGTGATTTTCAGCGAGGGCCAGCATGGGTTCGAGCAAGGACTGGGTCTCGTCGCTCTCAAACTTTTGCCGAAGGGATTCCTCCAGCGCTTTCACCAGATTCTTGAAGCGTATCGGATCCTGCTGATTGTCTGGGTGATCCCGATGAGTGGGTTGAAAAAGCGAAAGGCAGGGCGGATCACATTCATCCCAGAGCCCCGCTGCGGCGTCTTGGTTGACACTGTTTATGAACATCCTGAGATTCTCCAATGTGGTCCACCATTCGTATAGCACGTCAGCCCTACCGTCGGCCTCTGCGAAGGTCCTCCCAGCGGCGGCGGGGGGGGCTCAGACCAGAACCGGCACGGCGATGGCGGCCTCGAGCGTCCCCTCGTACAGCCACCCCGCGGGAATTCCGGCTCGGACGAGCCGCGCATCCACATCCAGCACGGCCGTCACCAGCGCAATGGCCCCTGCGGCGAACAACGTCGGGACGAACCAGATCGTCGCGCGGAGGGCAAACCAGCGCTTGATGATCCAGGTCTTCACGAACGCGGAATCCTCCGGCGGCTCCCCGCGGACCGCCGCTATTCAGTCGGTGGGTTTTCCAGGTGGGTACGCACGTGATCGCGAACCCGACCTGGGTCTGGCATCCCCGCAATCACGAATTCGGGATCGTCCCCGGTGGTGAAGATCTCGATGCGCCCGACCCGGAAGATGCGGTCGAAGAAGTTCTGGTATACCCGTACCGCCCGGATCTGGCCGACATCGAGCTCGATATGCATCTTGTTCAGCAACCCTCGCTCCAGGTGGACCTGGTCACCGTTGATGCGCAGTCGCTTGGCCCGCGTCTTCACGAACCAGTAGAGCAGGAGCACCATGCCGAAGCCTGTGATCGCCAGCAACATCGCCGGAGGGAAGTTGCCCATCTCGGCGACTTCTTTCCGGTACAGCAGCAGGACCAGAATCGGCGCGAGGATCAGCACCCAGATGCCGATGTAACCCAACGGCTGGTTACGGAACATCACCGGGTGTTCATCGTAGTCGGGCAGGTTTTCGTTGCTCATTACGGTCTCCTTTTGCGCGTCAGCTTTTTTGGGATGGCGTGACGATGGGCGGACCGTGCGGGGGAGCCAAAGGCGCCTCCTAGTGTAATGAGTGGTGGTGCCTTAGCCTTCGCGACAGGTCCCTTCGCAATAGTCTCGCGCAGCGGGAGATGGGTCGTCTGTATGGTGGCGCACACACAGCGGGTCTTCCCGGCAAAACGGTCCCCATCGCATTTCGGGATGTTATCGGGGTGCGCGTCCAGCGCGAAGGCAGCAACCCGCACGATCCAAAGGATGCGGATTACTTCCAGCAGCGGCACGCAGCTAACCGCGCGCTCCCTCGCAACAAGGTCTGGCCCTTCCCTTGACAGGGTCGGGTGCCTCGCGGCGCCTTTCCGCGGATTGAGCCGCACGCGGTGAAAATCGCACGTACCGTTCTCAACGGGCGGGGCTTCGGTAGCGTCGCCCTGCTACCAGGCTAAGTGCCCTAGCGCACCGACGCCATCCCGACGATTCGTCATTCTGAGCATGCGGCCAACTCATGGACGGCCGCTGCGCCATACGGGGTCAGCACGCCCGGCATCGCTGGACAGCGCGTGATCCCAATTGCATCCGTGCCCTTCGGCAAGAACCATGCGTTGGATCGAAGCACGCCACAATCCCTGTTGAAGATGGAGATACGCTATGAACACGAAATTTCGGAAATTGATGATCGCTTCGGGTGTCGCGCTCGCATTGGGCGCCACAAGCGGCGCCTTCGCGGAAGGCCCGATGGCCGGCACCGCGGGCGATGCTCGTCTGGAGGCCAAGATCTCGACCACGTATGCCCTGAGTCCGCACCTGCAGGGCGGCGACATCACGGTGTCCGTGCAGGACGGCAAGGCCACACTGACTGGAGTGGTACAGGAAGACATCAACAAGCAACTGGCGGAGCAGTTCGCGCTGAACGTGGAGGGGGTCACGGAAGTGGACAACCAACTCGTGATCGACGCGGACTTCGTCCCTGCGGAGGGGGATGAGGCCCGCAGC
>NZ_REBW01000091.1 GCF_007692535.1 Thioalkalivibrio sp. | reverse complement strand
TCGTCTGCGGCGGCGCTGGCGCCGACCGTCAGCAGGCCTGCGATCAGGGCCGCCTTTACCGTGTTTCCTCTCATCTCTTCTCCTTGTGGGCTCTTGTTGTTTTCAACTTCGTGATGCAGGTCGTCGTGGTTGCTGGCTATTTGCTATCGCTTGCGCCTGCCTGTGGGCAGTCAATGCCGAGGGACACACGCGGATCGCCGACTGGCCGCAGAGTGAATCGCTCTCCGGTCACGCGCGGCTGGCAGCGGGGATCGGTTCTGGACCGTATCGCGGTCGGGGCATGGAACCAGCGTGTGGCGACTGTGTGCCGGGTGGCCGGCTGCCGGCCAGGCGGTGCAGGCCGTGGATGTCGAGCAATTCGATCTCCCTCCGTACGGCAGCGACCAATCGCTGCCGTGTGAACCGCCGAAAGAGCCGGCTCATGGTCTCTGGAGTGAGGCCGAGATAGTTCCCCAATTCGCACCGGGTCATCGGCAGCCGCATTCGGGTTGCGGACAGACCTCCACGCGCGAATCGCTGTCCCAGGTCGATCAAGACCCGGGCGAGCACCTGAGCGGCATTGCCGGATGCGAAGGCCATTCGCGTTTCCTGTTCGTTGAGGATCTCTGCGCTGATACGGCGCAGTAGCCAGTGCATCAGGGGAGGGTGCGTGATCGCGTGACTCTGGAATACGCGGTACGGGATACGGCAGAGGGCCGAGGTCTCGAGCGCGACGATGTTCAGGCTGAAGCACCCGCGGTCGATGGCATTGAGCCCGACGATCTCACCCGGAAGGTAGAAGCGGGCGATAGTCTCGGCGCCGACGGTATCCCGGGTGACGCCCTTCAGTGCCCCGACCTGCAACACATAGAGGTTCTCGAAAGGGCTGCCGCTATGGTGCAGGGTCGCGCCCTTTTCCAGCAGAGGCGTCTGTTGGATGAGTCGCTCCGGCACCTCGTGTCCAGCGCCCTTCAGGAAAGGGGGCAGGCACCGTTTTGAAAGACGGCAGGTGCCGCACCCCTGGGCCCTGGATGGAGCGGCGTGTCCGGCCAGAACCAGCGCAGGGTTGGCTGGCGGTTGTGGCCGCGGCTCCGTGCGGGTGTCGAAAGGAACCCTCACGCAGCCTCCCCAGCCCCGATAGTCGAGTGCGGCGCCACGACGCCGCGACACGCTGCATGCCTGCGTGGGGTGGGTGCAGGGCGCGGAGAGATCCGGGATCGAGGGTTAGCGTTCAATGTCCATTCCACCACGATGCAGTGTCCGTAAGAATCGTCGGGACACGCTGCAATAAGCGGGCCGGGATCTCGACGACCCGGAATCGCGGGTCTCCTGAAACGAGGAATTCCGGGCTGCGCCATTGTGAGCCTGACCCGGGGATGCGAGCGGCGACTTTAAAATCAACGCTTTAAAGATCGTTACGTCGCTCCGTTTCCCGCGATGGCGGACAGGATCAGTTGTTGTCCAGGGGTGGAGTGGGCTTGGGAGTATTGCCACATCGACAAAGGGAATTGTCATTGTGGCAAGGAGGAACGGCGAAGCGGAAGAGAGTCCGCTGGACGTTGGACGCTGGCCTGTGGCACGAAAGGCTCGTGCCCAAATCGTTGCCCGCCGTGTAGGAGGCGAGCACTCTCGCCGATGGGGCGCCGGGAAACCCATCGGCCCGGGGCTGGCCTCCTACGCTCAGGGGCGCAATCAGACCCGGGGCTGGCCTCCTGCGCTCAGGGCGGCAGTCAGAACCGGTAGTTCAGGCTCGTTCCGATAAAATGAGCCGAGTAGTTCGGGCTCTCTTCGCCGAGCGTGAGCACGGACGGGATCGTGTCGGGAGCGACGTCATCCAGGGTGAAATCCTTGGAGCGATAGCGCTCGTAAAGGTAGTCGACCCGGACCGAGAGCCTCTCGTTGACCCGGTAGCGTCCGTACAGCTTGACGGTGTTCAAACGGGACTCGAGGTCGGGGAGCGGTTCGACCGGGGCTCCCGTTCGCATCGTGATTCGACCCTTGCCCGAGGAGTACCCGTAGTCGATTCCGGCATCGAAGCCCTCGCGGCCGACGTCGCGTGCCTCCAGGGTCAGGCCGAACGAATCAATGGTGTCCCGCTGATCGCCGGTCCAGTCCGGGAAACCGAAGGCGGCGCTGCTGGCCAGAGTCGATTCGATGCGCTCGCGCCCGTAAAACGCGGAGACGGTGATGTTGTCGCGAGGAGCGGCGGAAATGTCCACCGTGTAGGCGACGTCCCGGGCGTCGATGAGACCCACCCGCGAGCGGTCGTAGTCGTCCTTGGCATAGTCGCCGGAGAACCCCAGGCTCACGCGGTCGGAAACCATGTAGGAGAGGTCGGCGCGTACCTGGTCACGGTCGCGGCTTGCGAGGTGAAACTTGCGCAGCAGCGGGTTCTCCTCCGGGATGACGTCTGGCAGGGCGGTATAGTCATCGTCCAGGCGGCGTTGTTCGCGGGTGAGCCGAAGGGTCATGTCCACCCGATCCGTTGGAGTGGCCCGAATCTCGCCCCAGCCGGCGGTGGTCTCGGTCTTGTCGACTTCCTGGAAGGTTCGCTCGACCTGTTCGGCCCGCCCACCGGCGGACAAGCGGACCTTGTCGGAGGCGCGGAAGTCGGCGATCAGCCGGCCGCCGAGACGCTCGTAGCTGTAGGGGCGGTTGATGCGGGCAGCGCCGACAAAAGTGTCGGTTCCCACCTGAACGAACTCATCCCGCCCGGTCCGGTTGTCACGGTCGTCATAGAATCCCTCGCCGGTCACGGTCAGCCTTGATCCCGCCGCGTAGACGGCCCGGAGATTCCCGGTCAGGGTGTTGACGCGGCCGTCGAGATCCGCGCGCGGCAGCCCGGGAGCGACCAGGTTCGGGTTGATGGTGGGCGCGAGGAAGCTGTCATCCTGTTCCATCCGGCCAATCGCCAGACGCCCGGATGTGTTGAGTCGTGAGGTGGGTCTCCAGCCGCCCGAGAGCATCAGCTGGTGGAAGCGGTTGTCTGGTTCCTGTGCCATGCGCCCCTGCTCGCCACCGAGCGAAAACGGGTTGTCCCAGGTGACCGCGTCGGCCTTGTTGTTGAAGAGGGATACGTGGTAGCTCGCTGCCACGTGCCAGTCCTGCTCGCGGTAGGCGACCCGGGCATCGATCTGGTCGGTGACCCGATCGACCTTGACGGGTAGCAGGGATGCGGTGGTCAGGAAGCTGCCGCCCTGGATCTTGAAGCCGTCCTGCTCGGTGCGCCGGTAATCGATGCCGTAGTCCCAGGCTCGCCCGCGCCAGAAATCGACGCCCACGCCAAGCCGGTCCCGGCGGGTGTCCAGGCTGATATCGGTCAGGCTGTCGTTCAGGCGGCCCATGCCGCCCGTCGTATTCGCGCGCTCCCAGTCGTCGGGCAGGGTCAGGTTGGTCGAGCCCAGCCCACGGAACACGGTTCTCGGGTTCTCCGCGACGAAGCCGGGGATCTGGTCATAGTTCAGGCGCGCCCGATACCGGCCGCGCTCCCCGCCGCGCAGGGCCAGGGATCGCGTGTCGAGACCGAGGTTCGACGCTTCGAGGTCGAGATACTTTTCGTCCTCGCTCCTGTAGTTGGCGCGGACGCCGCCGAGGAAGTACAACCCGTCGTCGTCCAGTCCCGTGTAGCGACCGAAATAGGCCGATTCCTCCGAGACGTATCCGACGCCGACGGTCACATCCCCCTCGGTTCCGCTGACGTCCGGGCACTGCGAGCACTCCCAGCGCTCGGTGTCCGCCTGCGGCCAGTAGGAGAACGGCGCAGTCCGGTTTGCAGCAGCCGCGCCGTCCTCCGGCTCCTGTTCAGCATGGGCTGACAGGGTCGCCGTCAGCGCGAGTGCGATGGCGAGCGACAGGCGTTTGGGCATGAGGTGTGCTGTGTGTTTGTTCATGACTGTACTCTCCCTGTGCCCTTAGCGGCTGAGGTTGGCTCCCGAGGGGTGGTTCGATCCGTGTACCTGCGAGTGGCAGTTCAGGCAGCTTTGGCCAAGAAGGAAGGACGAAGGCGCGCCCCCCGGGAGCCGGTCGCCGGTCTGGGCAATGCTGGGGTGCCCGGCCCGCGAGTGACAGCTCTGGCACAGCAGCGGTGCGCGCCGGCTCAGCATCCCGGGATGAATCGATCCATGGGCCTCGTGGCAGTTGGCGCAACTCTCCACGGAAGGCGCGTGTTCCCACAGGAAGGGCCCCCGTTTCTCCGCATGACAGTCATAGCAGGTCTCGTTCAGGGTAGGCTTGACCAGCATCGCTTCGGTCAGAGAACCGTGCGGTTGATGGCAGTCGGTGCAGGCCACCAGGCCCTCTCGCACGGGATGCCTGTGGGGCCGAAGGCTCTGGGCGCGAACCCGGGTGTGGCACTGGTAGCAGACCTCGGCCTGATTGGACTTCACGACCACGGGGTCCTTTTTCACGTGCACCTGATGGCAGTCCATGCAGGTCACATCCTGGCGCTGATGGGTGCTGCCCGCCCAGTGTGCGTCGCTCCCACCCTGGGTCTTGTGGCAGCTGAGACAGATCTGGGTGGCCTCTTGCGCAGAGAGGAGGGCGTTCGGACCGAACGCCGGCATCGGCGGCTGTTCCTGGCCCGGACGCAGGCGGCGCGTGTGATCGCCGCCGGGGCCGTGACAGGCCTCGCATTGCATGTTCGCGAAGGGTGAACGCGGGTCATTGAACGAACCGTGGGGCGTCTGAAACACGGCCATCACGCTCTCGTCATAGTCGTGGCACTGCAGACAGGTATCCGCCCCACCACGTGAGTACGAGGGCAACTCCTCTCCCGCGTACTGCTGGGCCGCTGCCGGCCCCAGGAACAGGGCGGTTGCCAGGAAGACGACCGCCATCAGTGCGGAGTGGATGGTGTTTCTCGTTTCACGCATGGACTTACCTTCGGTTCCTGATGACATCGGATGGATCCCGCGGCCGACGGCCGTATGGGCGGGAATGTTCGGCCCTATGGCCCGGGTGTCGGTGGACATGGCTGGATCAGCGTACGGGGTGAACCGCGCCAACATCGAGTACCCGCCCCGGGCCATGGCAACCCACGCAGGTTTCCTGGCCGGGAATCTGAAGCTCCGCGCCAGGCACATTGATCTGGCCTCCGAAGAAGCTCATGTGATTTTCCGCACTGGCGCCGATGTGGCAGGACCAGCAGACCGCGCTCTGGGGTGAAACGAAGGTGTCCTGTACGTCGTCGCCGTTCCAGACGCGCGTCGCCATGGCCGGCTTGTTGCGCGGGACGCTGGTCAACTGGAAGGTGTCGGAAGTGTGACAGGCCCGGCAGTCGCTCGACGGACGCGGGTACCCGAGGTCGCCAAAGGAACGGTATTCGTTGTCCCCGCGGATGTCGCTGGCATGGATGGCGTGCGTCATGTACATCATGTCGGTCGATGTCTCGTGCGGTTCGCGTGGACTCTCGGCGGCGCCCGGCCTTGCCTGGCTGGGGTTGTGGCACATCACGCACATCTGGACGTGGTCGGTGCGGTCCTGTCCGTGCCCGGAATAGGGGCCCTCGTACTGCCCATGGCAACTCTGACAGGCCTCGTCTTCGACGACCTGACGTCGCTGGACGACATCGGCCGCGCCATTGGGGGCAAAGAATCGTGTGGCCCCGGCGATCCGGACGACTTCGCCGTCCTCCACGCCATCGAGCCACGCGCTGCCCTCGAGGCTTACCGTCAGGAGGGTGGGATCAACGGGCGCATTTCCTGGCGGGTCATTTGGTGGGATGGCGATCGGGACCTCGTAGGCGCCGGCGCCGTCCGGCACCGCGTTTGCAAGGGCATTCGCGCCAAGCGGGAACGGGCGGCCGTAATCCGAGGAGCTGCGTTCGGTCCAGTGCAGCCGGGCAGCCAGAGCCCGGAAGTCGCCAGGCAATTCATAGGCGCTGCCATCCTGGGGGTTGGTGACCGAGAAGGTCACCAGCGCTTGGTCCGCCTGCCGTTGCAGGCCCAGCACGTTCAACTGGAACTCCCCGGACGCAAGCTTGGTGGGTATCGCATGGCTCTCGAGCACACTGCCGGCAACCCCCCCGGTTGAATGACAGGCGGTGCAGCTGTCGTTGGTGACGGGCAGGTTCTCGCCGCGGATGTGGTTTTCGCCCGTCTGGAAGTTCACGTCGGCATGGCAGGAGCCGCAGGCGGCAATATTAGGGTGGGTGAGGATCTGGCTCGACTGGGGCGTCCTCGGATTGTTTGGGTCGTGACAGGTGGCACAATTGCGCACGTCCTGCGGGTGAGCGACGTCGGAGAAGTCTTTTCGGGAGTCACGGAACCCCCAGAGGACGTAGGGCTCGCCGGGAAGATCCGCACCCATGTGGATCTTGTGCACCATCACCCGGTAGTCGAGGCTCTCGCCGCTCTGCGCGTCCGTCGTACCCGGGTTGTGGCAGGCGACGCAGTATTCGGCATCCACGCGGCTGCCACCGTGAGCGTTTAGACTGGCGCCGTGGCAGGTGCCGCAGGTTTCCTGGGCCACGATGCGCCGATCGGGGATGTTGAACGTGCGCCCGCTCGACGGTTGGAAGCTGTAGATCGCATTGGTGCCCGCAGTGGCTCCGCCCAGTTGCAACCCCACCAGATGCGTCAGTTCCGGCTGGTAACTTACCGCGAGGGGTTCGGTGACCGTGGAGAGATCGGTCGCGAAGGTATAGCGGTAGGTTCCGTCGCCGTTGTCCTGGAGCGTCCCGTTGCTTTCGGCGATCGCCTGGATCTGGGGTTCGGTTCCAGGCCAGTCTCCGGTGCCCGGCTGTTCAATGCGGTTGAGGTAGCTCTGCCAGGCACTGCTGTCGCCATCGCGCCCGGGGACGAGTTTCGCAATTGTGAAACTGGCCTGCGTGATCCCTGGAATGGCAAAGCCGCGCTCATCGACGACGGTGAAATCCACGACCGGCGTACTGGAGATGGTGACTTGGTTAATTGTCGCCTGCACGCCCGGTGCGCCGGGAGGGCCTTCCGGACCCGGGGCGCCGGGACTTCCCGAGCTTCCGCCACAGCCCGCGAGAGCAACGATCACCAGGGTCATTGGGATGAGAGCCAGGAACCGGTTGAAGTGATTGAGATTCGCCATGTACATCAGCCAGCTCCAGGGGTGGTCATGTTTTCGTGAAGGGCCGCGGTTCGTGTGGGTAGGGGCAAGAATCCGTCTGAGGGTAGCGCCTAGCCATATGGTGGAATACTAGACCAGAGCGAGGTCTCGAGCGGGCAAAAAATTGATTTTGGTCAAGTGGGTTCGGATTAGGTGGAACCATAAGAGCACCCGAGTCTCACGGGAGACCGCGAAACTGAAGCGCTCCGCGCGGGTGCCGGTTGGCACATGGATGCTAATAAAAACAGTGGGATAAGATGGATCACTGAAAAGGCACGGGCGGTGTTGAAGTGCGCTTCATTCAGTTCGGCCGTGTTCGACGGACGAAAATGGACTCGTCTACACTGCATTCTCCCCGGCCAGAGAGCACCGCGCCGAAGGGAACGAAACAGATCACCAGGAGGTTATGACGCGATGAAAAGAACACGACTGAATGCGGGCCGAACCCGGCTGCTGGCCAAGACCATCCTTGGGGCGCTGACCCTTGTCGCTGCACCCATGGCCCTGGCCGCCGCGCCGGGCTCCGCGGAATCCTGTCTCGGCTGTCACGGGGCGGACGGCATCAGCAGCGATCCGGATACACCGACCATCTCGGGCGCATCCGATTTCTTTATTGAAAACCAGCTGTTCCTGTTCCAGGGCGAGGAGCGTCCCTGCGTTGCCGACCTGTTTGCCAAGGTCGATGACGCACCGGCAGCCGACCACTGCGCGATCGTAGCGGACTGGTCCGAGGACACTATCGTCGAAGTGGCGGCTCACTATGCGGAGCAGCCGTTCCAGTCGGCGGACCAATCCTGGGATGCGGCCCGGGCGGAAGCCGGTGCGGCCATTCACGAGGACAGTTGCGCGCGCTGCCACGCGGACGCGGGCTCCGATCCGGCGGACGATGCCGGCATTCTGGCGGGGCAATGGAAGCCGTACCTGGTCCGGACGATGACGGATTTCCGCGAAGGCAGGCGCATGCAGCCTGCGACTATGGAGCGTGAAATGCAGGCGCTCTCGGACGCGGATATCGAGGCGCTGGCGGCCTACTACGCGAGCCAGGGTCAGTAAGAAGCAGCAAGCCCTGTGCACTGGAATGCACAGTGAGGCCCTGGTGGGCGGTTCTGCCACCAGGGCCTCGCTTTTTTTGGGTCTAGCTTTCATGCCCCGGCCCAGTTCTGTAGGGCGGTTTGGCGTAGCGTAACCCGACGTGCCGGGGTGCCACGACCGACGCTGCTGTGCAGCCATGGGTGGGTGCGAGACCCGTCGGGTTACGCCCTTTGGGCTAACCCGACCTACGGTTTGCGCCCGGGGGCGCCGGGACACCGACTGGTCTACACTCCCATGGCTCTGGGTATCGATGAAAGGGCCCAGAGTCATCAAAAAACAGGAGGATAGGAGCGATGAGAAGAACCAAATTGAGCCACCCGGGCAGCAGGCCGCTGGCCGCGGTCGTCTTCGGGGCGCTGGCCTTTGCCGCAGCCCCCATGGTCCTGGCGGGAGCTCCGAGTTCCGCGGAGTCCTGTCTTGGTTGTCACGGGGCGGACGGTATCAGCAACGATCCTGATACACCGACGATCTCGGGCGCATCCGATTTCTTCATCGAGAACCAGCTGTTCCTGTTCCAGGGAGAAGAGCGTCCCTGCGTTGCGGACTTGTTTGCCAAGGTCGATGACGCACCGGCAGCCGATCACTGCGTGATCGTAGCGGACTGGTCCGAGGACACCATCGTGGAGGTGGCGGCTCACTATGCGGAGCAGCCGTTCCAGTCGGCAGACCAATCCTGGGATGCGGCCCGGGCGGAAGCCGGTGCGGCCATCCATGACGCCAACTGCGCGCGTTGCCACGCCGATGGAGGTGGCGATCCGGCGGACGATGCGGGCATTCTCGCTGGCCAATGGAAGCCCTACCTGGTGCGTACGATGAAGGACTATCGCGCCGGGCTGCGCTTTCAACCGGCCACGATGGAACGGGAAATGACGCCGCTCTCGGACGACGACATCCAGGCTCTGGCCGCCTATTACGCAAGTCAGGGGCAGTAAGCCAGGCAAAATATCAGTATAAGAAAGTGCCTGGAGGCCCTGGTGGGCGCGTGTGCCACCAGGGCCTACGTCGTTTTGACGGCCTCCCCGGCCCTTGGTCTGCCCCGACGAGCCGTGCGGCCCAGCCGCAAACCGTAGGTCGGGTTAACCCAAAGGGCGTAACCCGACGGGTCTCGCGTTCACGCCAATATCAAGTTGGGCGAAGCGAATTGCACCGGGCCTGCCTCAGGGGTTCAGCAACCGCAGGATCTCCGGATCTTCCTCCCGTTCCGCCAGGACCGAGTGGCACAGCATACAGTCATTGGAAATGGTCTCCCTGTCGGCCGTTCTGTGGCGGCGGTTGTGGCAACGGAAGCATCCCGGGGCATCCTCACGGGTGGCGACCGGTGGATGCCCGCTGTGGTCGGGGTAGGTGTCCCAGGTGACCTTCATGTGGGGGAACACGTTCCAGCTGTAGATGTCCCCGAGCTTCTCGCCTGCGGCCGCAACGGCCTCTGGTTTCTCGGCCAGGACCTCCGGGTAGTTCTCGCGATAGAACGCCTCCAGGGACGCAGCGAGGCCCGCGCGCGCGGCTTCATGGGACGGGTAGTCCGCTTCGGTGAGAATCCGCACACCCTCGCGCTTGACGTAGGGCAGGCCGGCGTCGATGCGGTCGGTCGCCAGCGCCTCGTCGAGTTCCTGTGACGGCGAGCGGTAGATGTGGGTGGGGCGATTGTGGCAGTCCACGCAATCCATCAAGCGCCATTCGCCGCGCTCCTCCTCGTCCGGCATGCCTCGCGGCTGGAACAGCTTCACGGTGCCGTCGGCCTTGGTGAGTTCGACGTCGTAGATCTCCATTCGGCTTGCATCGGAGCGGTAGCGGATCTCCACGCCCGGGTCCACGTGCCAATGGATTCCTTCGGACGCGCGACCGCGCAGGCCGCCCACCTTCAGGAGCAGCGCGGTGCGCAGTTCCGTGTTGGCCTCGTCCTCGTCGAACACGGCATCGATCCGCAGCTTGTCGCCGACGTAGTTGGTGGGCCAGTGGCACTGCTCGCAGGTATCGCGCGCGGGGCGCAGATTCTCGAGCGGTGTCGGAATAGGGCGGGGATAGAGGTCGAAGGTGACGGCCACCATCTGCCAGGCGCCGTCCAGCTTGGATCGCACGAACCAGTCGGCGCCCGGACCGATGTGGCAGTCGACGCAGCCGACCCGCGCATGGGGTGAGCGCTGATACGCAGTGTACTCGGGTTGCATTACCGAATGGCAGGCCATGCCGCAGAACTCGTTGGAATCCATCACCTCCATGCCCTTGTAGGTGGCGCCCGCGAGCACGGTGACGTTCACCATGGTCAGCACCACAAAGATGAGGACCAGCTTGCGTGTCCGGTTCTGGTTCAGGTCGATGACCGGAAACAGCGGCGGCTCTTCACCGGCTGCGGCGGCCTTCGCCGCACGACGGCGTTGCCACAGAATGCCGATCGGGATCATCAGCAGGCCGAGCACGAAAAACATCGGCATGATCAAGAAGGTGAGGATTCCCAGGTACGGGCCGTCCGCGAAGCCCAGCGCTTGCACGACAAAGAGCGTGAGCATCAGCGTGAGTGCGGAGAGCGCGATGGCCGTGCCCAGCATGCTGACCGTGTTCTGGATGAGTAATGCAAAAAACTGCCTGATCATGAAACTGCCCCTGCGGCTCGAAGGATACCGGTGGTCGATGTCGAAGGATCTCGCCTTGAATCACCCATACCTGTGAAGTATAGGCGATGTTGCGCTTTATTCCGGCCCCGGGTGTCAGCGCGCAACCCTGTGTTCCCGCCGGAACTCGTCCCAAAAGGCGCGTCGAGGACACGCTGGCTTGCCGGTTGAACTACATTAATGGGGAATGCGGGTAATGGGGGCAGCGCTGGCCTGAGACGCATGGGTTCGGCGCTGCGAGCCGCGTGATTGCAGGTCGTCGGCGTTGCTGCCGGGCGGCCAGGCAAGTCCTGGACAGGATCCCGTCACTATCGAACGGGACACAGATAGGAGGTTGGTCATGGGTGGCATTGTCGTGGGTATGGACGGTTCGGACGGATCCGTGAAGGCACTGAAATGGGCGATGGAGGAGGCAAAGCTGCGGGGGAGTGAGGTGCGAGCCTGCTTTGTCGTGGACAGGATCTACACCGAGCCCGAATGGGCTTCGCTGATCATCCCCTCGGCCGACGAGTTGCGGCGGGAGGGCAAGCGGCTGCTGGCTGACTCGGTGACCAAGGCGGGGGCTGGCGAGGACGTCCGACAGGAGGTGCTGATCGGCGAGGGGCACGGGCCCACGAAGGCGCTGCTCGATGCCGCGAGCGACGCTGAGATGCTCGTGGTGGGCTCGCGCGGACGCGGTGGCTTCCAGGGGCTCCTGCTGGGCTCGGTGAGTCAGCAGGTCCTGCACCACGCGAAATGCCCCGTGGTCGTGGTTCCGGCGGCGTAAGTACTACCGGGCCCCCCGGCTTGCAGGTTCCGTAGGAGCGGCCTCCGGCCACGATCTGAACGCCGGGCCGGGCACGATCGACCCTGCGGTCGTGCCCCCAGGTCGCTCCTGCGCGGATGGAGCCAATGGGTCGTGGGAGCGCGGTGAAGGTCTTTTTCCAGGTCCCGCGGGTTTGCCTGGCAGACCGATGTCGGCTCCTGATTGTCACGGAAGCTCCGCAGAGGACCCCTTCTCGCGCAAGGCTCGCTCCCACGGGTCCTTGGCCCTGTGGAAGCCTGCCTTGCAGGCGAAGGTTTTGGCGGTTTCGCTGCGGTCAATGCGATGTTCCGGGGCTGCGGAGGATTCGCCGGCTTGGGTTTCGCTATGCAACGCTCGCGGGCGGTGTCGCGAGACGGCCGGCCTCGAAATCCGCGATCGCCTGCCGGATCTCGGCGTCCGTGTTCATCACGAAGGGGCCGTGGTGCCGGATGGGTTCGCGGAGAGGGCGGCCGCGCAGGAGCAGCAGCCTGGCGCCCTCGCTGGAAGCCAGTTCAATCCGCGTCTGCTCTGACCAGACGCCCATGCGAGCCGTGTCCAGCCCGTCACCGAGGCTGCCGCTGTAGATGTAGGCGATCAGCCTTTCGTCGGGATCGAGTTCCACGGTCAGGCGGGCGCCGGGATTCAGCGTCACGTCAGCCATGGCCGCGTCGTCTCCAAGTCGCGCGAGCGGGCCTTCGAGCCGTCCGGTACTCGTGTGCCAGGCTCCGGCGATGGCCTTGAGCGTTACCCCGTCCGCCTCTGCGGTCACCATCTCAGCGGCGTGTATGTCGCGATAGCGCGGCGGATCCATCTTGCGTGCCGCCGGGAGGTTGATCCAGACCTGGAATCCGTGCAGGCCATCGGAGTCCAACAGGGGCATCTCCGAGTGGATCACCCCGCGTCCGGCGCTCATCCATTGGGCTTCGCCGGCGTGGACCTCGCCACGGTTGCCCATGGAGTCCTCGTGGGTCACACCCCCGTGGATCAGGTAGGTCAGGGTCTCGAAGCCCCGGTGTGGGTGCGGAGGGAAGCCGCCGATGTAGTCCTCCCGCGCGCTGGCCTTCAGTTCGTCCAGCATCAGGAATGGGTCCAGACGGCCGGTGAAGTCGTTGATGCGACGGATCTTGACCCCGGCGCCATCCTGGGTCGGCTGGGCGGTGCGGATCGCTTCGGGTCGCGTACTGGGCATGATGATTCTCCTTTGCTTTCGTCTCAGCATAGAGACCACGAAAGCGAAAGAAAATCGGATTTTGTTGGATAAACCGTTCGAAATTCTGGGACGTTACACAGGACCTGGCCGTGCGGCAGCGATATGGAGTGCGGCGGCTTGCCGCCGCTTTGGGGCATGCGAAGGGTTCGGGGCGTTGGACAGCGGGAGCGAGCTCCCGCACTCCATAAACGGTGCATGCGCGTAGCGCATCCTGGAGTGCGGCGGCTTGCCGCCGCTTTGGGGCATGCGAAGGGCTCGGGGCGCTGGACAGCGGGAGCGAGCTCCCGCACTCCATGTTTTTATTGCGGTGGTGCTTCGGGGATGCGGTTTTCCACCTCTGCACCGTTGTTCAGCCTGGAGCGTACTTCCGCGAGGTTGCTCCGGATCAGCTGCGCTTCCTCGCTACCCGGTGTCAGTTGCGACTCGAGCCGTTCCCAGTAGCTTTTTGTCGTTTCGTAGTCGGAGGCGCGGAAGGCCGCGAGGCCCGCGAGCCACAGCGCGTTGGTGTGGTCGGGTTCGATCTCCAGCGCCTGGGTGACGAAGGGCAGCGCACGGGCATTCAGGTCGCCGCCGTCCATGCTGCCGAGCAGGTCCGCATAGGTTACGAGGATGTCGGGATCCCTGTTGCCCCCGTAACGGATGGCCTGGGCATAGGCGCCGGCGGCGGCACGCGGCTGCTCCAGGAAGAGCAGGGACCGGCCCAGCAGTGCCCAGCCGTCCGGATCGTCCGGGTTGGACTCGAGGCGGGCGGCAAGCGCGTTCACCGCGGCCTCCATGTTCTGATCCATACCGGCCTGCGCTGTCTGTGGCGAAGGCCGCTGGGGATCCAGCCCCGGTTCGCCCGCGCCGTACCCCTGGTAGATCAGTACGGCCAGTACTGGGACGACCAGCAGGCTGGCGATTCCCGTCGGCAGGCGCCAGGAGCCCTTGATCCCTCCCGCCGGCGCGGCGGTCCTGCCCTCGCTGGCCTCGAGCAGGCTGCGCTGCAGGTCGGTGCGGGCGGTGTTGAACTGCTCCTCGGAGATGGTGCCGGCTTCGCGATCCGCCTCGAGATCGGCCAACTGGCTGCGGTACACCGAGACCTTGGCGTCTATGACATCCGTCGAAGCCTTCCCCCCGGGCGCGGGACGGCTCATGAACATGGGGACGAGCAGAAAGAGCAGGGCGGCGACCGTCAGAACGGCCGCCAGGGTCCAGAAGAACGTCATGCCTTACCCCCGTCGCCGTCACCTAGCAGGCGGCGCAGGCGTTCCTGCTCCTCCTCGGAGAGATCGCCCGCGCCAACCTGGTTGCGGCGGCGGTAGAGGATCATCCCCAGTGCCGAAAGTCCGATCACTAGCATCGCGATGGGCCCGAACCAAAGCAGGTAGGTGGTCGCATTCATCGGGGGGCGGAAAAGCACGAAATCACCGTAACGCGCGACCATGTAGTCGACGATTTCCTCGCTTTCCGCGCCATCCCTGATCATCAGTGAAATCTGGCGACGCAGGTCATTGGCGAGCGGCGCGTTCGACTCGATCAGGTTCTGGTTCTGGCAAACGGTGCAGCGCAGCTCGCGGATCAGCTTCTGATAGCGGACCTCCTGTTCCTCCGATTCGAAGGTCATCGGCTCCGAAGGCGGCGCGGTCGGTCCCGCAAGCAGGCTCGTGGGGGCGATCAGCAGTGCCAATGCCCCGAGGCACAGCAACGACAGAATGACGGGGTATGGCCTCATGATTCGGCCTCCAGTTGTCGGTAAAGGGGAAGAATTTTGTTTTCGATGATGTCCGGCGTGATCATGCCGATGTGCTTGAAGCGGATCATGCCGTGGCGATCGATCAAAAAGGTTTCGGGCGTCGCGTAGACACCGTAGTCGATCCCCACCATGCCGGCTTCGTCGAAGGCGATGGACTGGTACGGGTCGCCGTAACGCGCGAGGAAGCGCAAGGCGTCCGAGCGGGTGTCCTTGTAGTTCAAGCCGTAGACCGGCACGCCGCTGTTCCGCAACTGCGCAAGCATCGGATGCTCCTGCCGGCAGGTCACGCACCACGAGGCCCAGACGTTGAAGAGGGCCGGCTTTCCAAGCATGTCGGCCCTGGCAAACCGGGTGTCCGGATCACGCAGCTGCGGCAGGTCGAAATCGGGGGCCTCCTTGCCGACCAGCGGCGACGGCAAGGCGCGGGGGTCGAGGCTCAGACCGATCCAGAGCACCCCCACCAGTGCAAAAAAGGCAAACAATGGAATCAGGAAACGTAACTTCATCTTTCAGAACCTCTTAGCACCCATGTGGACCATGCGTGGTATTCCAGCGCCAGTGATCGGAGAGGAAAGGCGTCCCGGTTAGCCGGGACCCTGCCATCCACCTTTGCTCGTTGGACCAGAGCATCAGCCGGCCGCGGTCGGCGATGCCTTGCCATCGGGTTGGACACCCCCGTTGCCTTCGAGGTTTCCCGCCGCGTCCGGCAGGTCCTCCTCACGACGCACCCGCACCCGGTAGCGGCGATC
>NZ_REBW01000252.1 GCF_007692535.1 Thioalkalivibrio sp. | reverse complement strand
GACGCTCCGTCAATACCCCAGCATCACGACTTCGTATGGCTGGGCCGGCAGGATTCGAACCTGCGAATGCCGGGATCAAAACCCGGTGCCTTACCGCTTGGCGACGGCCCAATGAATCGTTACTTCTCGCTGACTTCCCCTGCGCCGGCCTCGATGCCGGACTTCGTGTGCCAGTCGCACAGCGGCGACCGGTTCGCCAGACGCAGCACCCAACTGCGCCAGGGCTCGGGCTGCACGGCCTGCGCCGCGCGCGCCGCAGCCTCGTTCGGAAACAGCCCGAACACGCAGCCTCCCGTGCCGCTGAGCCGCGCCGCGGCGCCGGAAGACGCCAGCCAGGCCAGCGCGGCGTCCACCGACGGATGGTCCCGCCGCACCAGCGGCTCGAACACGTTATGCCGCGACTCGTACCCTGAAGCCGCGATTCTCTCGGGGGGGCAGTCCCTTGTCAATTCATCGGAGCGGAACATCGTCGCGGTGGAGACCGACACCCCCGGGTCAATCAGCAACGTCCAGGGGGTATCCGGCTCGACGGGAACGAGCCTTTCACCCACGCCTTCGGCCCATGCGGCACGGCCACGCACGAACACCGGGACGTCCGCGCCCAGACGCAGCCCCTGCTGCGCAAGCTCGTCAGGGGAAAGGCCGAGGTCAAAGAGATGATTGAGCGCCACCAGCGTGGTGGCCGCATCCGAACTGCCGCCGCCCAGGCCACCCCCGACCGGAATCCGCTTGGTCAACCCGATCCTGACCCCGAATCCGCGACCGGTGAACCCGGACAGCATTCGGGCTGCCTGCACACAGAGATTGTCATCCCCTGCCAGCGCCCCCTCGGCGTGCGCGTGCATCTCGAAACGGCCTGGTGGCAGCGGCGCAAACCGTAGATCGTCCTGAAGTCCCAGGAACTGGAAGACCGTCTGCAACTCGTGGTAGCCGTCCGCCCTTCGTCCGGTGATGTGCAGAAAGCGGTTGATCTTCGCCGGCGCCGGAAAGACCGTATCGAACCCGCCGGTCACGAGGCTTCGACCTGCGTGAGTTGCCAACGCTGGATGATGAGCCGAAGGCGCATGTCCTCGCGGTGAAGCTCGACGGACATCGGCATCGCCACCGGTTCCGCCTCCTCGAAGGCGCCGTACACGATCTCCCAGCCATCCTGGATGAGCCTTCGCGGCTGCCCGTCCGCATCGGCGCGCAGATCGAAACCGACACCAGGTCGGGGCATGCCCCGGACCCAGTAGTCCAGACCGCTGACGGGGATTCCGCGACCCGTGACCAGCGCCATCAGCTCGTCCGCATCGGCCGCCTCGTACCGATCCCCTTCCCGGGTGATGAGCACCGCCTGGTATCCCCCAAGCACGAGCCGGCCGCCGCCGCGGCCCATCGGACCCGACAGGTCGATCACCTGCCGCAGCCCCTCGGTGCGCCAGTTGAGTTGGCCGGACCAGCTCTCGGTCGGCAGTTCGAGGGTCAGGCGCCCCACGAAGCGCCAGTGACTGACGGCTTCCAATTCAGTTGCCCGCTCCAGGAACGCCGCCCGCGCGTCCAGCTGGTCCTCGGGCACCGGCGGCAATACCGCGCAGCCAGCCAGTCCGGCCAGAAGCAGCGTCAGCAGCAACCATGTGCGCGCCCTGGTTCCGGCTCGCCGCGCGTGCCCACGGTTCACCGAGGGACCCTGGTGACGGTCCGCAAAGGCCTCACGGGACTCAATGCTCCAGCTCGCGCTTCACGCGCAGCAACCGATCGTGATCAGGATCCTGCTGCAGGGCCTCGTCGATGATGGCCCGGGACTCCTCGCGGCGCCCCAGTTCCCAGAGCACGACCGCAAGATTGCTTGCGATCTCGCCATCCGGCATCAGCTCGTACGCCCTCTCGAGCTGAACCACTGCCTCGTCCAGACGCCCCAGTCGATACAGCACCCAGCCATAGCTGTCGACGATCGCGGCGTCGTCCGGACGCTGCTCGTAGGCGCGCAGGATCAGGTCATAGGCCTCCTCGTAGCGGTCGGTGCGGTCGGCCAGGGTGTAACCGAGGGCATTGAGGGCCGACACGTTCTCCGGGTCCATTTCGAGGATCGCCCGGAAGTCCGCCTCCGCCGCCGGAATGTCTCCGGCGCGTTCGTGGACCAGGCCGCGCAGGTAGAGCAGCTGCTCGGAGCGCGGGAACTGGATCAGGCCACGGGCCAGGCGCTCCAGTGCCGCATCGAGCTCACCCCGTTCGCGCAGGAGACTGGCCTCCCCGAGGTAAGCGCGCAGCGCGATACCCCCGTCGGGGTCGTCCTGCAGGCGGGCGAACAGCTCACGGGACGCCTCCAGCCCGTCGAGATCGGCAGCCAGGCGTGCCAGCCTCAGATCGGCGTCATCGGCGTGCTGGCCCTCTTCCACTGCCCGATAGAACCGTCGCGCGGCCTCCAGATCCCCCGCCTGCTCATGCAGGCGGCCGAGATAGTAGTTTGCATCGTGGGTGCGGCGACCGCTGGCCAGCAGGCGCTCCAGATAGTCCTCGGCAAGGCTGAACCGGCCCGCTTCCAGGCTGAGCAGCGCGATGGTGAGAAGCAGGTCGGCATCATCCGGTGCCAGGGCAAGCAGACGATCGAATTCGGGCCGGACGCGCTCGAAGTCCTCGGTGTCGACGAGGGCACGGGCATAGGCGAGCCGCAGGTCGCGCCGCTCGGGATGCGCCTCGATCGCAGCGGCGAGCGTCGCGATGGCTGCGTCGGGATCCTCGAGTTCGGTGAGTGCGCGCGCAAGGATCATCCGCAGCTGGACGGCCTCCGGAAAGCGGTCCACGCCGGCCTGCGCGACGACGCGCGCCTGGTGGAGTTCGTCGGAACGCAGCGCAAGCTCGGCATGGGCCTGCCAGGCGGTGGGCTCGTCCGAATCGGCATCGACCAGCATCGCGAGCGTCCGCAATGCGGCGTCGCGATCCTCGGACTGCACCAGCAGCGACAGCACGACACCATAACCCTCTTCGCTGCCGAGTTGCTCCACGATCCGTTGCAGCAATGCGGCGGCGTCACGCTCCCGCCCCTCGCCGACCATCAGCACCGCCGTGAGCTGCATCGCCTCCAGGCTCCCCGGCGCCAGCACCAGCCAACGTTCCGCCGCGTCGAGCGCGCGCGGATGATTGCGCGCGAACAGGGCCAGACGCGTCGCCCGCTCGGCGACCTTCACATCGTCGCTCAAGCGGGCCGCTTCGAGGTAATATCGGCTCGCCTGCGCATAATCGCCGGACTGGGCCGCCATTTCGGCAGCCAGCAGACTGAACAGCACAACGGCTTCCGGATCGTCGGCAGCGGTGGGTCCGGGTATCGAGAGAATCGGCGGAACCTCGATATACTCCGTGCCCGACGCGTTGAGGTGAGTCTGGGCGCAGCCTGCGAGGATCAGCGCGGGCAAGGCGACGGCGAGTACTCGCGGCATGAATAATGGCTTCCACATGGTATCGGGGGTTGGACGGGTGATCAGCGCAGTGGGTTCCAACGACAATTTTGCGCCCCCACTGTATCGGATGGCGCCAGGCAGTACACTAGCCTGCTACCAAATCCGATTTTAAAGACAAACACAGCCGGCCACGATGCTCTTCACTCTCGGAATCAACCACAAGACAGCCCCGGTACAGGTGCGGGAGCGGCTGGCTGTCAACGAGGTGCAGCTGGGAGAGGCGCTGGATTCGCTGCACAGTGGCGTGAAGATTCCCGAGGCCGCGATCCTCTCCACCTGCAACCGAACGGAGATCTACTTCCGGGAGCAGAGCCGCGACGGCGAGGACCGCGTGCTCGACTGGCTGGGCGGATTCCACGGAATCCGGCGCAACGAACTCGAGGCGTACCTGTACCGGCATCACGACAACGAGGCGGTGCTGCACACCTTGCGTGTCGCCTGCGGTCTCGATTCCATGGTGCTCGGCGAGCCGCAGATCCTCGGGCAGATGAAGAGCGCCTACCAGCATGCCCATGCCGCCGGCACTCTGGGATTGTCGCTGGAGCGCCTGTTTCAGCATGCCTTTGCCACGGCGAAGGACGTCCGCACGTCGACCGCGATCGGCGCCAGCGCCGTTTCCGTCGCCTTCGCGGCCGTCTCGCTCGCGCGGCAGATCTTCGGCGATCTGAAGCCCCTGACCGCGCTGGTCATCGGCGCCGGTGAGACCATCGAACTGGCGCTGCGTCACCTCGTGGGCCACGGCGTCGGTCATGTCATCGTCGCCAACCGCACCGTGGAACGGGCGCACACCCTGGGCGACCGCTTCCACGCAGAACCCATCGCCCTCAGTTCCATGCCGGAATACCTCCACCGCGCGGACATCGTGATCAGCTCCACCGCCGCGCCGCTGCCCATCCTGGGCAAGGGCGCCGTGGAACGGGCCATTCGCAAGCGCCGTCACCGGCCGATGTTCATGGTGGACATCGCGGTACCCCGGGACATCGAGCCGGAAGTGGCGGAACTCGAGGACGTGTACCTGTACACCGTCGACGACCTGCACGAGGTCATCAACGAGAACATGGCCTCGCGCCAGGCCGCGGCGGAACAGGCAGAACAGATCATCGCAACGCGCGCCGACGAGTTCATGCGCTGGCTGCGCGCCCGCGACTCCGTGGTGAGCATCCGCCAGCTTCGCGACCAGGCCATGAATATCCAGCAGGAGGCACTGGCTCGGGCCGAGGCCCAGCTGCGCGCGGGGCGGACACCCGAGGAAGTGATGCATCATCTCGCGCACATCCTCACCAACAAGCTGATGCACGCCCCGTGCAAGACACTGAACGCCGCCGCTCACGACGGTGATGTCGATCTGTTCCGCGCCGCGCACAGGCTTTTCCTGCTCCCGGAAGGTCACGACGGGGATTCCCGGGACGATTCGTGAAGGAGTCGTTTCGCCGGAAGCTGGAGGGCCTGTCCGAACGCCACGCCGAGATCGCCGGCCTGCTCGCCGCACCCGAGATCGCCGCCGATCCCGATCGTTTCCGGCGGCTCTCGGTCGAGTACAGCCAGCTCGAACCGCTGGCCGGCGCCTGGAGGGCGTGGCTGGACAGCCAGCAGGAACTCGACGAGGCCCGCGCGATGCTGTCCGATCCCGAGCCCGACCTCCGCGCGATGGCGGAGGACGAGATCGAGCGCCTGCGGCACCAGGGCGAGAGGCTGGAGCAGGAACTGCAGGCGCACCTGGTACCCCAGGACCCGCACGACGAGGCCAACACCTTCCTGGAGATCCGCGCCGGGACTGGCGGCGACGAGGCCGCCATCTTTGCCGGCGACCTGCTGCGCATGTACAGCCGCTACGCCGAGCAGCGCAACTGGCAACTGGAGATCCTGAGCGCGACCGAGGGCGAGCACGGCGGTTACCGCGAGGTCATCGTCCGGGTGATCGGCCGCGGCGTATACTCCCGGCTGAAGTTCGAGTCCGGGGCGCACCGGGTGCAGCGGGTGCCCGAAACCGAATCCCAGGGACGCATCCACACGTCTGCAGCCACGGTCGCGATCCTGCCGGAACTCGATGCGGTGGAGATGCCGGAGATCAACCCCGCCGACCTGCGCATTGACACCTACCGCGCCAGCGGTGCCGGTGGCCAGCACGTCAACCGCACCGACTCGGCGGTGCGCCTGACCCACCTTCCGTCCGGCATGGTGGTCGAATGCCAGGACGAACGCTCCCAGCACAAGAACAAGGCCCGCGCGATGAATCTCCTTGCCTCGCGCCTCTACGAGGCCGAACGCAGCCGCCAGGCCGCCGCGCAAAGCGCCGCGCGCAAGAGCCTCGTCGGCAGCGGGGACCGCTCGGAGCGCATCCGCACCTACAACTTCCCCCAGGGCCGGGTGACCGACCACCGGATCAACCTGACCCTTTACAAGCTGGACGACGTGATGGCGGGGGACCTCGATTCCCTGATCGATCCGCTGACCCATGAGCACCAGGCCGAGCAGCTCGCAGCCCTTGCCGAAGACTGAACCGACGAGTATTGCCGGGCAAATGACCGAGGCGCGCCAGCGCCTGGCGCTGGCCGGCATCGAATCGGCCGGACTGGAGGCCCGGCTGCTGGTCGGGCACCTGCTGTGCATGGACAGCGCCAGCGTGATCGCGCATGGCGATCGCGCGCTGTCGGTCGAGCAGGCCGCGGCGATCCGGAACCTGGTCGCGCAGCGCGCTGCCGGCAGACCGATCGCCTACCTCCTGGGCCAACGTGAGTTCTGGTCCCTGCCGCTGCGGGTGGACGAGCGCTGCCTGATCCCCCGGCCGGAGACCGAGCTCCTGGTCGAGCGCGCCCTGGAGCGGCTGCCGGCCCAGCGCGCGCGGGCAATAGACCTGGGCACGGGTTCCGGCGCGATCATCCTGGCCCTGGTGACAGAGCGGCCCCAACTCGAGGCCTGGGGCAGCGATGCCAGTGCCGACGCACTCGCGGTCGCCGCGGACAACGCGAGGCGACTGGATCTGTCCGTCCACTGGTTTCGGGGACGCTGGCTGGAGGCCGTCGCCCCGCGCCCGCTGTTCGACATCATCGTCAGCAACCCGCCCTATGTCGATCCCTCCGACCCGCATCTGCAACACGGCGATCTGCGCTTCGAGCCACGTACCGCACTGGTTGCCGGGGATGGCGGGCTGGCCGACCTGGCAACCATCGCGGGACAAGCCCGCGCGCGCCTGTACCCGGGCGGGTGGCTGTTGCTGGAGCACGGTTACGACCAAGGGTGCGCAGTACGCACGTTGCTGACGCAGCACGGCTACCTGAAAGTGGCCAGTCACCGCGATCCAGCCGGGCACGAACGGGTCACCGAGGGCAACTGCCCCGGATAACTATCATGTCCCGGACGCGCCACCACGAAAGATGAAAGCGGAGCGCCTGTGGAGTGCGGCGGCTTGCCGCCGCTTTGGGGAGCTGTGTCATCCCCGACACCGAATAGCGGGAGCAAGCTCCCGCACTCCATAAGCGGGCGCGCAGGGGCGGGGGTGACCGTGACTTTCACGTTAGCGCCATAACGCGCCCCGCTTTAGGGTGCGGCATGCTGGGCAAATCACGCAGGGGCAACTACCATGTAGTCATGGACACGACCGTTTGCGCCCGGGAACTGGTCTTTCAGGGCCCCCATTCGGAAGCCGACCAGGCTCCCGGTGCCGCCCTGCTGCTGGCGGATTCCCCGCTGGTCTTGGAGGTGTCCGTGACCGGGCCCAATCGGGTCCTCGTTCGCTACGATCTGCGCGACGTGACCTTCGCCGAGATCGAGTCGGCGCTGGAGGAACTGGGCTTCCACCTCGACAACAGCGTCTTCACGCGACTGCGCCGAGCCTACTACGGCTATTGCGAGGATACCCGCCGGGCGAACATGAAGATCAACCCAAACTGCTTCGGGCAGTGCGCCCGGCGCATCTTCGTGCGGCACTACCAGAAGGGCGAACACGGCTGCCGTGACCAACGGCCCTCGCACTGGCGCGCCTACTGGTGAATCCCGTGCCCGGCGCCCATCGCCGGCCGGCAAGGCCGCGATGAAGGACGAATCCGAGAGCGAAGACCTCCTGCTGCTGCGCTACAGCCGCCAGATCCTGCTGCCCGGAATCGGCGCCGAGGGTCAGGACCGCCTGACCCGGGCGCATGCCGTGGTGATGGGGCTCGGGGGCCTGGGCTCCCCGATCGCCGCCTACCTCGCGGCGGCCGGGGTCGGCCGCCTGAGCCTGGTGGATTTCGACCACGTGGACCTGAGCAACCTGCAGCGCCAGATCCTGCACGGCCAGGCCGACATCGGCCGCCTGAAGGTCGATTCCGCCGCCGACAGCCTGCTCGCGCTGAACCCGGGCTGCCGAGTGGACAGGATCGCCCTCAGGCTGGACCACGCCGCGCTGCGGGAACTCTTCGCCGGGGCCGACGTGGTCCTGGACGGCACCGACAACTTCGCCAGCCGTGCGTTGATCAACCACGCCGCACTGGCGGCGGGAACCCCGCTGGTATCCGGTGCGGTGATCCGCTTCGAGGGACAGCTGACGACCTTCGACTTCCGGGATCCCGGGGCGGCCTGCTACCACTGCCTGTACGGAGACGGCGAGGAGCTCGGCGAGACCTGCAGCGAATCGGGGGTCCTCGCGAGCCTCCCTGGCGTGATCGGCAGCCTGCAGGCCACCGAGGCCCTGAAACTGCTGATCGGATTGCCTACGCTGGCCGGCCGTCTGCTGCTGGTCGATGGTCTCACGATGAGCTTCCGCACCCTGAGGCTGACCCGCGACCCCGGTTGCCCGTTCTGCGGCAAGCCGGGGCGCGCCCCCAGCACCTGATTTCGCGCTGCAGCAGGTCCTGGCCCGCATCCGCGGGGAGAGGATCAGTGGCGGGTGGAGCCGACGTCGGGCTGGGGATCGTCGGCGGCGAACAGGGCCTCGGCGTCGATCGCATCGAGACGGTAGCTGGCATTGCAGAACTCGCAGGTCACCAAGACCTCACCCTCCTGCGCCAGCGTCGCGCGCACCTCGTCGGCACCGAGACCTTTCAGCATCGCCTCGACCTTGTCCCGCGAACAGTTGCAGGCGAAACGCATCGCGTGACCCTCGAGCAGGCGCACGCGTTCCTCGTGAAACAGCCGGCGCAGCAGCTGCTCCGCCGGCAACGCCAGCAGTTCGCCTGCCGAGACCGTGTCGCCCAGCAGCGTTGCCCGAATCCAGTCTTCGGCGTCCGGCGGGGTCGGCGCGCCATCGGCACCGGGCACTCCCTGCAGCAGCAGACCGGCGGCACTCGAGGGACCAGAGGCCAACCACAGCCGTGTCGGCAGTTGCTCGGAGCGCTCAAAGTAGGTGTCCAGCGCCGCGGCCAGCGACTGGCCCTCGAGTGCCACGACCCCCTGGTAGCGTTCGCGCCCGGCGCCGGGATCCAGCGTGAGCACCAGCCGCGCATCGGGACCGAAGATCTCGGTCAGGTCACCGTCCGGAACCTCGCCGCGATAGCGGGCCAGACCGCGCAGCGCCCGGCTGCCGGTCGCCTGCACCACCAGCATGTGCAGCGGACCGGAACCGGTGATCTGCAGGATCAGCGAACCGTCGAATTTCAGCGTTGCCGCGATCAGCGCGACCGCGGCATAGGCTTCCCCCAACCGGTCGCGCACGACCGGCGGGTACGGATGCCGTTCCAGCAGGGCGCGCCAGGTGTCGTCGAGGTGCACCCACTCGCCGCGCACGGGCGTGCGCTCGAGCAGGAATCGGTGCAGGGTGTCCCGCTCGGTCATCGCACGACCGGGAAGCGCCCGCCTCGTAAGGCCACGGCGCTCAGTCTCCCTGCAGCCGGGCGCGCAGGCGCTCGTTGACCTGCGCAGGGTTGGCCTGGCCCCGGGTCTTCTTCATGACCTGGCCGACGAAGAACCCGAACAGCTTGTCCTTGCCGGACCGGTATTGTTCCAGCTGCGACGGGTTCGCCGCGATCACCTCGTCGATGATGGCGTCGATCGCGCCGGTGTCCGTGATCTGCTTCAGCCCACGCGCCTCGATGATGGCATCGGCCCCACCCTCCCCCGCCCACATGGCATCGAAGACCTCCTTGGCGATCTTGCCGGAGATGGTCTCGTCCTGTATGCGGGAGAGCAGTTGCGCCAGCCCCGCCGCCGACACCGGGCTCTGCGCCAGACCGGCCTCCGAGCGGTTCAGCGCGGCCGAGAAGTCGCCCATCACCCAATTGGCCGCCAGCTTGGGCGCGCCACAGCCAGCCGCGACCGCTTCGAAATAGTCCGCCAGTTCCCGGCTCGCGGTCAGCGATCCGGCGTCATACGCAGACAGTCCGTAGGCGCTGATGAAGCGCTCCCGCTTCGCATCGGGGAGCTCCGGCAGGCGCCGGCGCGCCGCCTCGATGTCCTCGGCATGGATGACCACCGGCAGCAGGTCGGGGTCGGGAAAATAACGGTAGTCGTTGGCCTCCTCCTTGGAGCGCATCGACCGGGTCTCGTCACGGTCGGGGTCGTACAGGCGCGTTTCCTGCACCACCGTGCCGCCGGATTCGATCAGGTCGATCTGGCGCTCGACCTCGAAGTTGATCGCGCGCTCGACGAAGCGGAAGGAATTCAGGTTCTTGATCTCGGCACGGGTGCCGAACTCGGTCCGCCCACGGGGGCGCACCGAGACGTTGGCGTCGCAACGGAAGCTGCCTTCCTGCATATTGCCGTCGGAGATACCCAGATAGCGCACCAGTGCGTGCAGCTTTTTCATGTAGGCCACCGCCTCCTTCGCCGAGCGCATGTCGGGCTCCGAGACGATCTCGACCAGCGGGGTTCCGGCGCGGTTGAGGTCGATGCCCGTCATCGCTGTGAAGCCCTCGTGCAGGCTCTTGCCGGCATCCTCCTCGAGGTGCGCGCGGGTGACGCCGATCCGCTTCCGGCTCCCGTCCTCCAGATCGATGTCCAGGTGACCCTGCTCGACGATGGGCAGTTCGTACTGCGAGATCTGATAGCCCTTTGGCAGGTCGGGGTAGAAGTAGTTCTTGCGTGCGAAGACCGAGCGCGGAGCGATCCTGGCATCGATCGCGAGGCCCAGCATTACGGCCTTCTCCACCACGGCCGCGTTCAGCACCGGCAGGACTCCGGGCAAACCCAGATCCACCGCGCAGGCCTGGCGGTTCGGCTCGGCGCCGTAGGCGGTGGCCGCCCCGGAGAAGATCTTCGAGACGGTATTGAGCTGGGTATGAATCTCCAGCCCGATCACGGTTTCCCATTCCATCGCGTTCTGACCTCAGACGAAGGCCGCCGGCATGCGGGCATGCCAGTCGGTTTCCTGCTGGAACTGGTGAGCGACACCCAGCAGGCGCGCCTCGTCGAAATAATTGCCGATCAGCTGCATGCCGACGGGCAGGTTGCCGACCGTGCCGGCGGGCATCGACAGCCCCGGGAGCCCCGCGAGGTTCACGGCAATGGTATAGATGTCGGAGAGATACATCTGGACCGGGTCGGCGCTCTTCTCACCCAGACGGAAGGGTGTCTCGGGACTGGTCGGACCGGCGATCACATCGACCTGCCCGAAGGCGCGCCGGAAGTCGTCGGCGATCAACCGGCGCACCTTCTGTGCCTTCAGGTAATAGGCATCGTAGTACCCCGCCGACAGCACGTACGTCCCGATCATGATGCGTCGCTTGACCTCGGCCCCGAAGCCCTCGGCCCGGGAGCGGGTGTACAGGTCCGTCAGGTCCCGGGGCTCGTCACAACGGTGACCGAAGCGCACCCCGTCGTAGCGCGCGAGGTTGGACGAGCACTCCGCCGGCGCCACTACATAGTACGCCGGCACCGACAGCCCGCTGTTGGGCAGGCTGATCTCGATCAGCTCGGCACCACGCTCGCGCAGCACCGCAAGGGCAGCCTCGGTCGCCGCGCGCACGCCGGGGTCGAGGCCTTCGCCGAAGAATTCCCGCGGCAGGCCGATGCGCAGACCCTTCAGGTCGGCGCCAAGCCCCGCGGTGAAATCCTCGACCGGCCGTTCGACGCTGGTGGAGTCGCGCGGGTCGAAGCCGGCCATCGCGTTCAGCATCAGCGCGCAGTCCTCGGCACTCGCCGCCATGGGTCCGGCCTGGTCCAGGCTGGAGGCGAAGGCGATCATGCCGTAACGCGACACCCGGCCGTAGGTCGGCTTGATGCCGGTGATACCGCAGAAGGCCGCCGGCTGCCGTATCGAGCCGCCGGTGTCGGTACCGGTGGCTGCCGGGACGAGGCGCGCGGCCACGGCCGCCGCGGAACCGCCGGAGGAACCGCCGGGAACCCGTTCCGGGTCCCAGGGATTGCGCACCGGGCCGTAATGGCTGGTCTCGTTGGACGACCCCATCGCGAATTCGTCCATGTTGGTCTTGCCCAGCATCACCGCCCCGGCGGCGTTCATTCGCTCGACCACCGTCGCCGTGTAGGGCGCGATGAAGTTGTCGAGCATCTTCGAACCGCAGCTGGTGCGCACGCCAAAGGTGCAGAAGATGTCCTTCTGCGCCACCGGCAGGCCGAGCAGCGGCGCCTCGTCGCCACGTGCGAGACGCTCGTCCGCCGCATCGGCCGCTGCGAGTGCCAGGTCCGGCGTCACCGAGATGAAGCTGTTCAACTGCGAATCCAGGCGGTCGATGCGCCCGAGGTAGAATTCGGTCAGCTCGCGGCTGCTGATGTCGCGGGCACGCAGACGCCGGGCCCAACCTGCGAGGGTATCGAGTTTCATGGCCTGCCCTTCCATCGCTGTACCGGAGCGTGGATCATTCGATCACGCGCGGCACGAGGTAGAGTCCGCCGTCGACGGCGGGCGCGATCGCCTGGAACAGTTCGCGCTGGTCGGGCTCGCTCACCGCGTCGGGGCGCAGGCGCTGTTCGGCATCCAGGGGATGGGCCATCGGTTCGACGCCGCCGATCTCGGCCGCGTTCAGGGCCTCGACGAAATCGAAGATGTCGCTCAGGCCGGCCGCGAATTCCTCGGCCTCCCGATCGTCCACGGCCAGACGCGCCAGCTGGGCGATCCGGCGAACTTCATCGCTGTTCAGGGACATGGTTCCAATATCAACGTATAGTGCGGGGGAGCGCAAAGTTACCACAAAGCCCTCCTTGCCCAAACCAATGGGGGCTTGCTAGAGTTTCGCGTCCTTCCCGCCCGCTTCCTTCAGGTCGAGCCATGTTCAAGCGCATCTTGGGGCTGTTCTCCAACGATATCTCCATTGATTTGGGTACCGCCAACACGCTGATTTACATGCGCGGGCAGGGCATCGTCCTGAACGAGCCATCGGTGGTGGCCATCCGCCAGGACCGCGGCCCCGGCGGGCCACGCTCGCTCGAGGCCGTGGGCACCGAGGCCAAGAAGATGCTCGGGCGAACGCCGGAGAACGTGATCACCATCCGGCCGCTGAAGGATGGCGTGATTGCCGACTTCACGACCACCGAAAAAATGCTGCAGCATTTCATCAAGAAGGTGCACGAGCGTCGCGTGTTCCGGCCAAGCCCCCGGGTGCTCGTCTGCGTGCCCTGCGGCGCGACACAGGTCGAGCGACGGGCGATTCGCGAATCCGCCTTCGGGGCCGGCGCGCGCAAGGTCTATCTGCTGCAGGAACCGGTCGCTGCCGCCATCGGCGCCGGCATCCCGCTGGACGAGGCGGTGGGCTCCATGGTCCTCGATATCGGCGGCGGCACCTCCGAGGTCGCCGTGCTCTCGATGAACGGCATCGTCTACTCGGAATCCGTGCGGATCGGCGGTGACACCTTCGACGAGGCCATCATGTCCTATGTGCGCCGCAACTATGGCGTGCTGATCGGCGAGGCCACCGCAGAGCGCATCAAGCACGCGATCGGCTCGGCCTACCCGGGAAAGGATCTGCTGGAGATCGAGGTCAAGGGTCGCAACCTGGCGGAAGGTGTGCCGCGGTCCTTCACCCTGAACAGCAACGAGATCCTCGAGGCCCTGCAGGATCCGCTGCACGGTATCGTCTCCGCGGTGCGCACCGCGCTGGAACAGACGCCCCCGGAACTCGGTGCCGACGTCGCCGAGCGCGGCATCGTGCTCACGGGCGGCGGCGCGCTGCTGCAGCAGATCGACCGCCTGATCATGGAAGAGACCGGCATCCCCGTCGTGATCGCCGAGGATCCACTCACCTGTGTTGCGCGTGGCGGCGGACGCGTTCTGGAGATGCTCGACGAGAAACGGGTCGACTTCCTGGCCAGCGAGTAGTCTCCCGCCTGCCGGAGGACTTGTCATCGAAAAGCCGCTGTTCAGCCTCGGGGCGTCGCCGATCCTACGCCTGCTTGCCGTGGTTCTGATCGCCCTGGCCCTGATGGCACTCGACCACCGCTTCTACCAGTTGCAGACCCTGCGCAGCGTCCTGGCCACGGTCGCGTACCCGCTGCAGTTGGCCGTCGACGCGCCGATCCGCGTCGGCAGCCGGATTCTCGACTCCTTCTCCCGCCACGAACAGCTCGTGCTCGAAAATCGCCTGCTGCGCTCGGACCTGATGGAGCTGCGCGCGCGGCAGCTGCGCTTCGATGCCCTGCAGGCGGAGAACGACCGGTTGCGGGCGCTACTGCATACCTCGGCGCAGGCCACGGAGAGGGTGGAGATCGCCAAGCTCCTCGCGGTGGATCTGGACCCGTTCCGCCAGCAGATCGTGATCAACAAGGGCCGACTCGACGGCGTTTACGCGGGTCAGCCCCTGATCAACGCCGACGGCGTCATCGGCCAGATCCTGACCCCGAACTGGACCAGCTCGACCGCGCTGCTGATCTCGGATCCTGGACACGCCCTCCCCGTGATCGTGGCCCGCACCGGCCTGCGCGCGCTGGCGGTGGGTTCCGGCAACCCGCGGCGCCTGAACCTGCGCCACGTGCCGCCACAGGAGGACATCGAGGAAGGCGATCTGCTGCTGACCTCCGGCCTCGGCGGACGCTTCCCCTCCGATTACCCGGTCGCACGCATCGTCTCGGTCGAGCACCTGCCGGGTCAGCCGTTCCTGGTCATCGCGGCGGAACCCCTGGCGGCCCTGGACCGCTCGCGCGAGGCATTGCTGCTGTGGACCGATGCCCCCGCGCCGCAGCCAGGGGCGGAGGAACAGCCGGATGGGCGGGAGTGAACCCGGGGATGGTGATACCCGTCCCGGTGCTGCTGTCGCTGCTGGCCGCGTTCGCCCTGACCATCGTTCCGCTTCCCGGCGCCATCGCGACCGCCCGCCCCGAGTGGGTACTGCTGGTGCTGGTCTACTGGGGCATGGCCTTCCCGCGGCGGGTCGGCATCCTCGTGGCCTTTCTCGCAGGCCTGTTCCTCGACGTGCTGCAGCACCAACTGCTGGGCCAGAACGCACTCGCGTTGGCGGCGGCGATGTTCATCGTGCTCCAGATCTACCCGCGCTTGCGCGTGTACCCCCTGTGGCAACAGGCCGTGGTCGTGGCCTTTCTGGTCGGACTCACACGTTTCCTCAACATCTGGATCCAGGGAGCCATCGGGTTCCCTCCGGGCAGCAACCTCTACTGGCTCCCGATCCTGACCAGTGCGCTCCTGTGGCCCGTCGTCTATCACATCCTGCGTGATGCCCGCAGGCGCTGGCTTTTGCACCTGACCTGACACGCTGCTACAACTTCCGGAACGCCCGACGGGATCGCCGACGGGCGACGCCATCCGCAGAGGCATCGGCCCAGGCGCGATGCCTCCGACCCGACAAACCAAAAGAATGGGAAGACCTGTTGCCATGCAAGACAAGAACCGAACCGAAATCGAAGCCGAAGTATTCCGGCGTCTCTTGCAACATCTGGACGAGCGGAAGGACGTACAGAACATCGACCTCATGAATCTCGCCGGCTTCTGCCGCAATTGTCTCGCAAAATGGTATGTCACAGCTGCCGCGAACCAGGGGACGGAACTCGATCTGAACCAGGCCCGCGAGATTGTCTACGGCATGCCGTACCCGGAGTGGAAGCGCCAGTACCAGAAGGAGGCAAGTCCGGAACAGGTGGCGGCCTTCAATGCCTCCGGAAAGGGAACCGGATCGTCCGATGCATGATCATGGACTGGTCGACACCGAAGCCGATCTGCGCGTACTGCTCGACGCCATCGCCGGCAGCCCATGGGTCGCGGTGGATACCGAGTTCATGCGGGAAAAGACCTACTTTCCACAACTGTGCCTGATCCAGCTGGCAACCCCCGATCACATTGCCTGTATCGATCCGTTGGCATTCAGGGAGCTCGGTCCGCTGAAGGCTTTGTTGCATGACCCGGCGGTCCTGAAGGTCTTCCACGCCGCCAGTCAGGATCTCGAGGTGCTCTATCTGGTAACAGGCAAGGTGCCCGGTCCGATCTTCGATACCCAGGTTGCCGCCAGCCTGCTCGGCCACGGAGAACAGGTCGGTTACGCCAATCTCGTTCAGGCGGTGTTGCAACACGAACTCGACAAGACGCAGTCACGCACCGACTGGTCGCAACGTCCTCTGAAATCGGAGCAGTTGAGTTACGCCCGCGACGACGTACGCTACCTGGTCCAGCTCTTCCTTTCCCTGCAACGCGAACTCGACACGCTCGGCCGCCTGACCTGGCTGCAGCCCGAGATGGAGGCACTGGCCCGCCCCGAACTCTACCAGGCGGACTTCGAGGGCGCCTGGCGCCGCGTCAGCGGGCACAAGCGCCTGAAGCCCCGGGAACTGGCGGTACTGCGCGAGCTCGCGTCCTGGCGGGAGAGTCAGGCGCGTGACCTCGACCGGCCGCGTCGCTGGATCATCAGCGACGACGCGCTGCTATTGATTGCCCGGACGCGCCCCACCGAAGTGCAGGCCCTGCGGGAGTTGCGTGGCCTGCCCAAGGGGATCGGCGAAACCCAGGCCCGCCAGATCCTTCAGGCTGTGCAGAAGGGCTCAGAGGCTCCCCGGGAAACCTGGCCGGTACTCTCCAAAAGAAGGCCGCTGGCGGAGGCGGAAGAGGTGATCGTCGACGTCGGCATGGGTCTGTTGCGGGAACTTGCGCGGCAACAGCAGATCACCCCGGAGGCGGTCGCCAGTCGCAAGGACGTCGTGGCACTGATGCGGGGGGAGGAGGATGCAGCCCTGGCCCGCGGCTGGCGTGAGCAGGTCGCAGGCGCGGAACTCCGGCGTTGGCTGCTGGGGGATTGCGCTTTGCGCTGCGATGGCACCCACCTTGGGATGGTGGAACTGTCCGGTGCCGCCGAGGACCGAAACCTCGCCTCGTGACGAAGTCCTCTGACGACACGGACACTGGATGCCCCAGCCGATCCCGCGCCTCCAGCCGTGCCGTGACCCTGGGGCGTTGCCGTTGCTCAGGCGCTGGTGTACACGCCGCGGCGCGGTGAAGCCAGGCGGCCCTGGCGCTTCAGGTAGGCGAGTGTCTGGCTGATGTTCTTGGTATCGATCCCCGCGCTTTCCGCCTGGTCGCGGATCTCGCTGACCGTCATTTCCGGCTGGGTGGCGACGATTTCGCAAAGTCGCTGGCTGATCGTTCCCTCCCCGGTTCCACCACGACGACGGGCGCCGCCCGCGCGCGCCTTCGGTACGGAGCCACCCATGTCACGGATCCGGCGATCCAGTTCCGCCAGCTCCTTCCGATGACGCGCCAGCATCTGCTTACGCTCGGCCTTCAGTGCAACACGTTTCTCCTTGATTTCCTGTTCCCTGCGCTCCTCCTCCTGTTGCTCACGCTCACGGGCCAACGCGTATAATTCCTCGGCACTCAAATCATCGAACTTTTTCTTCTCGGCACTCATCAGGATTCCTCGTTTGTTGTTTGCCAGCATATAGACTTCGGACAACTATTGCTTATTCCTCATAATTTAATAAAAATTGAAAAAAGATACAAGAAATCGACCACATGACAGGCCCATGACACTCGCCATCCTGAACGAGTTCCAAGATCGGGCGATACGGGAGGCTGCCCATGCGTTTTATTTGCAGATGTCTGCCTTGCCGGCACCGCAGATAACGCTCGACCTGCGCGGCCGCGCCGCCGGACAATGGCGTTTAAAGGATGGGGTTGAGATGCTCCGTTTCAACCCCAATGCCTTCATCCAGGACTGGCACGCCCACTTTCCCGCGACCGTGGCCCATGAAGTCGCGCACTCGATCGTTTACCGGCGGCTCGGGCTTAGATCTGTGCGGCCGCACGGGCCACAATGGCGTGCTGTCATGGCAGAACTGGGGTTTCCGCCTGCCGTCACCCACCGAACTCCGCTGACCGGCCGACGGAGCCGTATTTATGTTTATCAATGTAAATGCCAGTCCCACCGACTGGGTCCGAGACGACATCACCTCATCACACAACGGGGTTACCGATATGCCTGCGCGGAATGCGGTGGCAAACTGGAGTTCGACGATCGAATGGAATGGCGTGAGCCCAACGGATCAGCGTAGCGGCTTCCCGCCTGACGCACCGGTCGATCCGGGCGGCCTTCACGATGGGCTGATGAAATGCCGGCACCGATGGCATACCCACCCTGCCACAAAGATAGCCGGATCGGTCCCGCCGGGCCCAATGGCAAGCGCTTGGGCAAAAAATGGCATGAGCCTGGAATCAACTGCGATTGCTATCGCTCGTTGGTGCCGCTGAGGGATCATGGTAACCGGCAAGCAGCTTCGCGAAATCCGACGCCGAGAAAAACCAACCGTCATGCTGCCGGACGTGCTTCTCGAGATCCCTCTTGAGCCGGGCCAGGTTTTCCTCACGCCAGGAACCCTGCGGCCGCCAGCGCCCCCGATCCCAATCCAGGAGCCAGATGCGGTCGCAGGCATCAATCAGGATATTGCGGCTGTTCAGATCGGCGTGACAGTAGCCCGCGTCGTGGAAGCGACGGACACAAGCTCCAACGCCGTGCCAGTGACGGCTGGTAAGCGAGCCTTGGCGGAGACGGGCATCGAATGAACATGCATCTGGAACGCGCTGCGTCACGAGGTCGGCCCGATAATACAGCCCGGCACGGGACAGCCGGGCCGCGACCGGCCTTGGCACCGGCAAGCCCTCGTCCCGCATTCGGGCGGTGAGCAGGAACTCACGCCACGGCCGGCTCCGGCTCAATCCCGTCCAGAGGTATCGGTCACCAAGGATCCGAGCGACTGCCCCGCCTCGGAAATAATGCCGAAGCACCCACTGTCCACTCGATCCTGGCATCGGGGGATCGAAGAACAGGACCCGACCCCGACCATCGTCTCCGTGGCCGATAGCAAGACCCCGCTGATGAAGGGCTTGCGGGTCAAACATCCACGCCTCGGGAGCCTCCGCGAGTGCGGCATCGTGGATCGTAAAGAAAGGGTCCGATAGCTGAACCTCGAATTCCATCGTCGTCTCAAGCCCTCGGGAACAACGCTTCCACGGTGATCCGTATTCGCTCAGTATGCCGGAATCACGGCAGCCCGAAACTGCTTCTGGCCGGCCGTGTTCCCGGCCACAGCCGCCCATGATGACGATGCTCCATCAAACCCCAATTTCCATCTCGCGGTTCGCGGGCGCACCGCCCTCGAACGTTTCGGTACGTTGGAGCGGGGCCACCGGCGTCGGTCCCTCAGGGGCGAAGCGCTCGATCGCCGTTGCGGTGACCGCTTGAGCGCCAAGCATCGTCGCGACCCCCACTCCGTCAACGCTGAACAACGACGCGAAGACCCGTGCCGAGCCTGATCAAAGTATACAGAACGCCCTGATGCGGAGTATCGATTCGGGAACAAATCGGGCAACGGCAAGAGCACATCACCCGGATTCGGGAGAATATTGGTAAGCTTGTGTTTTGGTTTTTGATGGCGAAAACATGACCCGGGATCTCCTGGAGGAATGGCCGGTCGAGGACTCGGTGGGCGTAACCCTTGAATTCCGCTAGCTGGTCATTCCGGTTGGCCCGTCTGGCCTACAACCTGTTGATCCACGCACTGATCCCGGTGGCGCTGCTGCACTTCCTCTGGCGCTCGCGCCGCGAGTCGGGCTACCGCCGGCACCTGGGTGAGCGGCTGGGCGCGGGCCCCGATCCCGAACCCGGCCCGGACCTCTGGGTCCACGCGGCATCGCTGGGCGAAATGCGCGTCGCAGGCATCCTGGTGAACGCCCTGTGCCGCGAGCACCCGAAGCTGCGGATCCAGCTCACGACGCTGACCCCGGCCGGGCGGGCCGAGGGCGAGCGCATGCAGGCCTCCGGCCTGCCGGTGACGGTGCGCTACCTGCCTCTGGATTCGCCGCCGCTGCTGCGCCGCGTGATCCGGCATCAGCAGCCCGGGCTGCTGATCCTGATCGAGACCGAACTGTGGCCCAACCTGCTCTGGCACACCCATCGTGCGGGGGTCCCCACCGTGCTGGTGAACGCCCGGCTGAGTCCGAGCCGGCGCGGCACGTACCGCCGCCTGCGGGCGCTGTATGGCCCCCTTCTGGCCGGGCTGGAATGGGTGGCGGCACAGGGACCCGAGGATGCCGGGCTCTTTCGCAGCCTGGGGGCACGGCGGGTGGAAGTCGCCGGAAACCTCAAGTTCGACCTGCCTTCCGTCCACAAGCAAACCGACCTTGCCCGAACGCACTTCGCTGCCGAATGGCTCTGGGTCGCCGGCTCCACCCACCCCGGGGAGGAACGGCAACTGCTGGACGTCCACCGCCGGCTGCGTGACGCACACCCGGAAACCCGCATCCAGTTGCTGCTCGCGCCCCGGCATCCCAGCCGCGCCCAGGAGATCCGGGGGCAGGCCGAGGACGCCGGATTTTCGGCTCTCCTGCGCTCGCGATTGCCCGCAGCGGGCAGCGACGACGACGTGATCGTTCTCGACACCCTGGGTGAACTCGCCGCGCTCTATGCGCTGGCCGATGCCGCCTTCGTCGGCGGCAGCCTGGTCAACCATGGCGGCCAGAACCCTCTCGAGCCCATCGCTGCCGGATGCCCGGTGATCGTCGGGCCGGATACCCGCAACTTCGCCGACATGGTGCGGCAGCTCGTGGCGGATCGGGCCATCGTCCAGGTCGCGGACGCGGAAGGCCTCCGGGACGCCCTGGAAGGCCTGCTCCGGATACCCGAGCACGGCGCAGCGATGATTCAGCAGGCACAGCGGACGCTCAGCGCGAACCGTGGGGCAACCGCACGCACCCTGGATCTGCTCCGCCCGCTGCTGCCGCCCCCCGGACCCTCGGGCCGGTGAACCGGGCATCGGAGCCTGTACACTATCGCAGAACAATTTCCTCCGGAGTGCCCCCGGGCGTGACCCAGAACAAACAGAGACAACCCACGCTCAAAGCGCCATTCGGACCCGCCACCTGGCCGTTCTGGATCATAGCCGGGCTCGCCTGGCTTGCGACCCGACTGCCGCTGCAGACGCAGCGCGGCATCGGCCGCTCCATCGGCCGAACATTCCAGCGCCTGGGCAGGTCACGCCGTCATGTCACCCGGGTGAATCTGCGCCTGTGCTTCCCCGACCGGAGCGAAGGCGAGCGCGAGGCTTTGCTGCGCGGCCACTTCGAAGCCGCCGGCATCGGTGTTCTCGAGACTGCCTGCGGATGGTGGTGCCCGAGCGCGAAGTTCGAAGGCATCTACAGCATCGAAGGGCTGGAGCACCTGGATCAGGCGCTGGAGAAGGGCCGCGGGGTGCTGCTGGTCAGCGCCCATTTCACGACCCTGGAGTTCTGCGCGCGCATCCTGACCCTGCACCGCCCCTTTGCAGCCATGTACCGGCCAAACGAAAACCCCGTGGTCGACTACCTGTTCAAGCGCAACCGGGAACACCACACCGAGGGCGCGATCGACCGCAACGACATCAAGGGGCTGTTACGGGCGTTGAAGCGCAATACGGCGGTCTGGTATGCCCCAGACCAGGGCAAGAGCGGGCGCCACACCGCGCTGGTCCCGTTCTTCGGTATTCCCGCCTCGACCCAGACCGCCACCCACCGCATTGCCAGGATCAGCCGCGCCCCCGTGCTGCCGTTCTTTGGCTGCCGGCAGGCCGATGGCAGGTACAGGCTGACCATCCACCCACCGCTGTCCGACTTTCCCACCCAGGATCCTGTCGCGGACACGGCGCGGATCAATCAGGTGATCGAAAAGGCGGTGCTCGAGGCGCCTGAACAGTATTTCTGGAGCCACCGCCGGTTCAAGCGTCGCCAGGGACTGCCGGACCCCTACCAGCACGAGATCAACGGGGGGTGAACAGCCGCGCATGCCTGGAACACCCTGGTTCGTTTCCGGCTTGGGCCAGGCACTGCATGGCCAACGTCGACCCCTGTTTCCAGCGGACCCTCCGTGGCAGTCCAGTCGGCGTCCGGGACAGCGCATGCGGTTAGCTTTGGTGCTGGCAATGGGAATGTGTCTGCTGGCGACCCAGGCGCTGGCCGACACCGATACCGATACCGACACGAGCGCCGGGACCGACACGCTCGAGGCGCCCGGCGCGGACGAGGCAGTCGAAGAACCCGACGAGATCAAAGTGCTGACCGCAGCCCGTGCGGGTCTTTATGGCGCCTCCTACTGGCTGGTCGAAAACGTCGACAGCTGGTTCGGCGAAATACCCTTCGAGGAGGACGGCCGTGTCTCCGGATCGCTACGGGTACGCGGCCTGTACCGCGAAGACGACGGCTTCAGCAACGACGTGCGGTACCGGCTGCGCGTGCAGATGCCCAACGTGAGTGAAACGGCCTATCTCTTCATCGGACGGGACAACGAGGAGGAACTGGTCAGGGATGAATCCAGTGCGTTTGCACGCAGCCAGTCACTGCTCCCGGAAAGCCGCAGTGACGACCAGACCTTATTTGCCGGGATCGGCTATTTCCTGCGCGATAACCTGGACCTTCGCCTGGGGGTGCGCGGTGGCTACAAGTTGTTTGCGCAGGCCCGTTACCGGAAGATCTGGTGGCTGACCGATGACGCCAATCTCGAGTTCCGGCAGACGCTCTTCCTCGCGGTCGATCAAGGGCTCGGCACCACTTCGGCATTCGATTATGCCCAAGCCCTGACGCCGCGGACCGCCTTTCGGTGGCGCAACTCGGCGACGATCAGCACCGAGACGGACGGTGCTGGCTGGTCGACCAGCCTGGGCCTGTTTCAGGCCTTTGACAAGCAGCGCGAACTGTCCCTTGAGGTACTCGCAAGAGGCGAGACCGACGCCCCCGTGCCCACGCGCGAGTACGGTGTGCGGGGTATCTGGAGCCAACCGATCTACCGGGACTGGATGCTTGGCGAGGTGATCCTGGGGCATTTCTGGCGCAGGGATGACGACGACCCGGAACGCGAAAGCAGCTGGGCAGCGGGACTGGGCATCGAGATGCGGTTCTGAGCGGGGCACCGGGTACGCGGCGAGCACACCCGGCTGGGGAGTGATGCCCGGTGGCCCAACCTTATGTCTCGTTGGCCGCCCGTCATTGCCGACGAAGATCCAGGCTGGCGATGGCCCTACGCAGAATCTGCAGATCCAGAGGCTTGCGCAGAACCGTCGGCGCGCCCGGAATCTCTCCCTGAGGGAAGACCGATGGTGCCTGGCCGGTCATCAGGATCACCGGCAGCGCCGGGTATGCCTCGAGCAGTGCACCACAGAGGCCCACTCCGTCAAGGCGGGGCATCGAGACATCGGACAGCACCAGGTCGAAACCCGGATCCTGGCGGAGCACTTCCAGGCAGGCCTCACCGTCCTCGGCCGTTTCCACGCGCATCCCGTCCATCTCGAGCAACCGCGCCACCGAATCCCTGCTTCGGAGATCATCGTCCACGACGAGCACCCGGAGACAGACCGGGGCAACGAACAGATCGCTTCCGACGCGTTCCTCGAAGTCCGCGCGGCCACTCGGCCAAGAGGGCAGAAAGAGCCGAAACTCCGAGCCTTCATCGACTCGCGAATCCACTTCCAGCAGGGCACCTGAGCGCAGCACGAACTCGTGCACCATGAACAAGCCCAGACCGTGCCCGCGCTGTTGCGCCTTCGTCGAGAACAAGGGCTCGAACAGACGGTCGAGCGTCTCAGGCCCCATACCGCAGCCCGTATCGGTGACACGCACCCGCGCATATCGTCCCGGTCCCCGATTTCCCACGGTCAGTGTTCCTCCACCGGAGTGCGACACACCGACGGTCTCGATGGTCAACTGGCCACCCTCAGGCATCGCATCGCGCGCATTCAGCGCCAGGTTGAGCAACGCTGCCTGGAGAAATGCGTTGTTGCTCAACACGGCCAGATCGGGTTCGAGCGCCAGAACGAGACGAATCTCGGGTGGCAGCACCTGTCGCAGGATACGCGCCAGATCCTCGATCGCAGCTGCCAGCAAGACCCTTTCGGTGGCAAAGCTCCCGGCACGGCTCAGCGACAACATGCCGGAGGTGACGACCTTCGCCTGCCCCAGCGCACTGTGGGTCTCCTCGAGTATCTGGGCGATCTCGGAATCCGCTCCCGAATGCACCAGCGTCTCCCGGAGATAGAAGAAATTTGCGTCGATCACACCCAGGAGATTATTGAAATCATGGGCCACCCCGCTGGCCAGATGGCCGATCGTCTCGCGCTCCCGCGCGGCGACCATGTCGGCATAGGCCTGCTCGCGCTCGATCACGCTGACCATCAGGCTCGCGAAAACCTGAAGAAAGCGGATCTCCGCGGAGGACCATTCCCGCACGCTCTCCACGGCGTCGAACCCCACGAAACCAGTGAGGTTCTCGCCCTGCATCACCGGCAGGAGCAGCAGCGAACAAATCCCCTGGAACTCGAGGAAGGACTTCTCTACCCAGTCATCCCCAAGTGCCGACACCTGTGGAATCGCCACGGGCGACCCCGAGGCGAGCAGTCTCAGCGAATTCGGGGCGACATCCCAGGGGATGTTCTGCAGCATGTCGATGACCGGCGTGATGCCGGGAGCTGTCCACTCGTGGGTATTGCTGAAGGTCCTGCGCTCGGTATCCACCGTGAAGAGATAAGTCCTGTCGGTACCCGTCAGTTGCCCCATGCGTTCCAGGGCCTGATCGATCAGGTGATCCATGCCGAGTTCGGAGCGCTGCAGGAAAACCGCCGAGAGTTCCAGCAGTCCCCGCTCGAGCCGCTCGCGCTGCAGGAGGTCGGACTCGGTGTGCCTCTGTTCCGTGATGTCCAACGCGGTGCCGGATATGCCCAGGGCTTCGCCGTCATCACCGAACCGGACGCGACCCTTCTCCCGGACCACACGCAGGATGCCGTCGGGCCCCTGGACCCGGTGCTCGACCGAATAAGCGCCATCGGCACGTTTCGGGGCGGCCTCCAGGGCCGCCTCGACCAGGGCGCGATCCTCCGCGTGCACGGCCGACAGGAAGAGCCTGAGCGACGGCACCACAGCCCCTGGCTGGAACCCGAGCAGGCGATAGGCCTCGTCGCTCCAGGTCAGTTCGCCGCTGCGATAATCGAGCGCCCAGCTGCCCAGATGCGCAATCGCCTGCGCCTCCTTCAGCGCAGCTTCACTGCTGGCAAGGCGCTCCAGGGTCTGGTAGATGTCCACCTCGTCCTGCGCTTTGCCGTCGCCGCCGGCGTTGCCACCCCCCATCGTGGGGGCCATACGGGCAGGGCGCCCAGCCCCTGCGGGGATGACCCTGGACAGCAGGCCGCTCGCCACCGCGCCCAGGCGGGAAAATGGCGTCAACATGCTAGTGCCGATGTTTCATGGGCATACGCGGGAATGACAGGGAGCGGGTGCCGCGTGTCCAGCGAACTTGCGCAACAGGGCGTCCGCCGTCATCGGCTCCCCGAACAGATGCCCCTGGACCAGATCGACCTGGGATGCGATGCGCTGCCGCTGCTCTTCGGTCTCCACACCCTCGGCGATCACCTGCAGCCCGAGACTGCGACCAAAGGCGACGATGGCGTGAAAGACGCGCAGCGCCTTTCCCGAATCGAGCATTTCGGCAACGAAGGACAGGTCGATCTTCAGGGTATCGAACGGCAGTTCAGCCAACGCCCGAATCGACGAATAGCCGACGCCGAAGTCATCGATGGCGAGAGACACGCCGAGCAGATGAATCTGTGCCGCGGCGGTACGCATGGTCTGCGGATCGGCACTCATGCTCGTCTCGGTTACCTCGATCTCGATCGCGCAGGTCGCTGCGAGCCCGGCCACCAGTCGCCTCACCAGCCCCAGGATGCGCGGATCCCGCAGCGTCTCCTGTGACAGGTTCACCGACACGAAGGTCAGGCCAAGCGTGGCCAGGGTTCCGCGCGTCGCGATCAGCCGGCCGAACAGCGCCTCGGTGACGGCATACAGCAGGCCGGACGACTCCGCCAGGGCGATGAAGTCGTCCGCGCCGAGCACCGTGCCGTCAGGAAGGCGCAGACGTGCGAGTACCTCGACTCCACGCAAGCTGCCATCCCCAGGGAAGACGATGGGCTGGAAATAGGGCTCGACCCGGCCTGCCCGGATGAATCCCGCCAGCTCTCCGGGACTCAGCATCGTGCGGTTGCCGAGATCCGGTTTGGCCGCAGGGGCAGGTTTCACGTCCCGCGCAAGGATCACGGGCAACTCCGTCACCAAACGGGCCTTCGGGACGGCGCCGAGTACCTGGACGCCGCTGGCAGTGGCAATCCTGCGCACGGTGTCGAGCACATTGTCGCCATGGCCGGACAGAAGCAGGATGGGGACCTCGATGCCCGCACGCGCCAGCCAGTGGATCACATCGATGCCGCTCTCCCGACCGAGACCGAGATCGAGCAGCACGGCATCCGGAGGATCGTCCAGCAACGCAGTTTTGAAGGGTGTGATCGATCGGTAAAAACTGACATCGTGCTGCAAGCGCCGGAGGAAGCGACCGAGGACCGCCTCCACCCGTGGATCGTCATCGAGACAGATCAAGCGCATGCTCACTCCCGCTTCATGGACAACACGGCCAGGGTGACGTGTCGGGAAGGCGCTCGGCGAGAGGGCAGCACCGCTGCAGACAACCGTGCGATGCCCCGTGGCAGTAAGCCCCGCTCAATCGCATACTAGTCCAAGGCGGTAACCCAGGCCACGCACCGGCCCGATGACCAGTTCATCCACTCCCGCATTCCGGAGTCTCCGCCGGATATTCGCCACGTGGACATCCACGCTGCGATCCTCCGTCCCGTTGACCCTGCGGCTCACCAGGCTGTCGCGACTCAGCGCCTGTCCATGGTGTTGCATCAGCAGCCTCAGGATCCTGACCTGCGTCTCGGTGAACCTCACCCGCAGGCCGCTCCCGTCGCGCGACAGGGTCAGACTGACGCTGTCGAGAGAGTAAGGGCCAGCCCGGACCAAGGGCTGGTCGGGCATGAACAGGGTGTGACGGCGGAGTGCCGCGCGCACGCGGGCCCGCAACTCGTCGGGCGCGAATGGCTTCGTCACGTAGTCGTCGGCGCCGGCATCCAGGCCCATGATGCGGTCCCGCACGTCGTGGCGGCCGGACACGATGATGACCACCGCCGTCGTCGTATTCAGCAGCTCCCGGGCCAGATCCATGCCGTCCTCGGACCCCAGGTTGAGATCGAGGAGCACCAGATCCACAGCCTCCTGCCGGTACAGCTTCCGCAAAGCCGCGCCATTCGCCACCGTGGTGACATCGTGACCGTCGCGCCTCAGGTGGCGCTCGATGGCCCGCGCCATGCGTGCATCGTCCTCAACCACGACAATCTTCGCTGGAAATCCCATCTTACCGCTGATCCTTCGATGTCGATGCGCCGGTTGGCGCGGTGCCCCGTCGATCCCGTGCCGGAAGCATAGTCCAGTTGTCACAAAAGCGTAGTCCAGTTGTCACACCTCTTCCCGAGAACGATGTTCGCTTCAGGTGCGGAGATCGAGGATGGTCACTGGGTAGGGATAGGACCCTGGGGGGCTAGCTCTCCAGGGTGTAGACAGTGCCGCAGTAGGGGCAGCGAATCCGTCCGTCGGGGGCCTCGTCGATGGGAAGGTAGACCCGCGGGTGCGAAGCCCACAGGGCGGTATGCGGGGTCGGACAGTTCAGCGGCAATTGGCTGCGGCGCACGGTGACCGCGGTCTCGGCATTGGCCGGCGTGAAGCGATCCTGCTGTTCGGCGGTGCGTGGATTCGGCATGTTGTTCTCCCGGGTTGGACGGGCCATCACACGTAGGTGAGCCAGCCCCTGTGCTTCGGATGACGGCCCTTGACCACGTCGAAATACAGTGACTGCAGGCGCTGCGTGATCGGTCCGCGGACTCCCTCGCCGATCGGGCGGTTGTCGACTTCGCGGATCGGGGTGACCTCGGCGGCGGTCCCGGTGAAGAAAGCCTCGTCCGCGATATAGACCTCGTCGCGGGTGATGCGCTTCTCGATCACTTTCAGACCCTCCTCATCGGCCAGACTCAGGATAGTGCGGCGGGTGATGCCATCCAGTGCCGAAGTCAGATCCGGGGTATACAGCGCACCGTCGTGCACCAGGAAGATGTTTTCACCGCTGCCCTCGGCCACATAGCCCTCGGTGTCCAGCAGCATCGCCTCGTCGTAACCGCAGGAGATCGCCTCCTGCAGGGCCAGCATCGAGTTCATGTAGTTGCCGTTGGCCTTGGCCTTGCACATGGTCACGTTGACGTGGTGACGGTTGTAGGATGAAGTGCGGACGCGGATCCCGCGGGTCATGTTCTCCTCACCGAGATAACTGCCCCAGGTCCAGGCCGCAACGATCACGTGAACCTCGAGGTTGTCGGCACGCAGGCCCATGCCTTCGGCGCCATAGAAGCACATCGGCCGGATGTAGGCCGTCTCAAGGCCGTTTTCGCGCACCGCGGCGAGCTGCGCAGCGCTGATTTCCCCGGCGCCGTAGGGTATCTTCATGCCCAGGATGCGCGCCGAATTGAACAGCCGCCGGGTGTGATCCTCGAGCCGGAAGATCGCGGTACCGCCCTCGGCCTCATAGGCGCGCACGCCCTCGAACACGCCCATGCCGTAGTGCAGCGTATGCGTCAGCACGTGCGTCCGGGCGTCACGCCAGGGCACCATCTTGCCGTCCATCCAGATCACTCCATCGCGATCCGCCATCGACATCGTCGGTCTCTCCTCAGTCAGCATTCCCCGGCTCCGCCGCAGCGATCGCGACATCCCCGAACAGATCGTCCCAGGTGGTCATCACCTGCGCCCGCAGCTCCCGCAGATCCTTCGGCGGGTTGCCCAACCGGGTACCCGCGCCGCCCAGGGTCAGGCGGTGGATCCGGTTGCGCATGTCCCGATAGGCGTCGGCCAGGGCCGTACCGAGTTCAGGCGTGATCACACCCACCTGCCCGAGGACCTCCAGCGTCCGCACCTTGTCGGGCCAGGCGCACAACTCCGGATGATCATGGGCATTAGCCAAAACCCAGTATTGAACCATGAACTCGATGTCAGTGATACCACCCCGGTCACGCTTCAGGTCGAAGACATCCGGATCCCGCGAAGCGTGCTCCGCAAGCATCCTGCCGCGCATCTCCACCACCTCGGCGCGCAGGGCATCCCGGTCGCGCGGCCGGGCGAGGACGCGCTCGCGCACCTCGGCAAACCGTTCCCCCAGTTCCGGATCGCCGGCGACGTGACGCGCACGCACCAGCGCCTGATGCTCCCAGGTCCAGGCAGAGCTATCCTGATAGCGGGCGAAGGCCTCAAGGCTGGTCACCAGCAATCCCGAGGCACCGCTCGGGCGCAGACGCGTATCCACCTCATACAGACGCCCGGCGGGAGTGAATGCGCCCAGCAGATGCACCACGCGTTGGGCCACGCGACCGAAGAACTCGGAGTTTTCGATGACGCGGGGGCCGGTCGTTCGCGCAGGCTCTACCTCGCTGTCGTGGAGGAAGACCACGTCCAGATCCGAGCCATAGCCCAGTTCCAGGCCGCCGAGCTTGCCGTAGCCGATGATCGCGAAGCGGGCGAGCCTGCGCCTGGATCCGGAGCCGCACCAGGGCTCGCCATGGCGCTCCACCATCAGGTTCCAGGACAACTCCAGCACCTTCTCGAGCAGGACCTCGGCAAGCCAGGTCAGGTGGTCGGAGACGCGCATCAACGGAAGGTGACCCATGATGTCGGCGGCCGCGACACGCAGCGTCTGGACCTGCTTGTACTGGCGCAGACGGTCCAGCACCTGTTCCTGGTCCTCCAGGGGAAACTGCGCGAGCTCGTGTTCCAGTTCCTCCTTCAGGCCGTCGTGACCCGGCGGGGCATAGAGCGCCCGGGGGTCCAGCAGTTCGTCCAGCAGCAATGGATAACGGGTCAGCTGGTCACTGATCCAGGAGCTGGCCTCGCAGAGCTTCACCAGTTGCGACAGGGCCAGCGGGTTCTCGACCAGCAGGGAAAGGTAAACGGAGCGGCGCGCGATGGTCTTCACCAGCTGCAGGGCGCGCGGCAGCACGGCATCGGGATCGTCCAGCTCCGCCAGGGCGCCGAGGAGCAGAGGCATCAGGCGATTCAGCCGCTGGCGGCCCGTCTCGGACAGGGAACGCGTCACCGGACCTTTGCGCAACGCCCGAATCCCCTCGTACGCAGCCGCCGGGTCCGAGAACCCCATCTGCTCCAGCAGTGACAACGCCTCCTCCTTGCCAAGGTGCTGGGACCAGAGCCGACCGAGCAGGCGTTGACGCTCCCCCCCGGGCATGTCGTCCTCGCCTGCCGCATCGTCGCGCTGGGGCGCCGAGAATACCTGCTCGAACTGCGCGTGCACCCGCCGCTGCTCCTTTACCAGCGCCGTCTCGAAGCTGGCTTCGTCCGCATAGCCCATGGCCAGCGCGAGCCGGGTCCTGTCAAAGGCCTGCGACGGCAGGCGGTGCGTCTGCTGGTCGTTCTGCATCTGCAGACGGTTCTCCACCCGGCGCAGGAAGCGGTAGGCATGCACGAGCTGTTCCACCGCGTGCTTCGGCAGGAGTTGCCGCTCCGCGAGCAGGGCCAGCACACCGAGCAGGTCGCGGCGCTGCAGATCGCGGTCGCGGCCGCCGCGGATCAGCTGGAACACCTGACCGACGAATTCGACCTCGCGAATACCGCCCTCGCCGTGCTTGACGTCTTCGAAACGCTCGCGGCGCACCGATTCCTCGTTGATCTTGCGCTTCAACTCGCGCAGGTTCGCGAAGGCCCCGTAATCCAGGTACCGGCGGTAGATGAAGGGCTGCAGCTTTTCCATCAGGCGCGCGCCAGCCGCCGGCTCTCCGGCGATCACCCGGGCCTTGATCAGGGCATAGCGCTCCCACTCGCGGCCATGGGCCTGGTAATAGTCCTCCATGGCATCGAAGTGCATCACCAGCGGCCCGGAACTGCCGAAGGGCCGCAGCCGCATGTCGACCCTGTAACAGAAACCCTCCGGGGTCGAGTCGGCCAGTGCGGCGATCAGGGCCCGGCCGAGGCGCTGAAAGAACTCCTGGTTTTCGATGCTGCGGCTGCCATCGGTGCTGCCCGGGCGCCAGTAGGCGAAGATCAGATCGATGTCCGAAGAGAAGTTGAGTTCCTCGCCACCCAGCTTGCCCATGCCGAGTACGACCAGGCGCTGCGCCTGACCCTCGTCGTCGCGGGGAATGCCGTAACGCTGCTGCAACCGCTCCTCCAGCCATTCCATGGCACCCTGCACCAGGGTATCCGCAAGGCGGGTGAGATCGTGCATCACCTCATCGAGGCCGGCCTGCCCCAGGAGGTCGCGCCAGGCGATACGGATCAGTTCGCGGTGGCGCAGTTCGCGCAGGCAGGCCTTGAGTTGTACTTCGTCGGACAGTTCACGCAGGCGCTCGGCCAGCCATGCGCGGATCTCCTCGTCGGAGCGGACCGGCATCATCCCCTCGGCGTCCAGGGCATCGAGCACGTATTCGGGATGACGCCCTGCAATCTGCGTGACGTAATCGCTGCACAGAAAGACCATGCCGGCGCCGGGCATCGTCTCCGGCGGATCGGACAGCAGCCCGAGAAAATCATCCTGCAGTTCACGCGCGCGGTCCCGAACCGCAGCGGGAAGGGAATCGATGGCCATCGGCTGCGTCGCATCCATGGCGCAAGACTACCAGCCCGGCTCGGCAAGGGTGAACAAAGACCGCATGGCAACCATCGGCAGACGCCTCAGGGTCTTGACTGCGGAATCAAAGCGAATAACAATAGTTCTTGTTCGCCATCTGCTAACCAACCTCATTCAGGAGCGCGTTCCATGTTTCGTCACAGCTTGAAAGTCTTCGCAATCGCGGCCGTCGGGGCCGCACTCGGCCTTCCCGCGGCGGTCCACGCTGATGACGAGGTCAACCTGTACTCCGCGCGTCAGGAGAACCTGATCAAGCCCCTGCTCGACGATTTCACCCGCGATACGGGGATCAGCGTCAATCTGCTGACCGGCCGCGCGGACGAACTGCTGCAGCGACTGCGGCTCGAAGGCCGCAACTCCCCCGCCGACGTCCTGATCACCGTCGATGCCGGCAACCTGCACCAGGCCAAGAAGGCAGGGGTCCTGTCCGCCATCGAATCCGACGTGCTCGATCAGCGCGTGCCCGAGAGCTTCCGCGACGAGGACGGTCAATGGTACGGACTGTCGCTGCGCGCCCGGCCGATCATGTACCACAAGGACAAGGTCGATCCCTCCGAGTTATCCACCTATGAAGCGTTGACCGATCCCAAGTGGCGCGGGCGCATCTGCATCCGTTCTTCGTCGAACGTCTACAACCAGTCGATGGTCTCGGCGATGATCGCCAGCGAGGGCTCCGAAGCGGCGAGCCAGTGGGTGGAGGGCCTGGTGGCCAACCTGGCGCGGCCGCCGCAGGGTGGTGACCGTGACCAGATCCGCGCTGCCGCCGCAGGCGTCTGCGACATCGCGATCGCCAACACCTACTACCTCGGGGCAATGCTCGCCGGCGATGACGCGACCCAGCGCGAGGCCGCGGAACAACTGGGTGTTTTCTTTCCCAATCAGGAGGATCGTGGCACGCACGTCAACATCAGCGGTGCCGGCGTGACCACACACGCGCCCAATCGTGAAAACGCCGTTCGCCTGATCGAATTCCTGACCAGCGAAGAGGCGCAGCGGTGGTACGCGGAGGCCAACCAGGAATACCCGGTGCGGCCCGACGTACCCGCAAGCGAGGTGCTGCAGGGCTTCGGGGACTTCAAGATGGACACCCTGAACCTGTCCCTGCTGGGCGAGCACAACGCCGAAGCCGTGCGCATCATGGATCGTGCCCGGTGGCGCTGAGGCCAGGTCGCAGTTAACGTGAAAATGCAGCCACGGAAAACACGGACATCACGGAAATGAAGGGCATTCAAACTCCTTTCCGTGATGTCCGTGGTTTCCGTGGCGCCCTTTTCATCGCCACGGGTGATCGCCGGCCGTGACAGTTAGCGGGGCGGAGCCCGGGGCCAGCAGCCTGCCAGACTCCGCCCGGCCCGTTACGGGGCCGGGATGTCATTCGTAATAAGAACGTTTACTATTCGCGGCCATGAGTACCCCTCCCCCCACGCTGCCGCAACCCGCTCGGCCAACCCGGCGGCGCCCGGTATCGCGCCCGAACCTCTGGCAGATCACCTCGGTCACCGTGGCCCTGATACTGGCCCTTCCGGTGCTGGTGATCTTCGGGCATGTCTTCCTGCCGACGGGCGATGTCTGGCAGCACCTGCGCGAAACCATGCTCGGGGAGTACGTCACCAATTCCCTGCTGTTGCTGTTCGGGGTCGGGGTGGGCGTGCTGGTGATCGGCGTGCCGGTGGCATGGCTGGTCAGTGTCTGCGAGTTCCCGGGTCGAAGGATCTTCCAGTGGGCACTGATGCTGCCACTGGCGATGCCCGCCTATATCATCGCCTATACCTACACCGGCATGCTCGACTTCACCGGGCCGGTGCAGGTGCTGATCCGCGACCTGACGGGACTCGGCTTTGGCCAGTACTGGTTCCCGGAGATCCGCTCGCTCACCGGGGCGATGCTGATGCTGACCCTGGTCCTTTACCCCTACGTGTATCTCCTCACGCGCGCGGCATTCCTCGAGCAGTCGGTCTGCGTGCTCGAGGTCTCGCGCACGCTGGGCAGCGGTCCTTACGCGGGCTTCTTCCGCGTGGCCCTGCCGCTGGCGCGCCCCGCGGTGATCGCGGGACTCACCCTGGCGCTGATGGAGGTGCTGGCCGATTACGGCACGGTGGCCTATTTCGGCATCGCGACCTTTACCACTGGTATCTTCCGGACCTGGTACGGCCTGGCCGATCCCGCTGCGGCGGCCCAGCTGGCCGCCGTGCTGCTGAGCTTCGTCTTCGTGCTGATCCTGCTCGAACGCTGGTCGCGCGTGCGCGCGCGCTTTCATCACACCAGTTCGCGCTACTCGAACCTGCCCCGGTACCAGCTCCGCGGCTGGAAGGCCACCGCGGCCGTGGCCGCCTGTCTGCTGCCGATCCTGTTCGGCTTCCTGATCCCGGCGGTGCAGCTGTCGATCTGGGCCGCGCAGACCACCAGCCACTGGGTCAACCCGGCCTTCGCCCAGCTGGTCTTCAACACCTTCTACCTCGCAGCCCTGGCCGCGGTCATCGCGGTGGCGCTCGCGCTGATCCTTGCCTACGCGCGGCGCATGCAGGGTGGCTTCATCACCGGACTGGCGGTACGCGTTGCCGGGCTGGGCTACGCCGTACCGGGGACCGTGATCGCGATCGGGGTGATGTTGCCGTTCGCATGGTTCGACAACACCCTGGACGCCTTCATGCGCGCCCAGTTCGGGATCTCCACCGGGCTCCTGCTGTCGGGAACGCTGGCTGCGCTGCTGTTCGCCTATGCGGTGCGCTTCCTTGCTGTATCCCTGCAGACGGTGGAGGCCGGGCTGGGCAAGATCAAGCCGAGCATGGACGATGCCGCCCGCTCCCTGGGCATGCGCCCGCTGGGTACACTGACCCGGGTCCACCTGCCGATCATGCGCGGAACATTGCTGACCGCGCTGCTGCTGGTCTTCGTCGACGTGCTCAAGGAACTTCCGGCCACCCTGATCCTGCGCCCCTTTGATTTCAACACTCTGGCCGTGCGTGCCTTCGAACTGGCTGGAGACGAACGTCTCGCCGAATCCTCCAGTGCGGCGCTCGCCATCGTGCTGGTCGGGCTGCTTCCGGTTATCCTCCTCAGTCTGACGATTGAGCGCTCCCGTCCGGGCCAGCGGCAACGGATGCAAAACCGCGGCGAAGCCCGGCAAAACGAACCCCTGGCCGTACCGGCCGGCACACAGACAGCATGACGATCAAGAAGACGGAACCTGTTCACGCTGCGGAGGTGGTCCTGGACGACGTCGACGTCGGCTACTCGGGCCAGCGCGTGGTGCACGCGATCTCGCTGGATCTCCCGCGGGGTCAGATCGGCTGCCTCCTGGGACCCTCCGGCTGCGGCAAGACCACCCTGCTGCGGGCGATCGCGGGCTTCGAGGGCGTGATGCGTGGCGAGATCCGCCTGAACGACGAGACCGTCAGCCGGCCCGGCTACACGCTGGCACCGGAGAAGCGCAACGTGGGCATGGTGTTCCAGGATTTCGCGCTGTTTCCGCACCTGGACGTGGCCGGCAATATCGCCTTCGGGATCCGCCGCTGGAACCGCGGCGACCGGGACCGGCGGGTCAAAGAACTCCTGCGCCTGATCGGGCTCTCCGGTTACGAACGAGCCTACCCGCATGCGCTCTCCGGCGGCCAGCAACAGCGCATCGCGCTGGCCCGGGCCCTGTCGCCGAAGCCGCAACTCCTGCTGCTGGACGAGCCCTTTTCCAGCATGGACGTGGAACTGCGCACGGACCTGGCCCGCGAGGTCCGTGCGATTCTCCGCGCCGAGGGCACGACCGGCATGCTGGTCACACACGACCAGAACGAGGCGTTCGCCTTTGCCGACTGCATCGCCGTACTGAACAACGGCCGGCTGTGCCAGTGGGATACGGCATACCACCTGTACCACAAGCCCGCAGACCGCTTCGTCGCCGACTTCGTGGGCGAGGGCACGATCATCCCCGGGCGGGTTTGCGAGGACGACTGTGTCGAAACCGCACTGGGCAAGATCCGCGGGCCGCTCTCCAGCCGCTTCGTCCCCGGCACCCCGGTGGACGTCCTGGTGCGGCCGGACGACGTGGAACTGGATCTCGCCAATGGTGAGATCCAGGCCGAGGTCACCGCCAAGGCTTTTCGCGGCGCCGATTTCCTCTACGCGCTCAGGCTGCCGGACGACACCGAGATCCTCTGCGTGGCGCCGAGTCACGACAACTTCATCATTTCGGATCACGTGCGACTGCGCCTGAACTTCTCTCACCTCGTGGTCTTCCCCCGGGGCGACAGTGGCGCCTCACCGCGCTGACCCCGTCATGCAGGCAACGCATTCCCAAGGCGGCCAACGCATCGTCGGGTGGCGCGAGTGGCTCGCGCTGCCCGAACTGGGGATCAGGCGCCTCCAGTGCAAGATCGACACGGGCGCCCGCACTTCCGCGCTGCACGCCCTGGATCTCGAGACATTCACCCAGGCAGGTCGTCCGCATGTGCGTTTTCGCCTCTACCCACTGCATGGTGACGTGCGCACCTCCATCGCCTGCTCAGCCGCCGTCAGCGACCAGCGCCAGATCCGCAGCTCCAACGGCCAGCTCGAGCGCCGTTACGTGATCTTGACTCCGATGATTCTCGGGCAGGTGCGGCAGGAGATCGAGATCACCCTGGCGGACCGCGGACCGATGCGTTTCGGCATGCTGCTGGGGCGCCAGTCCCTGATCGACGGCAATTGGCTGGTCGATCCGGCCCGAGCCTTCGTGAACGACCGCCCCGCGGTCGCCAGGAGCCCCGGGGCCGGACCCCGGGTTCGGACCGTCGGTCAAGGATGAATCAACCGCGGCTGCGCGAACTCTCTGCCGCATTTTTCGGTCCGGTTATACTGGGCATCAGCCGACAGCGAATCCCGACCGACCCGCTGCCAGCACGTGAACCCGAAGAACCGGGGCCACGGACGGACGCACGCCCGGTCCCCGCCCCCCGCGGACGAGCCCAACGAACCACCGGCCTGGAACTCGCGGCCTCTACACTCAATACCATGGGTTGCAATGACGCGTCTCGACCACCATCGGCAGGCTAGGCGATTACCGGGAAACCGCTCCGCCCTCCTGCTCTGGGCGGCGCTGGTTGCGCCGCTCCTGCTGCTCCCCGCCCATGCAGACGAAGCCCCGAAACTCCAGATCCAGGGCGGAACCTCCGAGCAGCGGCAGAATATCCGCGCCTTCGTACCGATGACACGGTACGTCTGCGAACTTCCCGCATTCCGTGAACGCAACATCCTGCGCACCACCAACGACCGTGTGCATCAGGCCCTGCGCGCGCTGGGCCATTACCAGCCCGAGGTCGGCGTCGAGATCGTGCGCACCGAGACCTGCTGGAACCTCGACGTGACCGTTGATCCGGGACCGGTTGCCCGTATCGCCGAGGTCGACGTGCAGGTGACGGGAGAAGGCGCCGACGATCCTGCCCTTGTCGCGGTGATCTCGGACCCGGGGATCGCCGTCGGCGATCCCCTTCGCCACGACGTCTACGACGGCCTGCGCACCCGCCTGGTCCGAGTCGCGACCGACCGCGGCTACTTCGAGGCCGAACTCACCAAGAGCCAGCTGCTGGTTGATCCAGGCGCGAACGAGGCACGGATCACCCTGCACATGGACAGCGGCCGCCGCTTCCGCTTCGGCGCGGTGACACTCGAGCAGGACATCCTCAGAGAGGACTTCGTCGCACGACTGATCCCGTTCGAGCGCGGCGACCCCTACACGTCGGGACAGCTGATCCGGTTGCAGCGCAACCTGAGGGACAGCGGCTACTTCCAGGCGGTTCGCGTGCGGCCTCGTATCGACGAAGTGGTCGATGGTGAGATACCCATCCTCGCCGAGATCGAGCCGCGGAAGCGCACCGCCTACGAGGCTCGACTCGGTTACTCCACCGACATGGGGCCGCGACTCGGCCTGGGCATCGACCGCCGCTATGCAAACCGGCGCGGACACCGCTACAACACGGAACTCGAGCTCTCGGACAAGCGCTCTGGAATCGGTTTCAACTACGACATTCCGCTGGCCGACCCCCTGAGCGACACGCTCAGCCTTTTCACCTCCTACCGCACGGAGGACACCGGGACCAGCCAGTCGGACCGCTTCCAGATCGGCGCCAGCCGGGTTCAGCGACATCCCTCGGGCTGGACGACCACGCAGGGCCTCCGCTATGAGTACGAAGACTTCACCGTCGGCGAGGTGAGCGACATCTCGAGGTTGCTGATTCCGTCCTATCGGATCACCCGCACCGAGTCCGACGACCTGCTCTATCCGCGTAACGGGTATCGCCTCGACCTGCTGGGTCAGGGCGCAGCGGAAGAGCTGGGTTCCAGTTTCACCTTCGTGCAGACGCGGGCCAACGCAAAGTTCATCACCGGGCTCGGCACAGGGAGGTTGATCCTGCGCGGTGAAGCCGGCCTCACCGGCAACGCAAGCGTGGAGGAACTGCCCAGTTCGCTGCGCTTCTTCGCCGGTGGCGACATCAGCGTCCGTGGGTTCGGATTCCAGCAGCTGGGTCCGCTTGACGACGAAGGCAACGTCATCGGCGGCAGACACCTGCTGGTGGGCAGTGTCGAATACGATCACCCGATCGGCCAGGGAAACTGGGGTGCCGCGGTCTTTCTCGACGCCGGCAACGCCTTCAACGACTTCGACGACTACGATCTGAAGGGCAGTGGCGGTGTCGGCATCCGCTGGCGGTCGCCGGTAGGCCCCATTCGCCTGGATCTCGCCCACGCTCCGGACTCCAAGGACAGTTTCCGGATTCACTTCACGATGGGCCCCGACCTGTGATGCGCCTGATCCGAGTCCTGCTGGGCATCCTGGGCGGGATCCTGATCCTGGTCCTGCTGGCGCTGGCCGGTGCCGTCGCGCTGATCGTCACCGAAGACGGTACCCGCTGGCTGGTTGCCCAGGCCGAACGGCACGCCCCGGTGGCGCTTCAGGTCGAACAGGTGGACGGAACCCTGTTTCGGGGGCTGTCGCTGACCGGTCTGCAACTGGGTATCGACGAAACCCACGTACAGCTGGACGAAATGCAGATTCACGTCGACGCCGCGTCCCTGCTGAAGCTCACGCTGAAAATCCGCAACCTGGCGCTCGCGGGCGTGACAGTCGACCTGCCTGCGCCCGACCCGCGGCCACCAGAGCCCACCCCAGCGCTGGAACTTCCCGACGCGATCACGCTTCCGCTCCGGGTGGTGCTCGAGCGTTTCAGCCTGAAGGACCTGCACCTGCGGCAGGCAGGCGCAACGCTGTTCCAGCTGGATCGCCTCGCTCTGCGGCTGGAGGCCGGACCGGAGCACGTGCGCGTGGCCGACCTGGAATTCGCGATACCCGAGGCCGAGGCATGGCTGGATGTCGAACTGCAGCCGGCCGGCGCCTATCCGCTACGGCTGGATGGGCGCTGGCGGTTCGCGCTACCCGAGGGAGCCGCGCAGGGCCTGGAGACAACCCATGCCGAGGGCGAGCTGACGGTGGAAGGGGAACTGCAGGGACAGCTGCAGCTCCGGCATCGCCTGCAGGCCGGCGTGGAAATGGACACCCGGCTGGTTGCGCAGGCGCTGTTCAGCACCCCGCAGATCAGCCTCGACAATCGCTGGGCGGCCTTCCGCTACCGACTTGATCCGGAGACCCTCGCCGAGATCGGCGCGGGCGAACTGCATCTGCAGGGCACGCTGGAGGACTGGACGGGGCGGATCGCAACGGCGGCGCAGCTGACCGGACTGCCCGAGGCCACTCTGGCGGGGCAATTCAGCGGCTCGATGAAGCATGCGGACATCAGCGAGTTGCGCCTGAGCAGCGAGGCCGGCCAGGTCGACCTCCAGGGGCGGGTGGGCATGGACGACGCCCTGACCTGGGATCTGCAGGCCGGGATCCGGGAGTTCTCGACCCTGGCGCTGGGACTCGAACTCGACGCCGCCATCGACACGCTGCAGGTGATCAGCACCGGCTCCCTGCCGCAAACGGAGGAGACGGGCCTGGAGGACCTGCTCCTCGCGATGACTGCTGCAGTCGAAATCCGGGAGCTGCGCGGTCGCGTGGAGCAACAGGAACTGGAGGGCTCCGGCCGGGCACGGGTACAGGACGGGTCCGTGCGTATCGACGACATGCTGGTCCGTCTGGGACCTCGGGGTACGATCCAGCTCGACGGCGAGGCCGACCTGGGCGCGGAGATTCCCTTCCGGCTGACCCTCGCCGCCGACGCGATGGACTTCGGTTTCCTGGTCCCGGACAGGCAGGTCGCGCTGGACCGGCTTCGGCTCGGCGCAGTAGGCCGATTTGGTCTGGAAACCGGAACCCTCGCCGCGGATGTCGACCTCTCCGAGCTCGCGGCCAGGGTCGACGGTCAGGAAGTCTCGGCACGCGCCGGACTGGGGCTCACGGAGGTGCAGGCCGATATCCGGAGCCTCGATGTCTTCCTTCCCGGCGATGGCCGGCTCTCGGCAACCGGGCAGGTCGCTTACGGTGCAGGGATCGAATGGGAACTCGACCTGTCCGGTCAGGGGATCGATCCGGGAGTATTCCTGCCGGACCTCGCAGGGAATCTGGCGCTGGAACTGGGCAGCCGGGGCGCGCTGCCGCCCGGGGAAGAACTGCGTGCCGAGGTGGACCTGCGCGAGCTGCGCGGAGTACTGCGCGGCCAGCCAGTGGAGGGTGTCGCAGGCGTCGCGATCGCCGGCCACCGGATCCAGGTCGACCGGCTCGATCTCAGCATGGGCGCCAACCGGCTCAACGCCAGCGGCAGAGTCGACGACGTACTGGACCTGGACCTGACCCTGGATGCGCCGGAACTCGATCGCATCCTGCCCGCGCTCGCGGGACGGATCCGGCTCGACGCGAATCTCGGCGGCACGATGGCGAGTCCCCGGATCACTGCACGCGGCCAGGGAGCCGGGCTGCGCTACGAGGACCTCGGACTGGATGACCTGAGCCTCGAACTCGACGCAGGCCTCGATCCGGAGGCCCCCGCCGAACTGGCGCTGAGGCTGTCGGGTATCCGGGCCGGCCCGCAGCACATCAACGAAATCCGCGCTGGCGTGGAGGGGAGAGCCTCTGCGCACCGGCTGACACTCGCCGTGGATGCCGCCGACCTGGGCCGCCTGCGCCTGGAAGCATCGGGGGGCTACGCACTGGACCAGACACGCTGGACCGGGAGACTCGAGCGCCTGGACCTCGAACAGCCGATGGCCGGCGACTGGTCCCTGCGCCAACCGGTCGCAGTCAGTGCCAGCCCCGACCGGGCCAATCTCGGCGACCTCTGTCTGGACCGGGAGCAGGCGAGTCTCTGCCTCAGCGGCAACTGGGACCCGGCAGCGGGCAGCCAGGGCCAGGCGTCCCTCGATGCTCTGGACCTCTCGTGGCTGGCGCCGATACTGCCGCCGGATACCGGGATCGAAGGCGAACTCAACGCACGCCTTCGGGCCTCCCTGGACCCAGCCGGCCGACTGCGCGCAGAGATGACCGTCCCGCCGGCTGCCGGCCAGTTCCTGTTCGAGCTGGCCGATGGGACTCCGCAGAGCATCCCCTATCGCGACCTACGGCTGACCGTCCAGGTCGATGACCGTTCCCTGGAGGCCGACGCAGGCCTGTCCTTCCTCGACGAAGGTGAAGCAAGCGCCTCGGCCCGTGTGCGCCCTGAGGGCGACAGCTACCGTGTCGATGGCGAGATCCGGGCGGGCCTGGAGAGTCTCGAATGGGTCAGCGCGTTCTCGCCGGAGATCCAGGACGTGCACGGACGCCTGCGGGCCGACCTGGTTCTCGGTGGCCTGCTGAACGCGCCGTTGCTCGAAGGCAGCATCCGGCTCGAGGAGGCTGGTGTGAAGATTCCCGTGGCAGGCCTGGCACTGGAGGTGCCGCTGCTGCTGGCCGAAGTGGTGTCCGCCGAGGAGATGCGCCTCAGCGGCGAACTGCGCTCGGGCGGCGAATCGCTGCAGCTCGAGGGGGAACTGCTGTTCGCAGACCAGCGTCCACAGGCCGAGATCCGTATCCGCGGTGAGCGGTTTCTGGCCGTGGATCGCCCCGACATCAGGGCCCGGATCAGTCCGGACCTGAGCGTGAACTTTCGTCCCGAGCGGCTGACGGTGCGTGGAGAGATTCTGGTGCCCTCCGCCCTGATCCGTCCACCGGACCTGCCCCCGGGCTCCGTCACCGTTTCGCGTGACGAGGTGGTCGTCGGTGAGGAGCCAGATCCGGATCCGGCGCTGCCAATGGACATCCGGGTGCGCATCATCCTTGGCGACGACGTACGCTTCGATGGCTTCGATCTGGAGGCCCGCTTCACCGGCGACCTGGACCTGGTCGACCTGCCAGGACGGCCGCTGCAGATCTTCGGGGACGTGGAGATTCCGGAGGGCAGCTATCAGGCCTATGGCCAGGACCTGACGCTGGATCGCGGCATCGTGACCTTCCAGGGACCGGTGGAAACTCCGGCGCTGGACCTGCGGGCGGTGCGCAGGGTGCCCGCTCACGACGTGGTCGTGGGAGTCGAGATCGGCGGTACCCCCGATGAATTGCAGTCCCAGATCTTCTCGGAGCCACCCATGGACGATACCGAGGCGCTGTCCTTCCTGCTCACCGGGCGTCCGCTTGCCGGCGCTTCCGAGGCCGAGGGTAACCTCCTGGCCAACGCAGCGACCGCGTGGGGCCTCGAACAGGCCGGGCTGATCACGCAGCGCCTCGGTAGCGAACTCGGGCTGGATGTTGAAATCGACGCCGATGCCGGCCTGGAGCAGACCGCCCTGACGATTGGGACGTATCTCTCACCGCGCTTGCTGCTTCGTTACAGCGTCGGCCTGTTCGACGGCAGCGCCAGGGTCATGCTCCGTTACGAACTGACCCGCTCACTGAGCGTGGAAACCACCTCTGGCGCCGATGGGCAGGGCGTCGACCTCATCTACCGCATCGAACGCTGAGAGGGCCGGCCGCCTCCCCCGCGCAGCTGCGCTGCATTTGCAGCACTCTGGGCCAAACCGCGCAGACTCGTTCCATGCTTCCGCGCCGCCAGCGGCGCGCTGGCTGGGTGGCGACCCATGGCACGAAGGATGCAGTGCCCAGGGGGAACTCGATTCAGGGGACCCCAGCGGTTGGCATCTGACGAAGCGGTACCCACAGCGCGGCTTCGCGCCGGAGACCTCGCACTATTCCTGCTGCTGCTCGGCCTGCTGGCGCTGGGCGGCTCACTGCTGCACCCGATCCTGGACCGGGCAGGCGCCCACCAGCGCAGCGAACCGGCACGCCAGCTGGCGCAGGAACTGGGGCTGACCGGGCTCGCGCTGTTCACCGAGGCGCGCTACACGCGACACCCGGAACTGTCCGACCGGCACACGCCGTTCCAGAACCACCCGCTGACTCTCGAGCACTTTCCTTCCGGAACATTGGTCCCGCCCCCGCGGCATCTGCATGACTGAATGGCGGCCAGCCCTGGCGCGTCAGCGCTACCTGCTCGACTTCACCGTCGCCGCGATGAGGCGGCGTCGAGCCCGCAACCTGGGGCTGCTGGTGGTCTATGGGGGCATGGTCTTCCTGCTGGCCTCCGTGCTCTTCTACACCGGCGCCCTGAAGCACGAGGCCGGGCTGCTGCTGGCCGAGGCTCCGGAGATCGTGGTGCAGCGCATGGTCGCCGGCCGGCACGACCTGGTTCCGGAAACCCACGCCGAAACGCTGCGCGGCATCCGGGGAGTGCGGGGAGTACAGGGCCGCCTTTGGGGCTATCACTACGACCCGGTGGTACGCGCCAACTACACGCTGCTCGTGCCACCGGCGGATGACATCGCCCCGGGGACCGCGGTGATCGGCCCTGCACTGGCACGCGCCCGGGGCGCCGGAATCGGCGACGTGCTGAGCTTCCGTGGCTACGACGGAGCCTTGCGGGCCTTCCAAATCCAGGCGGTGCTGCCGCAGGACTCCGGGCTGGTGAGCGCCGACCTGTTCCTGGTCGCGGAACCCGACTTCCGTGCGCTGTTCGGCGTCCCCGCCGGGCAGTACACCGACCTGGCGCTGCGCATCCCAAATCCGCGCGAGATTCAGACCGTCGCCGAAAAGGTGCTGGAGGCGGCGCCGGACAGCCGACCGATCCTGCGCGAGGAGATGCTCCGCACCTACGATGCGGTGTTCGACTGGCGCTCGGCACTGGTGCTGCTGCCGCTGTCCGGCGCGCTGCTGGCCTTCGCGATCCTCGCGTGGGAGAAGGCCTCGGGCCTGTCGGCGGACGAGCGCCGCGAAATCGGCATCCTGAAGGCCGTCGGCTGGGAGACCGGCGACGTGCTCGCGATGAAACTCTGGGAGGGCGGATTACTGTCGCTGCTCGCGTTCCTGTTCGGCACTGCTGCGGCCTACTGGCACGTCTTCGGCCTGTCCGCGCCGCTGCTGGCTCCGGTGATGAAAGGCTGGTCCGTGCTCTACCCCGACTTCCGGCTGACCCCCGCAATCGACGCCACGCAACTGCTCGCGCTGTTCTTCCTGACCGTACTGCCCTATCTCGCCGCCACCCTGGTGCCGGTGTGGCGCGCCGCGGTCACCGACCCCGACGAGGTGATGCGGTGAACGCGCGGGTCGAACTGTGGGGCGTGCGCAAGGCCTTCCAGGAGGATCACCCCAACGTCTTTTGGGCGGTCGACGGGATCGACCTGGCCCTGCCGGCCGGCGGCGTAACGGTGCTGGCCGGGCCCAGCGGCTCGGGCAAGACCACGCTGCTGACCCTGATCGGTTGCCTCGCACGACCGACCGAAGGCCGCGTGCGTCTGGACGGCCGCGACATCTCCGGCCTGCCGGAGCCCTTCCTCGCGGCGCTGCGCCGTCAGACCTTCGGCTTCGTGTTCCAGCGCTTCAACCTGATCCGGGGCCTGACGGTCCTCGACAACGTGATGCTGCCCGCCTACCCGCTGGGCCCGTCCCACCGTGCCCTGACCCGCCGGGCCACCGCACTGCTGGTAAGGCTGGGGATCGGTCACCGGGCCGGCGCGCTCGTCGAATCCCTGTCGGGCGGCGAGGCCCAACGCACCGCGATCGCCCGCGCATTGATCAACGACCCCTCCGTACTGATCGCCGACGAACCCACCGCGAACCTGGACACTGCGCTTTCGCTCGCTTTCCTCGACATCGTCTCGGATCTTCGTGCGGAAGGCCGCACCCTGCTGCTCAGCAGCCACGACCCGCTGGTGCGCGAGGCATCTGTCGTCGACCGGGTAGTCGAGCTGCGCGACGGGCGGGTGGTCGCCGACCATGAGACCCGGGCGGAGCCTGCGGGATGATGGTACAGACGCCGATTCTCGCGCTGTTCATGGCCGACCTGCTCGGTCTGCTGCTGCTGATCCCCGCGGGGCTGTTCGCGCTGCAGGTGCTGCGCCACTGGGACCCGTCGAGTGGCCACGCACGCCAGCTGCGCCTGGAGAAGCGGACCCACCTGGTCGCCGCCGCGCTCGGGCTCGTGTTCGTCGTGCAACTGCTCGCGCTCCCGCTGTTCGTTCACGCCGTGGATCGCATGGCGCTGCAGATCGTCGGTGCGATGTGCGCGGTGGGGACGCTGAACGCGAACCCCTGGGGCCTGCCGGCGCTGCTGCTGCGCATCAGCCTGTTCTTTCTCGCCGCCGCCTGGCTGCTGATGCACCGGATCGACAAGCGCGCACCCGACTACCCGCTGATCCGCGCGAAATACGGGCTGGTGCTGCTCATCGTGCCGCTGGCCGCGCTGACCGCCGGCATCCAGCTCGCCTTTTTCCTGCAACTGGACCCCGACGTGATCACCTCTTGCTGCGGCAGCCTGTTCAGCCAGGGGAGCGAGTCGGTGGCCGCGCACATGGCCGGACTCCCCGCGCTGCCGACGATGATCGCGCTGTACGGCACGCTCGGCCTCGCGCTGGCCGCCGCAGCGGTGTACCTGCGCTGGCGCCGGGGCCTGCTGCTGTTCGGGATCCTCGCGACGCTGAGCTTCCCGGTCGCGATCGCCGCGATCGTCGCCTTCCTGTCGCTGTACGTGTACGAACACCCGC
>NZ_REBW01000016.1 GCF_007692535.1 Thioalkalivibrio sp. | reverse complement strand
CGGGGGAGGAGCGGAAAGGCAGCGCATCGGGGGCATCCTTGGCGGCGGTCGTCAGCGGCGGCACGGGCCTTGAGCGCTGCCACAGCCGGCACCGCCTGACAAGGCGGCGGCTTCCCTTGCTTTTCCGGCCGGTCTGCGCAGGAATGCCTCGTCGCCCTCCGTCAGCAGCACAGCAGCAAGCAAAGGCCCACGCCCCCGCATGCAAACCCTCCCCCGCATCACCGTCGTCACCCCCGCCTTTCGCAGCGCGGCGACCATCGCGCAGACGATTCGCTCCATCGTGTCGCAGGACTACGACAACTTCGAATACTTCGTCGTCGACGGCGCCGGGGATGACACGCGCCGCATCTTGCAGGAGCATGACCGGCACATCACCTGGTGGTCCAGCGAACCCGACGACGGCCAGTACGACGCCATCTGCAAGGGCTTTCACCGCGCCACCGGCGAGATCCTGTTCTGGCTGAACGCCGATGACATGCTGCTTCCCGGGGCGCTGCGGATCGTGGGCGAGGTGTTCGCGCAGAACCCCGGCATCGAGTGGCTTTCGAGCCTCGCGCCGGGTCATTTCGATGCAGCGGGTTATTACAGCGGGCACGGAGCCATCCCGGGGTTTTCGCACGCCGCGTTTCTGGACGGCTATTTCTTGCCCGGAATTGCCAACAGGGGCCAGTGGATACAGCAGGAATCAACATTCTTTCGCAAGAGCCTCTGGGACAAGGTCGCCCGGCCCTTTGATGGAGTCCGGCTGGCAGGCGACTTCGCACTCTGGTGCGATTTCCAGCGGCACGCGGAGCTTGTGGGCCTCACTTACCCCGTTTCAGGCTTTCGCCACATCGCAGGACAGCGGAGCGAGGACATGGCCGCCTACATGGCGGAGGCACGCCCCGCCCTGGAAGCACTGCGAGAGCACTTCGACTGGGCGGAGCCCATGTCAGCGCGGCGGCTGCTGCGGACCTGGCCCTTTCGGCGCAAGGCCAAGAGCACGCAGCGGGTGAGGCCCAGCTATACCGGCAAACGGGTGGAGCGCGCCCGGATGCGTGACCCGGACGCCCATTGGGCACTGGGGGAGCACGTCTGGCTCCCCTGAACCGATCCCACGGCGTGTCCGGCATGACCCGGACCACATGACTGTGCGCCCCGAGACCGAGTTTGTGCCGGTAAGCCCAAGCACCGTCCGACGCACGGCAACCTGTTTGCCGACCTGGGCTCAGGACTCATAGCCAGAAGATTATGGTTGCGGCGAGGGCGATGGCGGAAAGGAAGACCTTGGGGCATCGGTCGTAGCGGGTGGCGATGCGGCGCCACTCCTTGAGACGGCCGAACATGATCTCGATGCGGTTGCGGCGCTTGTATCCCAAGTTCGACAACAAATCCGCTAAGTGATTGACTCTGTTATGGCGGGATGGGCCATTTTGTGACTACGCGGGGGCTGTCAGGCGGGTTTGGGCAGGCTCAGGGTGTCGAAGAGCTCCAGTTGTTCGGGGGTTGTGGTGGACAGACCACCCACCGCGCGTTCACCGATCCTGGCCTGATGGTGCTGGATGCGCGCGAGCAGATCGAGTGCGGTGCGGGGGCTGGCGGCGTGGCCCTTAGCCCTCAGGCGCATGCGCATGACGCGGTAGAGCACCAGGGCGAGGAAGCAGATCAGCGCATGGGCGCGGATACGCTCGGGCAAGCGGTGGTGGACCGGTGCGATCTCGATGTCGGATTTCAGCACCCGGAAGCCGCGCTCGATATCGGCCAATGCCCGGTAGCGGGCGACGGCGTCGGCGGGGGTCAGGTCGGGGGCGTTGGTGATCAGCGCGAGCCTGCCGTCGAAGAGCTGCGCCTCGGCGACGGCCGCCTCGTCCACCGACCAGGAGAAGCGGTCGGCGGTGAAGTCGGGTTTGATGAAGCGGGACATCTCCGCCTCGGCGACAGCCCGGCAGAATCTGCTGTAGGCGCCACGGTCAGAGGCGCGTCGGCCGCGGGCGGTTTTCCCGGCGTCCTGAGCATCGAGCTTCGCCACCATCTTCTCCGCCATGGCCTCCAGCTCGGTGATGCGGGCGCGGCGGCGGGCGGTCTGCTCCTCGGCGCGCAGCGGGTCGTGGGCGACGATCAGGCGGTGGCCGGCGAAGCTGGCCTCGGCCAGCCCTGCGTCGTCGAAGGCGAGGGCGCGGAAGGTGTCCACCAACTCGGCGTAGCGGCGGGCTGGCACGGCCAGGATGAACTCCAGCCGGCGGTCGCCCGTGTCGGCCAGCGCGGTCAGCTCGTCGATATTGTCCAGGCTCAGGAGCCCGCGGTCGGCCACCAGGATGACACGCTGGATCGGGAAGCGCACCAGCACCGTCGCCAGCATGGCCTGCAAGGTCTTCGTCTCGGCGACATTGCCCGGATGGACGGTGTGCATGAGCGGCAGTCCCTCGGCGGTCTGGACCACCCCGAGCACGAACTGTCGGGCGATGCCGCCCACCTCCTTGTTCATGCCGTAGGCGCGGAGGTCGTCCTCGACCGTGCCCTCGCCATGGATCCGCACGGTCGTCAGGTCGTAGAACACCACGGCCAGATCGCGATCAACCAACGGACGGATCTGCCTGGCGAGTTCCCTCTCGACCTGGTCAGCCCGATCCATCAGCGCGTCCATGGCGCGCAGCAGGTGTTGATGGGTGACGCCCTCCGGCATCGCCGGCATGGCGACGGTGTCCAGCCAGCGCAGGCAGCCGAGCTTCGAGTCCGGGGCGCACAGGCGGTTGAACACCATGGCCCGCACCAGCGCCTCGACATCGAGCTTGCGCTTGCCCGACCGCAGGGCACGCCCCAGGGCCCGGTCAAAGCCGACGTCCTTCCACAACTCATGCAACGCGAAGACGTCGCCGAAGGCCCGCGCCGGCTCATGGGTGATCTCGACCTTGTCGGGCTCCGCGCGCCCGGCCGCACGGCAGAGCCCCCGGATCAGGGCGTCGAGCTGGCTGCCATCATTGTCGTCGAGCCGCCCGAGATTGGCCACGACGCGGTGCCGCGGCTTGCCCGCCTCGTTGCGGTAGGACTCGACCACCTGCAGGTAGCGCCGCCCTCCGCTCTCGTTGATGCGAACGAACATGCCTACATCATGCTATTTCAGGCCAAAGCAGGCAAGACCATGATTGCTGGTCGCGTGTGACTACAAGGAATCCACCCCTCAGCGCAGCTAACCCGTTGGTCAGACTCGCTCAGGTCTCGAAAACCGGGCCAGATCCAGCCCGATTTTGTCGAACTTGGGTTGTATCGGCGCTTGTCGTGGCGGATGGGTTTGCTGCGCGACTTGCGACCCGGAA
>NZ_REBW01000017.1 GCF_007692535.1 Thioalkalivibrio sp. | reverse complement strand
AGCCAGACCCGTCGGGTTACGCCCTTTGGGCTAACCCGACCTACGGTGTGCTGTCGCAGCGGTGTCCCGATCCGCGGGTGTCTGTAGGTCGGGTTAGCGCAGCGTAACCCGACGTGCCGGAGACAACACTGCAACAGCCGGGGCCAAAGCGATGAGACTGAGACGCGGTCAATCCTCCATGCGGAAGCCGATCTTGACCGTCACCTGCCAATGCGCGATGGCGCCTTCCTCGATGTGCCCGCGGGTCTCGACGACCTGAAACCAGTCCATGTGGCGGATGGTTTTCGCGGCCCGGGCGACAGCCGCGCGAATAGCCTCATCGGTGCCGGTGGTCGAGGAACCGGTCAGTTCGATGGTCTTGTAGACGTGGTCGGTCATGGCGCTCTCCTGTACGGTGGTGGATTGACCAGACGCGCTGGCGGGCAGTCTGGCCCCCGTGAGTGTAGTGCGTCAGAATCGGGCGTGTTGGCGGACCACTGGGGCCCTTGTGGCCCTGCACCGGGCGCCGCTCGAGCCATTCATCCATCCTGAACACTGATTGACGAGGTGAGAACCATGTACGGATTCAACGTGACCCTGAAGACGACCGTGCCGGAAGCCATCGACCGCGTGAAGGACGCGCTGGCCACCGAGGGCTTCGGCGTACTGAGCGAGATCGACGTGGCCGGCACATTGAAGAAGAAGCTGGACCTGGACCGCCGCCCCTATCACATCCTCGGGGCCTGCAATCCGAAACTGGCCAGTCAGGCGCTGGAGGCGGATCCCGATATCGGCCTGCTCCTGCCCTGCAATGTCGTCGTGCGCGAAGAGGACAATGGCGACATCACCGTCGGCTTCATGGATCCGGTCGCCGTGATGGGCCTGGTCGACAAGGAGGGCGTGGAGCAGTTGGCCAACGACGTCCGTGCCCGGCTGGAACGCGTCCGGGACCTGCTGACCGCCGTCTGATCGGAACCGGGGCCCCGGAGCGCGAGAGGGCGTGACCGGGTGAGGAAGGATTGGTGCAGTGCGCCTTGACCACTGCAGCCTGTCCGCATCATGGTGGCAATGGCACCCCCGGAGCCGCGACGGTCACGCCGTGGCGGCCTGCCTTGGGAGCGCGGATGCCTTCTTTCATGCTCCCGGTGCAACAGCAGTCATAACGACACCGGATGGTCGCGGAAGCCCCGCAGGGGATCCCTTCGCGCGCAAGGCGCGCTCCCACGGGCCCTTGCCCTTGTAGGGGCCTGCCTTGCAGGCGAGGATTTTGGCGGTTTCGCTGCGGTCCATGCGATGTTCCTTGCCTGCGGGGGATTCGTGATCATCAGGTAACGACAAAAACGTAACGAGGAGAATCCCATGGCGGATCTGTTCAGCGAAGAGTGGATGCAGAGTTTCAAGGAGCAGTGGAACGGCGAGCCGGAACTCTCCGATGCCCTCGCCAAGATCGACTTCAACAGTGTCATCGGTTACGGATTTCCGGGTGAGGAAACGCCGCGCGGCGTGATCACCATCGAGAACGGCAAGGCCACGGCAGCGGGCGCCTACAACGGCGAGAAAATGAACTGGGATCTGCGCGCCAGCGAGGACCAGTGGACCAAGTGGATGTCCAAGCCACCGGGCATGATGGGCCTCGGCGCCGCCTTCACCACTGGCAAGATCAAGTTCGTGGTCGGCGATTACAAGGGCATGCTGAAGGATCCGCGCATGGCCGGGCCGTTCATCAAGAGCTTCTCGGTCATGGGCCGCGCCTGATCGAGGCGCCTTTCCTGCCCTGCCCGGAATGGGCGCGCGATCGATGGCCGCGTCCGGTTTTCCATTGTCTCAAACTCCCGCAAAGGTACGCCTCATGACCTTCCGTTCCTTCTTTCCGCCGGTCCGCACCCTGATGGGACCGGGCCCCTCCGATGTAAATCCGCGCGTGCTGGCGGCGATGAGCCGCCCGATCGTCGGGCACATGGATCCGGTCTTCATCGCGATGATGGAGGACATGAAGGGGCTGCTCCAGTACGCCTTCCAGACAGCGAACGCGCTGACCCTCCCGGTATCGGCGCCCGGCTCGGCGGGCATGGAGACCTGCTTCGCGAACCTGGTGGAACCCGGTGACAAGGTCATCGTATGCATCAATGGCGTCTTCGGCGGACGCATGAGGGAGAACATCCAGCGGTACGGCGGTATCGCCGTCACCGTCGAGGACGACTGGGGCCAGCCGGTCAGCCTGCAGAAGGTCGAGGAAGCCCTGAGGGGCAACCCCGATGCAAGCCTGCTTGCCTTCGTCCACGCGGAGACCTCGACCGGCGCCTGCTCCGACGTGGAAGCGCTCTGCGAACTGGCGCGCCGCCATGACTGCCTGAGCATCGTCGATGCGGTGACCTCGCTGGGCGGAATCCCGCTCCGGGTCGACGACTGGGGCATCGACGCCGTCTACTCCGGGAGCCAGAAGTGCCTGTCCTGCACGCCCGGGCTCGCACCCGTGAGCTTCAGCGAGCGCGCGGTTGCGCGCATCCGCGGCCGTAAGACGCCGGTCCAGAGCTGGTTCCTGGATCTCAACCTGGTCATGGGCTACTGGGTCGGAAGCGGCGGCAAGCGCGCCTACCATCACACGGCGCCGATCAATGCCCTGTACGCCCTGCACGAGGCCCTGGTGATCCTGCACGAGGAAGGCCTGGAAGCGAGCTGGGCGCGGCACCGGCGGCACCACGAGGCCCTGCGGGCCGGGATCGAGGCGATGGGCATGCCCTTCCTGGTCGACGAAGCCCACCGGCTGCCGCAGCTGAATGCCGTGATGGTCCCGCAGGGTGTCGACGAGATGGCGGTACGTACGGCCCTGCTCGACCGCTACAGCCTGGAGATCGGTGCCGGGCTCGGGCCCTATGCCGGCCGCATCTGGCGCATCGGCCTGATGGGTCACGCGGCCAACGAACGCAACGTCCTGCTCTGCCTCGGCGGCCTCGAGACGGTGCTCGCCGAGATGGACGTGGTCACCCCCGGCCACGCCCTGCCAGCCGCGCGCGCCATCTACTCCGAGCAACCGCGCGCCAAAGCGGCTTGACTAGCGCTCTTCAGGCTCCGAGGTCCGGAAGCGCGGGGAATACTCGTGCCAGACCTCGCGACTCAGCTTCAGGCCCAGCAGGAGCCAGGGTACCGCGTGGAGCAGCAGGTCGAAGATGTCCAGCGGCCGGGTCAGTTCACCCTGGAACAGCCAGCGGATCTTCTCGACAATGTGGGGTTCGGGCACCCACGGCGACAGCCCCAGCGTAGCGACGAAGACCACGAAGAGCCAGACGGGCGTACGATCGACCCAAGCGATAAACTTATCCATAAGTATATGCTAACCTACTTTCG
>NZ_REBW01000222.1 GCF_007692535.1 Thioalkalivibrio sp. | reverse complement strand
GCTGTAGAGCGCGTCGAGTTTTTCCTCGTAGGCGTGATAGCCCAGGTGTTCGTAGAGCTGGTCGCGGGTCTGCATGGTGTCCAGCACCGCCTTCTGGGTACCGTCGCGGCGGATGGCCTCGTATACCCGCAGCGCCGCCTGGTTCATGGCGCGGAAGGCGGACAGCGGATAGAGGGCCAGTGCCACGCCGGCGTCCTTCAGCTCCAGCGTGGTGAACAGCGGCGTCCTGCCGAACTCGGTGATGTTGGCGAGCACGGGCACACCCGTGGCGTCCACGAAACGCCGGTACTGCTCGAGTTCCGTCACCGCCTCGGGGAAGATCATGTCGGCGCCGGCCTCCACACAGGCCACGGCCCGCTCGATGGCGTTCTCCAGGCCCTCGCTGGCCAGCGCGTCGGTGCGCGCCATGATCACGAAGTCCCGGTCGCGCGCATCGGCCGCGGCCTTGATCCGGTCCGCCATCTCGGCCTTGGTCACGATGGCCTTGCCCGGACGGTGACCGCAGCGCTTGGCCTGCACCTGATCCTCGATATGGCAGCCGGCGGCCTCGGCACGAATGAGTTCGCGCACGGTGCGCGCGATATTGAAGGCGCTGGAACCGAAGCCGGTGTCCGCATCCACCAGCAGGGGCAGATCCGTAACGTAGGTGATGCGCCGAACATCCTCCAGCACGTCGTGCAGCGTGCTGATGCCAAGGTCGGGCAGACCCAGCGAGCCGGCCGCGACGCCGCCACCCGAGAGGTACAGCGCGCGATAGCCGCTCTGCGCAGCGAGGGTGGCGTGATAGGCGTTGATCGCGCCCATCACCTGCAGTGGCCGTTCTTCTTCGACGGCGCGGCGCAGGCGGGCGCCAGGGGTCGTGGCCGGTGATCCGGTGTCGTTCATGCGGGGCTCCTATTGGGACGGCTCAGACTTCGCCATCGGTAGACACGGTCGCGTACCCGATGGTCCTGAGACGGGCGCGGATCTCGTCGAGGATGGCCGGGTCGTCGATGGTGGCGGGGGTCTGGTAGGCCTCATTGTCGGCGATCCGGCGCATCACGCCGCGCAGGATCTTGCCCGAGCGCGTCTTGGGAAGCCGATCCACCACGACCACCTTCCGGAACGCGGCCACGGGGCCGATTTCGTCGCGCACCTTCGCGACCAGTTCCCTGCACAGGGCTTCGGGCTCCTGGGTCACGCCGCTCTTGACCACCACCAGCCCGAGGGGCAGCGAGCCCTTCAGGTCGTCGGCCACCGCGATCACCGCGCATTCGGCCACCGCCGGGTGCGCGGCAAGGATCTCCTCCATCGCGCCGCTGGAGAGTCGGTGCCCGGCGACGTTGATGGTGTCGTCGATGCGTCCCATCACGTACAGATTGCCGTCCTCGTCGAGGTAGCCGGAATCGCCGGTCAGGTAGTACCCGGGCACGTGGTCCAGGTAGGACTCCCGGAAACGCCGGTCGTTGTTCCACAGGGTGAGCAGGCAGCCGGGCGGCATCGGCAGCCTGAGCATGATGCGCCCCATCGCGCCGGCGGCGACCTCGTCGCCCTGGTCGTCCAGGATACGCACGTCGTATCCGGGTACGGGCCTGCCCGCACTGCCGGGCTTGACCGGAAGCCGTTCGATGCCCAGGAAATTGCCGGCGATCGCCCAACCGGTCTCCGTCTGCCACCAGTGGTCGATCACCGGGCGCTCGAGCATCGCCGCAGCCCAGTTCAGGGTATCCGGATCGCAGCGCTCGCCCGCCAGGAACAGGGCACGGAACCCGGTCAGGTCATGGCGCGCGAGGTACTCGCCCCTCGGGTCTTCCTTCTTGATCGCCCGGAACGCGGTGGGTGCCGTGAACATGACCGAGACCCCGTGCTCGGCGATCACCCGCCAGAAAGCGCCCGGATCGGGCGTGCCCACGGGCTTGCCCTCGTAGACGATCGTGGTGCAGCCGTGCAGCAACGGGCCATAGACGATGTAGGAGTGGCCCACCACCCAGCCGACGTCGGAGGCGGCCCAGTACACCTCGCCGGGCTTCACGCCGTAGACGTGTTCCATGCTCCACTTGAGCGCCACCGCATGGCCGCCGTTGTCGCGCACCACACCCTTGGGCCGGCCCGTGGTGCCGGAGGTGTACAGAATATACAGGGGATCCGTGGCCGCCACGGATACGCATTCTTCAGGCTCGGCCCCCACCAGCGCCTCGCTCCATTCCAGATCCCGACCGGGCACCATCGCGGCCGGCCCCTGGGGGCGCTGCAGGATGATGCAGTGTTCGGGCTTGTGCCCGGCCTGTTCGATGGCCCGGTCCAGCATGGGCTTGTACGGCACCACCCGGCTGGGCTCGATGCCGCAGGATCCCGCCACCACCACCCGGGGCCTGGCGTCGTCGATGCGGGCCGCGAGTTCGTGGGCGGAGAAACCACCGAAAACGACCGAGTGCACGGCACCGATCCGGGCACAGGCCAGCATGCTGACCAATGCCTCGGGCACCATCGGCATGTAGATGATCACCCGATCGCCCTTGCCGACGCCCAACCTGGCCAGGGCGCCGGCGAACAGCGCCACCTCGTCGCGCATCTCCCGATAACTGATGCTTCGTTTGGTTCCCGTCACGGGACTGTCGTAAATCACCGCCGGCTGGTCACCCCGACCGGCGTCCACGTGCCGGTCCAATGCGTTGTAGCAGGTGTTCAGCCGCCCGCCCGGGAACCAGCGGTAGAACGGCGCCCCACTGTCGTCGAGGACCTTTTCCCAGGGGGCATCCCAGTGAATGGCACCAGCGGCCTCGCCCCAGAAGGACTCGGGATCGCGCAATGCGCGTTCGTAGATCTCTGCGTACTCCATGGCTTGCATCCCTCTCTGCCTCTGAAGGGACACGACCCTCGGATCAGGCGCACCTGGACTTCCGAGAACGATCGTGCAACGGGCTGTCTGGACCGGCCGCAGAGGCGGGGCCGGATCTGATAGACGCTAGCCCATTCGTTCGAAGTGTCAACAGATATTGGCACCAGAATGCAATAAAACATTGTCTGTAATAACAATTTTCCCGGGGGCCCGGATCGGGCCGAATCACTGCAAATCGGTCCGTGCGCTCGGGTTGGGCTTCGACGGATGACAACGCGAGGCATCGAACGCGCGGCCCGCCGGGCGAAACACGTCGAGTGCAATCAGCGGTCGTGGGACGCCCCAAGCAGTTCGTGCAGGTTCGACACGAGTTCCGCTACCTGAAATGGCTTGTGCAAGAGGACAATGTCGTCCATGTCATCCGTCAGGTCCGCGTAACCGGTAATCAGCATGACGGGCAGGTTGGGCCTCAGGCTGCGGGCCTCGCGTATCAGATCGACCCCATTCAT
>NZ_REBW01000086.1 GCF_007692535.1 Thioalkalivibrio sp. | reverse complement strand
GCGGGAAGCCCGGTATCTCCTCGGAGGGTCACTCGGGCTTGAACTCCAGCACGGCCGAATTGATGCAGTAACGCAGGCCGGTGGGAGTCGGGCCATCCGGAAAGACATGACCCAGGTGCGACTGGCATCGTCCGCAGCGCACTTCGGTGCGGGTCATGCCGTGGCTGACGTCACGATGCTCGCTGACGGCCCCGTCGGACGCTGGTGCGGTGTAGCTCGGCCAGCCAGAGCCTGAATCGTATTTGTCCCTGGACAGGAAGAGTTCGGCACCGCAGACCGCGCAGTGGTAGCGGCCAGGTGCCTTATGGGCGTAATACGCCCCCGTGAAGGCGGGTTCGGTGCCGCCTTCACGGGCGATGCGGTATTGTTCAGGCGTGAGTTTCTGCCGGATTTCGGTCTCTGGAATTTCATCGGATCGGGACATGTCTGACTCCTCGGCGGGTGCTGGGGAAACGGCTCAGGGCGGTTGGCCGAATGACCTGCGGTTGTGTATGGTTATGCGCGGCCGGGACAGGTCTGCCTGCTGTGCGGGCGTTCCCGAACCGGCGCAGCGGCTTTGTCGGGCGTTCTGGTTCCGCCCCGATCCTGCTGCAGTCTAGCTTTCATTCGGGGGCGGCTGAACGATCCCACCGAACATGCGAGGAGAAACGTGAAGAAAACCCAGAGCAAGGCACGAGCCGGCGAGGGCCTCTATCTCATCCTGATCAGCGTGCATGGGCTGATCCGCGCCTCGAACCTCGAGCTGGGCCGTGACGCGGACACGGGCGGCCAGACGCTCTACGTCGTCGAGCTTGCCCGAGCCCTGGCGCGTCACCCCGAGGTCGGCCGGGTGGACCTGCTGACGCGCCGCGTCGAGGATGCCCGTGTCGCCAAAGACTATGCGGTACCGGAAGAAGACCTCGGTAATGGCGCGCGCATCGTGCGTCTGGAATGCGGGCCGCGCCGTTATCTGCACAAGGAGCGGCTCTGGCCCCATCTCGACTGCTACGCGGACAACGCACTGGATCATATCCGCCGCGTGGGCCTGCGCCCGGATGTAATCCACGGTCACTATGCCGATGCGGGTTACGTGGCCACGCGCCTGTCCAACCTCCTCGGGGTACCGATGCTGCACACGGGCCATTCGCTGGGTCGCGTCAAGCGCGAGCGGCTGCTCGCCAACGGCATGAAGGAGGCCGACATCGAGGCCCGCTACAACATCTCCTGGCGCATTCAGGCGGAAGAGGAAGCCCTGGCCCACGCGCACCGGGTCATCGCCAGTACCCAGCAGGAGGTCGAGGACCAATACTCCACCTACCACAATTACCACCCGTCACGAATGGTCGTGGTGCCGCCGGGCACGGATCTCTCGCGGTTCCGTCCGGCCCGTCGCGGCGAGGGCAAGCCCCCGATCTGGTCCGAGTTCGCCCGCTTCCTGGAAAGGCCGGAGCGCCCCCTGATCATGGCCCTTTCCCGTGCCGACGAGCGCAAGAACATCCGTGGCCTGCTCGAGGCGTATGCCGGCAGTCCATGGCTGCGCGAGCATGCAAACCTGCTGATCATTGCCGGCAACCGGGACGATATCGCGGAATTGGAAAAGGGTGCGAGGGACGTGATGATCGACCTGTTGCTGCGGATCGACCGCCACGATCTGCATGGCAAGGTCGCCTACCCGAAGCATCATCAGAGCGACGATGTTCCCGATCTGTACCGGCTGGTGGCGACCAGCAGGGGAGTCTTCGTCAACCCCGCTTTGACGGAGCCGTTCGGCCTGACGCTGATCGAGGCGGCGGCCAGCGGGGCGCCGATCGTGGCGACCAATGATGGCGGGCCGAAGGAGATCATCTCGCGCTGCCACAACGGTCTTCTGGTCGATCCGCTGGATCCCCCGGGGATCGCCAGGGCGATCGAGACCATTCTCGGGGACCGCGCGCAGTGGCGACGGTACGCGGAACAGGGGCTGAAGGGCGTGCGCGAGCACTATTCCTGGGAGGGCCATGCGGCGCAGTACATCCGCCTGATCAAGAAGCTGGGTCGCGAGGTCAAGCGTACCCGGCGCGAACAGCGCTCGGTCTCGGGGCGGCTCGCCGATGTCGACCGCGCTGTGTTCACGGACATCGACAACACCCTCATCGGGGATCCGGGGGCGCTCAAGTCCTTTCTGGCCTGGCTGCGGCGGCACCGCAAGCAGGTCGCCTTCGGCGTGGCCACCGGCCGGAGACTGGATTCGGCGCAGGAAGCACTCGAGCGCCACGGCGTCCCGGCACCCGACGTCTGGATCACCTCCGTTGGGACGGAGATCAACTACGGTGCCGAGGCCACACCGGACAAGGGATGGGAGCGGCACATCAGCCATCGCTGGGAGCCGGAGCGTCTGCGCGACCTGCTGGCGCAGCAGATGAAACTGATCCTCCAGCCCGATGTCGACCAGCGCCCGTTCAAGCTCAGTTTCTTCGTCGATCCGGAGGAGTTCGAGGGTGTCCCGGCGATCGAGCGCCTGTTGTACCAGGCGGATCTTCATGCCCGCGTGATCCATTCGCACGGCATGTTTCTGGACGTGCTGCCGGTACGGGCCTCCAAGGGTCTTGCGGTCCGCTACATTGCGGACAAATGGGCCATTCCCCTGCAGCAGGTGCTGGTTGCCGGCGACTCGGGAAACGACGAGGACATGCTGCGCGGGCGGCTGCTGGGGGTGGTGGTGGGCAACCACCATCCGGAGTTGGACAAGCTCCGCGGGTTCGAACGGATCTACTTCTCCGAGGCCATGCACGCGCGTGGCATCCTGGAGGCGGTGGAGTACTTCGACATTCTGAACCGCTGTGACGTCCCGGCGGAACGCCGGGGAATGCACCAGCGCTGAATGCCTGCCGCTGCAAGGTGGGAGCAGGCTTCGGCGCTCCCGGAATCCTCCGGATGACGGTCATGGCCAGGGCAGAAGCAGGGCCAGGCCGGTGAGGACGGTCACGACCTCGAAGACCCGCTTGACCAGGCGGTTGCCGTAGCGGAGGGCGAGGCTGCTGCCGAGATAACCGCCGGCGAAACTTCCGATCAGCAAGGCGGGCAGCCAGTCCCAGCGCACTTCGCCCAGGGTCCCGAGTACCAGCGCCCCGGTGCCGTTCCAGAACAGTCCGACCAGCACCAGGGTGTAGGCCACGGCCTGGGTATAGGACAGCCCGTACCAGCGCACCAGCCACAGGGTCACCATCAGTCCCGTTCCGGAGGTCAGCGAGCCGTTCAATACGCCGATCAGGAACAGGCCGAGGGCGCCGTTCAGCGCGTGCGCGGTGCCCCCGGCGACCACGACCACCTGCTGGCCGAGCTGTGGTCGTCGCCAGGAGTACCAGCCGAGCCCGATGGTGAGCGCACCGAGCGCGATCTCGCCGGCGCGCGGAGGGATCTCGAGGACCAGCAGGGCTCCGAGCACCACGCCGGGCAGACCGGTGGCGAGGATCAGCACCAGCCGCCTGGTCTCGAAGGTGCTTTGCCTCAAGTGTCGCAGACTCGCGCCGATACCTAGAGCTACAGAGGCGATCTTGTGCGTGGCGAGGGCGACCGGAAACGGGAGTCCGAGAAAGATCAGTGCCGGCAGCTGGAGCAGGCCGGCGCCGCCGCCGGCAAGTGCCGACAGACCGTTTGCGACCAGCGCAATCAGCACCAGACCCAGGTGATCGAGGAGGGACATGAGACAGACGATACGCAGGTTGGCGCTGCTTTTGCCATTGATCTTCCTGGTTCCCCCGCTGGACGCCCGCATCTACCGCTGGGTGGATGACGGCGGCATCGTGCATTATTCGACAACCCCGCCACCCGCGGCGTCGCAACGGGAGATGCGGGTGCTGGATGCCCAGGGGCTTGAGCGGCAGGTCCGCCCGGCCCCGCCAACGGCCGAGGAGCGCGCGCGCGACGCCGAGGCGCGCGAGCGGCAGAAGCAGGAGGCCCTGCAGCGCAAAGAGGAGCGCGCGCGCCATCAGGCCGAGGTGGTCGCCCGGGAGGCGAGGGCGCGGCAACTGCATCGAGCCTATGCCAGTGTCGACGAGATCCTCGAGCAGCGCGACCGGCGCCTGACCATGGTCGAGAATACCCTGCTGCTCAGCAGGGACCAGGAGGCAACGTTGCGGCGCGAGCGCGAGCGTATTGCCGCCCAGATCGAGCGCGCGCCGGCCGACTCCGGTGACCTCCAGCGTTACCGGAGCGAACTCGCGGACCTCAACCAGCGTATCGAGAGGGAGCAGCTCTTCCAGCAGCGTCAGCAAGAGGCGATGAACGCGATCCGGGGGCATGCCGAGACGGACATCCGCGATTTCGAGCGTTTCGTGGTGCCGAACCGAAACTAGCGACTGATCAGGGTGCCCACGCCCTCGTTGGTCAGCAGTTCCAGCAACACCGCGTGCTCGACGCGCCCATCGACGATGTGGGTGGCGGTGACGCCACTGCGTACGGCGTCCAGCGCGCAGCGGATCTTCGGGATCATGCCCCCATGGATCACCCCGCTGCGGATCATCTCGTCCACTTCCGCGGCCGTCAGTCGCGGGATCAGCTCGCCTTGGGCGTTCAGCACCCCGGGCGTATTGGTGAGCAGGAACAGCTTTTCCGCATCCAGGACGACGGCCAGTTTTTCCGCCGCGGTGTCGGCGTTGATGTTGTAGGCGTTGCCGTCCCGGTCGAAGCCGATCGGGGCGATGACGGGGATGAAGGCGCTCTTGTCCAGGTTGTGGACGATGGCCGGATCGACGCTCTCGACTTCGCCGACCATGCCGAGGTCCACCGCCGTCATGCCGTCGGGGCCGTTCAGTTCACGCAGGGGCCGGGCGCGGATCATCTGCCCGTCTTTGCCCGTCAGTCCCACGGCGCGGCCACCGAAGCGGTTGATCAGGGAAACGATCTCCTGGTTCACCAGGCCGCCGAGCACCATTTGCACCACATCCATGGTCTCGCGGTCGGTCACGCGCAGGCCGTGGACGAACTCCGAGACCTTGCCCAGCCGCTTCAGCAGGCTGCCGATCTGCGGTCCGCCGCCGTGCACCACCACGGGGTTGACGCCGACCTGCTTCAGCAACACGATGTCGCGCGCGAAACCCGCCTTCAGGTGTTCCTCGGTCATCGCGTTGCCACCGTACTTGATCACGATGGTCTTGCCGGCGAAGCGCTGGATGTAGGGCAGCGCCTCGATCAGTACATGTGCGACGGATTGGGCGGTGGTCTTGTCCATCGATGGGCTCGGAGACGGATGAAGCGCGCATTCTAGCAGCCTGAGTCCCACAGGCTGCCAACAAGCCCGGCGGCCTGCGGCGGGCACGGACGGTGCCTGGGCGATTCAGTGCCGGCCGGACGAGCCGAAGCCCCCGCTGCCGCGCTGGCTTTCGGCGAAGTCGTCGACCACCCGGAACCGGGGCTGCACCACCGGCACGACCACCAGCTGCGCGATGCGCTCGCCGACAGTGATCAGGAACGGTCGGTCGCCGCGGTTCCAGCAGGAGACCATCAGCGGGCCCTGGTAGTCGGAGTCGATCAGCCCGACCAGGTTGCCGAGGACGATGCCGTGCTTGTGGCCAAGGCCCGAGCGCGGCAGGATCATCGCCGCGTAGCCCGGGTCTTCGATGTGCATCGCAAGCCCGGTCGGGATCAACAGGGTCGCGCCGGGTTGCAGCTCATGATCCGTATCGAGCAGGGCGCGCAGATCCACACCGGCCGAGCCGTGGGTGGCGGCCTCGGGCAGGGGAAAATCCCGCCCGATGCGGGGGTCGAGGATCTTCAGCGCGATTTCGGGTGGGGGCATGCCCGGGACTCCGGTTCAGGTGGTGGAAGGATCTGCGCCGCTGCGCTCCATGCGCTCGGTGATCAGATCGATCAGGGCGCGCGCCAGGTCGGCCTTGGGCTGTTCCGGAAACAGACGCTCACCGCCTTGCCAGAACACCGACAGCGCGTTGGTGGGCCGTCCGATCCCCTGTCCCGCGGAGACGTCGTTCGCAGCGATCAGGTCCAGGCCCTTTCGCGCCAGCTTCGCCAGCGCGTTTCCACGCAGGTCCGTGGTCTCGGCAGCGAAGCCGACGACGAAGGGGCGCGGACGCCGCGAGGCCACCTCGGCGAGGATATCCGGATTGCGGATCAGCTCGAGGGTCAGTGTCGGCGCGTCCTTCTTCAGCTTCTGGCCGGCCACCTCGCGCGGCCGGTAGTCGGCCACTGCCGCCGCGGCGATGAACAGGTCTCGGTCATCGAGACGTTCCAGTACCGCGACGCGCATCGCCTCGGCGGTCTCTACCGGCACCGCCTCGACCCCGGCGGGTGGTTCCACTGCAAGTGGTCCGTGCACCAGACAGACCTCGGCCCCGGCATCGCGCGCTGCCGTCGCCAGCGCGACGCCCATGCGCCCGGAGCTCCGGTTGCCGACGAAGCGCACCGGATCGATCGGCTCGTGGGTCGGGCCCGCGGTGATCAGCACCCGGCGTCCGGACAGGGAACCGGATCCCGGACCCAGCAACGCATGCAGGATGCTGGCGGGTTCGGCCATGCGTCCGGCACCCTCCTCACCGCAGGCCTGGCTGCCGGATTCGGGTCCGACCATCCGGACCCCACGGGTCAGCAGGCGCTCGGTGTTGGCACGGGTCGCAGGGTGGGCCCACATCACCCGATTCATGGCTGGCGCGAGCAGCAGCGGGGCCTCGGTGGCCAGGCAAAGCGTGGTCAGCAGGTCGTCGGCCATGCCCGCCGCGAGTCGGGCCATCAGGTTTGCGCTGGCGGGGGCGATCACCACCCGGTCCGCCCATCGGGCCAGCGCGATGTGGTCCATGCCGCTCTCCGCCTCCGCGTCCAGCAGGTCCATGCGCACCGGCTGCCCGGACAGGGCCTGAAAGGTCAGCGGCGTGACGAAGGCCGTGGCCGCCCGCGTCATCACCACACGCACCTCGCAGCCGGCGTCGCGCAGGCGTCGCACCAGTTCGCAGGCCTTGTAGGCCGCGATGCCGCCGCTGACGCCCAGCAGGATGTTCGGTTTGCCCCCGGTTTTCATCGCGGAAGCTTACCCCAGTCGGGTTTTCACCGCGAAGCGAGCGCTGTCTCTTCGTGGCGAAGGTCCCCCGCTGGTCTTGGCTTGTCCGTTGTCGCGTGGTAAGAAGCAGGGATTGACGAACAGCCACAGGGAGGTGGTGATGGCGATTTCCGATTGGCCGGTAGAGGAACGTCCCCGGGAAAAACTGCTGCTGCGCGGGCCGGACGCACTGTCCGATGCCGAACTGCTGGCGATCTTCCTGCGCACCGGGGTCTCGGGAAAGAGCGCGGTGGACCTCGCGCGCGACCTGTTGACCCACTTCGGTGGCCTGCGACCGCTGCTGCAGGCCGACCAGAAGGCCTTTTGCGACGCCCGTGGGCTTGGCATGGCGAAATATGCCCAGCTGCGGGCCGTGCTGGAGATGGGGCGCAGGCACCTCGCCGCCACGCTGCAGCGGGGCGATGCGATCACCTCGCCGGTGGCGACCCGGACCTTTCTCGCCGCCCGGCTCCGCGACTATCCGTTCGAAGTCTTCGCCTGCCTTTTTCTCGATAACCGGCACCGCGTGCTCGCTTTCGAGGAACTGTTTCGCGGCACCATCGACGGGGCCAGCGTGCACCCGCGCGAGGTCGTGCGCCGGGTGTTGCACCACAACGCCGCAGCGGTGATCCTTGCGCATAATCACCCCTCCGGGGTGGCCGAGCCGTCGCGAGCCGACGAGGCGATCACGCGACGATTGCAGGAGGCGCTGGGTCTGGTCGATGTGCGGGTGCTCGATCACGTGATCGTCGCCGACGAGACCCTGTCGTTTGCCGAGCGGGGGCTGATCTGACACGGGTCGGCCACCGGTGATGTGGTGATAACAGCAAGGGGGACGAGCATGGCGAGGGATTTTGCGATCGCGCGCCTGCCACGGATCGAGTTCGGGGCCGGTGTGCGGCACAGGCTGCCGGCGCTGGCGGCTGGTTTCGGCAGGCGGGTGCTGTTGGTGACGGGCAGCCGTTCGCTGCTGCAGGGTCCGTTCTGGCCGGAACTCGAGGCCGGTTTCGCGGCCCAGGGTCTGGACGTGATCGGTCACCGCATCTCCGGCGAACCCTCTCCCGAGGGCATCGATGCGGCTGTACAGCGCTATCGGGGCCGCAATGTCTCGGTGGTGGTCGCGATCGGCGGCGGCAGCGCGCTGGATGCCGGCAAGGCGATCGCCGGCCTGCTGCTTCCGGGCAACACGGTGCTCGATCACCTCGAGGGCGTCGGTCCGGAGCGGCCCTATCGTGGTCCGGCACTGCCCTTCATCGCGGCGCCGACCACCGCCGGGACGGGCTCGGAGGCGACCAAGAACGCGGTGCTCAGCACGCACGGATCGGGCGCCTACAAGAAATCCTTCCGGGATGAACGCCTGGTGCCGGAGCACGCGGTGGTCGATCCCGATTTCCTCGCGACCTGCGCGCCAGGGGTAATTGCCGGCAACGGAATGGATGCCTTGACCCAGTTGCTGGAGTCCTATCTCTCGCTGCGCGCGAACCCCTTCTGCGATGCGCTGGCCCTGGACGGGATGGCCCATGCGCGCGACAGCCTGCTCGCGCTGTATCGCGACCCCGGAAACGCCACGGCCCGGGCCGGAATGGCCTATGCATCGCTGCTGTCCGGCATCACCCTCGCGCAGACCGGGTTGGGGTCCGTCCACGGTCTGGCGGCGCCGCTGGGCGCCTTCTTCCCGATCCCGCACGGTGTGGCCTGCGGCACACTGGTGGCTGCCGCCACCGCGGTGAATATCCGGGCCCTGTCCGAGCGCGACCCGGGACATCCCGCGCTGGCGCGGTATGCCGTCGTGGGCCGCCTGCTGACGGGCCGGGACTCTCTTGATGACGGCGATGCCCGCGCCGCCCTGGTCGAGCGGCTGGAGGCGTGGACGGGGCTGCTGGATCTGCCGACCCTGGACCGCTTCGGGATCACCGCCGGGGATCATCCCCGGATCGTTGCCAACAGCCGGGGTTCCAGCATGAAGACCAACCCCATCGTGCTGCAGGACGCGGAGGTTGCCGCGATCCTGGAGGCGCGGCAGGCCGCCGCGGACGCGGGCTGAGCGCAGGCCCGCTCGTGCCTGTGTGCCCGCGGCGACAGGGGTCTGCGCGTTTCAGGTGTACAGGCAGATGTTGGATTCGCCCGCGGAGTCGAAAAAGGTGGCCGCGCCCGCGAACTCGATTCCCTTGATGAGATCCTGCTTGCGGTAGGCGTGGAGTTCGGCGGTCATCTGGCACGCGAACATCCGCACCTCGGCGTCCAGGCATAGCTGGCGCAGTTCGGCGATGTCCGCGACCCCCTTGGCCTCCAGTCTCGCCCGCATCTTCCTCGTGAAGAGACCCTGCATGCCCGGAAGCAGCTGCAGCACGACCGGCATCCGTGTTGCGATGGCGGGGTTACCCAGCGGGCTCATGTCCAGATACTGCAGGTCCTGCTTCAGCAGCCGGAGCCCGTAAAACGTGAAGAACATCCGGCACTCGTAACCAAGAGCGGTCGCCGTCGAGGCGAGGATGAAGGGCGGGTAGGCTGCGTCCAGCGTACCCTTGGTGACAATGATGGTGATGATCTTCGCAGGCATTGCAAACGGCTCCGGTACGGATGGTCCAACGACAGGTATCCTGAGTGGCACGGAAGCTCCGCAGAGGATCCCTTCGCGCGCAAGGCGCGCTCCTACAAGGGCAGGGACCCGTAGGAGCCTGCCTTGCAGGAGAATATTCTGGCGGTTTCGCTGCGGCCAATGCGATTTTCCTTGCCTGCGGAGGATTGTTGATCATCAGGACAGGTATTGATTGATTGACGTCAAAGGGCTTGCTGATATGCCGTGCGGGTCCGTGCCAGCACCCGTTCCAGGGTCTCCAGCAGCCGATCGACCTGGGTCTCCGAATGGCTTGCGGACAAGGTGATCCGCAGTCGGGCCGTACCCTCCGGCACGGTCGGGGGCCGGATGGCGGGCACCAGGACGCCTGCCTCGAGCAGCGCGGCGGCGGTCTCGCTGGCGAGCCGGGACGATCCCAGGAGCAACGGTTGGATGGGTGTCGGGCTCGCCGGCACCGGCAGGCCCAGCTGGGCGAAACCTTGCTGCAGGCGTTGGATGAGTGCACGCAGGTGTTCCCGGCGCCAGCCTTCGCTGCGCGCGATGTCGAGCGATACGCGGGTGGCGGCTGCCAGCGCCGCGGGCATGGCCGTGGTGTAGATGTAGGTGCGCGCAAATTGCACCAGTCCCTCGATCAGTGTGGTGCTGCCGGCGACGAAGGCGCCGGCGGTGCCGAAGGCCTTGCCCAGCGTCCCCATCAGTATCGGAACCTCGTCGGGAGACAGGCCGAAATGCTCGCAACTGCCGCCGCCCTGATCGCCGAGCACGCCAAGGCCGTGGGCGTCGTCGACCATCAGCCAGGCACCCCGCCGCCGCGCGGCATCGGCAAGCGCGGGCAGCGGGGCAAGATCGCCGTCCATCGAAAACACCCCGTCCGTGGCGATGATGCTGGATTGCCCTGGCGCCGTTGCGGCGAGCAGGGAGGCGGCATGCTCCGCATCCGCGTGCCGGTAACGACGCACACGGCAGCCGGCCAGGCGGCTCGCATCGATCAGCGAGGCGTGATTCAGGCGGTCTTCCAGCACCGCGTCACGACGCCCCGCCAGCGCCTGCAGCACACCGAGGTTGGCCATGTACCCGGTCGAGAACAGCAGCGCCCGTGGACGGCCGGTGAAATCCGCCAGAGCTTCCTCCAGTTCGGCATGCGCGCGGGTGTGGCCGTTGACCAGGTGCGCCGCCCCGGCTCCGAGTCCGTACCGCTCGATCGCGGTACGGGCGGCGTCGGTGACCCGGGGGTCGGACGCCAGCCCGAGATAATCGTTGGAGCAGAAGGCCAGGACCCTGCGCCCGTCGACGACCTGCTCCGGCGCCTGCCGGCCCTCCAGCACCCGCGGCATGCGCCAGCGCCCGGCGGCACGGACCGCATCCAGGCGTTCGCGCAGACGCTCTTCCGCAGCCGTCGTCAAGACAGTCTCCCGGAGGTGCAGGCGCGCGACTTGCAGCCGCCTTTGCGCCGGCGGCTGCCGGGCAGGGGGGCGACCGCATCAGGTCGGGCCTCGCGCCCGAAGCGGATTGGGATGGGGTCCTGAAACATGGCTGCCTGGCGCGTTCCGTCGAGGCCCCGGTCAGATGTGCCGTACCTGTTCCCTTGGCTCCGACAAAGGCTCGCCGACCGCACTCATCGGCGCGTCTGCTGCCTCGGGCAGGATACCGAGGCGTCGGAACAGGGCCTGATCGCGATCCTGGTCCGGATTCGGGGTGGTCAGGAGTTGTTCGCCGTAGAAGATCGAGTTGGCGCCGGCCAGGAAGCACAGGGCCTGCATCTCGTCGTTCATGTCGGTGCGCCCGGCCGATAGCCGGACGTGTGCCCCGGGCATCAGAATGCGCGCCACGGCGACGGTGCGGACGAATTCGAAGGGATCCAGGCCCTCGACACCGAACAGTGGGGTTCCCTCGACCTGTACCAGCTGGTTGATGGGCACGGATTCCGGGTGACGCGGGAGATTGGCGAGTTGCTGGAGCAGGCCGGCACGATCCCGGCGCGACTCGCCCATGCCGAGGATGCCGCCGGTGCAGACGTTCATGCCCGCGGCGCGCACGTGTTCCAGCGTATCCAGACGTTCCTGGTAGGTGCGTGTGCCGATGACCTCGCCGTAGAACTCGGGGGAGGTGTCCAGGTTGTGGTTGTAATAGTCGAGGCCGGCCTCGGCCAGACGCTGCGCCTGCTCCGGGGTCAGCATGCCCAGCGTCATGCAGGTCTCGAGGCCCTGTTCGCGCACGGCCTGCACCATTTCGATCACCCGCTCCAGGTTCCGGTCGGTTGGGTTGCGCCACGCGGCGCCCATGCAGAAGCGGGTGGCTCCCTTCTCGCGGGCGCCCCGGGCCGCCTCCAGCACTTCGTCCAGCGGCAGCAGGCGCTCGCGTTCCAGCGCGACATCGTGATGGGCGCTCTGCGGGCAGTAGCCGCAATCCTCCGGACAGGCGCCGGTCTTGATCGACAGCAGCGTGCTGACCTGTACCCGGTTCGGGTCGAAACGCTCCCGGTGGACGCCCTGTGCCCGGAAGATCAGGTCGCTGAAGGGCAGGTCCAGCAGGGACTCGATCTCTTCGATCGTCCAGTCGTGTCGGATGGGATTCATTCGGTATCTTCCTCGGGTTCGACCTCGATCTTCACGTCGCTCCAGTCCTCCCGGTAGATGCGGGTCAGGGCAACGATCGTCCAGGGAATCAGGATGGCCGCAGCCACCACCCAGTAGCCCCGGTAATAATTCAGGTCGGGCGGAAAGAAGGTCGCCACCACGATCAGCGATCCCATGAGCCCGTAGTAGCGGTAGGCGGCCCACTGGGTGAACTGCCCGACGCGGTCTTCCGGATGGTGGCGGCACATCGCGTACACCATCATCGAGGCGCCGAACCAGAAGATCAGTGGTACGATCCCCATGATCGCGGCGATGATGGTGGCGATGCCCACCTCGCCGCTGACAAGGAACAGCGGTACACCAGCCAGGGAGACGGCGATGAGATTCCCCCAGTCGAAGGTCGAGGCGGCGCGGCGGCAGGAACGCCCGGAGACGGTCTTGGTTGCCATGAAGGGCCATCCGGAAAAACCGTTATCTTAGCACCGTGCCGGTATCCGACCCAGAATTCCCCATAGCCGCATCCGGTCCCCGGGTCCGATCGATCTCCGCCTGGGCGGGAGCGATCCTGGAATGGTTGTACCCGGATCGCTGCGTACTCTGCCTGGCCCCGTCCGGCAGTGGCATCTGCGCGGCCTGCACCGCGGACCTGGTGCAGTCGGGACCTTCCTGCCCAACCTGCGCCGAGCCGCTTCCGGTTGCCGGTTCCTGCGCTGCCTGTCAACGCGCGCCTCCGCCGCTGGATGCGGTGTGGGTGCCCTTCGCGTATGCCTGGCCGCTGATCCAGCTGCTGCTGGGTTACAAGAGTGGAGGGCGGCCGCAGCTCGGGCGTCCGTTGGCCAGGCTTCTGTCCGATCACCTGGCCGCGGACGCGACGCTGGACGTGGATTGCGTGATCCCGGTGCCACTGCACGGGCAGCGGTTGGCGCAGCGGGGGTTCAACCAGGCCGAGCAATTGGCACGGGTGCTATGCCGTACCCGTGGGCTTCGGCTGGAGAAGCGTGCTGTCCGGCGTATCGTCGCCACACCAAGTCAGCAGGGGCTGAGCCGCCGGGCGCGCAAGGCCAATCTGCGCGGCGCCTTTGCGGTGGAGCGGGATCTTTCCGGGCTCCGGGTGCTGCTGGTGGACGACGTGATGACGACCGGAACCACGCTCACTGTGCTTGCGCGGGAGGTGCGCAAGGCGGGCGCGGCCTGGGTGGGCGCAGTGGCGCTGGCCCGAGCCTGAGTGGCTGCTTCGGGTGCCAGTCATCCACTGTGATCATATGCCTCAGGCGGTCGACCAGACCGATGTCCGCCCGCGACGCGGGCACCGCGGCGGCCACGATGCCGCCAACGGCGCAGCGACGGTGCAGGCGAGGGTCAGTCGGACTCTACGGGCACGACCTCGAGTTCGATGTCGAAGGTCAGCTCGCTGCCGTCACGCCAGACCTTCACGGTCACAACGTCCCCCTCTTCACGGTCCAGGATCAGGCGCTGCAGGTCGATCGGCCGATGCACCGGCTCATCCTCGACCTCGATGATCACGTCCATCCCGACGGGGAACGGCTCACCGTCGACCAGCACGATTGCCTCCGGACCCTGGATGCCTGCCCGGTCCGCCGGACCGCCGTCGGCCACGTCGGTGACCACCACGCCATGGGACGGCAGACCCAGCTGTTCGCGCAGCGCGCGCGGATAAGCCGCAACCTGCAGGGCGATCTGCAGACCCAGCCGCGGCCGGTCGGGAAGCTGCGCGGCCGCGGCGGCAAACCCGGAGAGCCCTCCGGCCCGGAGTTCGGCCATGGCCTCGGCGAGCAGGTTACTGGGCACTGCCAGCCCAATCCCGGCGAAGGCGCCGGCCGGCGCGAGGATCGTGTTGTTGATGCCGACCACCTCGCCGGCGGAGTTCAGCAGCGGACCGCCCGAATTTCCCGGATTGATTGCAGCGTCGGTCTGGATATAGGGGATTTCGATGCCGACCACGCCTGGTTGCTGGCGCTCCACCGCCGAAATGATTCCCGCAGTCACTGTCGAGTGGAGACCGAAGGGATTGCCGATCGCGATCGCCTTCTGGCCGACCTCGACCCGGTCCGAGTCGGCGAGCGGTATCGGTTCCACTTCCGGGGCCTGATCCGGCTCCCGCAACTCCAGCAGTGCAAGATCGACATCCGGATTGGCACCCACTACCCGCACGGGATGTTCCTTGTCGGGGCTGCCCAGGAACGAAACCGTCAGCGTGGCGCCGGGCGCCAGGTCCACCTCCTCTTCGGTGGCTTCGCCCAGTACCAGAGCCACCACGTGGAAGTTGGTGATGATGCGGCCGTTGCCATCGACGACGAAACCGCTGCCCCCGGCGAATCGCTGTCCTTCGCCCGCGGCCTCGGCCGGTTCGCCATTCGCCCTCACGCGTACCGCGACGACCGAGGCGGCGACCTCGCGGACCACCTCGATGGTGTTCCGCTCATAGGCCAGCCGGTCCTCCACGCCAGTGGGCATTTCCGACGACAACGGCAATGCGAGCAGGCTGCCGAGCAGCAGTGTCACCAGCGACCACTTGCGGGCGCGGCGTGCGCGTACCGTAATGCTTCGTGCGGCCGTTCCGGAATCATTCATTACAAGGACCTCCGACACGCCCCCTGGGGGGCGCAATGGGTGTCCTTTCAAAGATAGAAGATCCTGGTTCAGCAGGCCAAGTCGGTGCCCGCCGGGCTTGACAACGGCGGCGTGGCGCCGGTCAGCGTCTCCAGGAACGCCAGCCAGACGAGAAAATCGAGGCGTTCGACGAGCCCGTCATCGCGCACGAAGCGGCATGAAGCCGATGCGCAAATTCAGGCTTCCAATTGGTATTTTTTGCCCGACTCGCTGGTGGGCCGGGTGTCCTCATGCATTTCTTCGCGCGGCTGTTCGGCGTCACTGAGCTCGTAGCTGTCGGCGTATTTCGCCGGGCCTTTCATCACCATCACAATCCAGCAGCCGATGGCGACGGTAAATATCGCGGTCCACAGCGTCACAGCAATGGCGATGGCCGCAATGCCGGCCGACATCACGGTCTTCTCCACGCTGCCGCCGTCGGACACCGGGGGGAAATACAGCACGTAAAGGTAAAACAGGAGCGGAATCAGCGTGCTGGCAATGGCCGCATGCGGCAATTTACGCCAGATGGCGCGTTCAAGACCGGGTGGCTCGACGGGGCGCTGCGGATCATCGGCGGACTGTTTCATGATCTGGTTCCGACTAACAGGTCAACCGCAGACTACTCCGTCGCGCCGATCCGACAACAAATACTGGCACTGCATTGCAGGATTTA
>NZ_REBW01000169.1 GCF_007692535.1 Thioalkalivibrio sp. | reverse complement strand
TTGCGGGATTCCGTGGCCTTTGGAACAGAAAAGCCTACCGAGGAAGCCGTTTAATGCCCATGGCCGCGGAGCGCGGTGTCGCGAGTGATGAAAGCGCAAGCGCCTGTCGAGTGCGGCGGCTTGCCGCCGCTGTGGGCACTGGATCATCGCCGAAGCCGCATAGCGGGAGGAAGCTCCCGCACTCCATGAGTCCTTCCCGGCTCGTCGGGTTACGCTACGCTAACCCGACCTACAGCCTCGCACCCCACCCATGGGCGCAAAATAGCGTCGTCCCCGGCACGTCGTCGGGTTACGCTGCGCTAACCCGACCTACAGGACTATCCCGATTCCGTATCGTCGCCCTGAGACGCGTCGCTGGCCTGCGCCAGCATGCGGAACAGTGCGCGGCTGGAACGCGGGGGATTGCCCTGGGCAGCCTCCTTGCGGGCGTTCCGTATCAATTGACGCAGTTGCTGGATGTCACATTCCGGGTGGCGGGCCAGCCACTCGGTGAGTGCCTGATCATCGGCCAGCAGTCGGTCCCGCCAGTGTTCCAGCGCGTGAAACGCCGCCTTGGCGCGATCGGATGTGCCGCGGATCTCTGCGAGCTGACCGGCAATCGGATCGGCATCGACATCGCGCATCAGCTTCCCGATGTATTGCATCTGCCGACGCAATGCGCCGTGGCTCTGGATGCGCTGGGCCTCCAGCACGGCAACGCGCAGCGCGTCGGGTAGGTCCAGCCGCCTGACGCGCTCCTCGGGAAGTTTCACCAGCGCCCGGCCGAGATCCTGCAGCGCGTTGCTTTCCCGCTTGCGCTGGGACTTGCTGGGGAGCGCCGGGGCGTCGTCGATGTCGTGATCGTCCATGTCCTGGAAGGTGGCTCTCGTGTCGAGGTGCCGGGGTCGCTCAGTTGGCCGGGCCGCGGCCATGCGGGGTTCCGGGCAGAGGCGTGAAATGCATCACGGCATCGAGTTGCTCGGGCGTGAACAGCGATTCGACCAGAGGCAACAGCTCCTCCTCCTCGGCCACGGTGTGCTTCCTCAGGATGTCGGCGAAGGCCGGCAGATCCCTTTGCGCGGTCTCGAGGCGCATGCCCGTGGCCATGGTCCGCAAGAGTCCGTGCTCGGTGCCCAATCGGACGCAAAGGGAAAAATGCTCCCGATGAAACTGCACGATCGGCGCGAAGATCGTCTGCTCCTCGTGCTGCAGATGCTGTTCCAGTTCTTCCTGGTAGTACGCCTGGACCAGCCTGACTCCCTCCGCAAGGCTCTCCTCGCTGCCATCGCTGGCCAGCTCGGAGATCCGGTCCGCAAAGGCCATCCCCTCGTCGTGCTCGCGGGACAGTTGCTCCATCTGCCTGCAGCGTTCGTTGGGCATCGTATACCTCGTTGATCGGTGGTGACTTTTGGCGTGAGGGTCAGGACGGGGACCCGGACTCATGCACCCGGCAACGTGCATGAAAGCAGACGCAAGGGCTGCATAAAAAAGTCCCGCACAGGGCGGGACTTTCCACTCCAGGCGTCATGCGCCCGGACTGCCCGGTTTACTCGGGCTTGACGTTGGCAGCGCTGGGACCCTTGGGACCCTGCTCGACGTCGAAGGACACGGTCTGGCCTTCCGCCAGCGACTTGAAGCCGCTGCCCTGGATGGCGCTATGGTGAACAAAGACGTCTTTCGAACCATCGGACGGGGAGATGAAACCAAAACCCTTTTCGTCACTGAACCACTTCACTGTACCTGTAGCCATTTCTTTTACCTGTGCTGTGTAATTGTTGTCGATCGATTGCGAGGAAATACTGAAGGGCTACCAGGTCGACAAGGGCTGTATGCCCTCATTCCGTAATGCCTGGAACAGACGAAGGATTGGAATCTGCAAGACCATGCCTGAACTGTCGCCTAACGCGATATAGCGCCCGATACTGTTACCTCGCCCCCATTATCAACCGGAATTCACCCAAACTACCAGTTTTTTCTGCGTTTTCCTCCAGGACGGGGTCTGCCGACCCTGCCCTGAACGGGTAATCGAGGCGTTTTTCGGTCCCTGGAGACGACCTGAAGAGCCCCGGCACCGCGGCCGTCAGAACTGCATCAAGCGTCCGAGGTCCTCGAATGAGCGGCGCACGTCCTGGGCCGACGTCTCGAGCAGCGCCTTCTCGTCCGCGTCGAGCTCCAGTTCCAGTATCTGCTTGATTCCGCCCTTGCCCAGCTTGACCGGCACACCCACGAACAGGTCTTTCAGGCCGTACTGTCCGGTCAACCAGGCGGCGCAGGGGAAGATCCGGTTCTGGTCCAGGGCGATCGCTTCCGCCATCTGCGCCGCCGCCGCGCCGGGTGCGTACCAGGCGGAGGTGCCCATGATGCCGACGAATTCCCCACCGCCGAACTTTGTCCGTTCGATGATGGCGTCCAGTTTCTCCCCGCTGATCAGTTGCGTGACCGGGATGCCGGCCACGGTCGTGTAACGGGGCAGGGGCACCATCGTGTCACCGTGGCCACCCAGGATCTGCGTCTGGATGTCTTTCGGCGAGACCGCGAGTTCTTCGGCGAGAAAGGCGCGGAAGCGGGCCGTATCCAGCAGACCGGCCATGCCCATGACCCGCTCCGCCGGCAGACCGCTCGCCCTGTAGGCGACATAGGTCATGGCATCGAGCGGGTTCGACACCACAATGAGGATGGTCCCGGGTGAGTAATGGGCCAGTTTTTCCGCCACCGGTCTGACGATTTCGGCATTGGTGCTGAGCAGGTCGTCGCGGCTCATCCCGGGCCGGCGCGGCACGCCGGCGGTAATGATGCAGATGTCGGAATCGCTGGTGGCGGCGTAGTCGGTCGTGCCATGGACCCGGGTGTCGAAGAGGTGGATTGGTGACGTGTGCCACTGGTCCAGGGCGCGGCCTTTGGCGGGATTGAAGGTTCGGTCCTCCCGCTTTATTTCGAGATCGATGGCCACGACCTCCTGGGCGAAATCGCGTTGGGCAATGGTCAGCGCCGCGGCTGCGCCGACGTTGCCCCCGGCTCCTACGACTGAAATCTTCATGATCTCTTCCCCGTTGAATGGTTCGTGGGCAGCAGGCGTGGCGCCTTTGCGCTGCCGTCTCCGGTTGCGGCACGCGAAGGGGGCGACGACGCAAGGCTGGGTAATTCCTGTTGCGCTGTTGGGGTAGTGTATGCGTATCGCCGGCCTGGGTGAATCCGGAGGCGCGGCTCCGCCCGACCCGGATCGAGGCAGCGTCCACTGTGGGCACGGGTCAGCGGAGCGGGGTGAGTATTTCGCGCACCTGGGGGGCGCGCAACGTAGACTGTGCGTATGAGCGTCCATCCCTATGCCCGTCTGAAGCCGGAAGTCATTCTGGACGCCGTGGAGTCCACCGGGCTGCGCGCAGACGGTCGGTTGCTGGCGCTCAACAGCTACGAGAACCGGGTCTATCAGGTCGGCATCGAGGATGCCGCGCCGGTGGTCGTAAAGTTCTATCGACCGGGGCGCTGGTCCGAGGCGGCCATCCGTGAGGAACACGCCTTCGCGCTGGAACTCGCGGCCCAGGAGGTTCCTGTCGTCGCGCCGATGGCCGATGCCGTGGGGGAGACGCTGCACCCCCACCAGGGCTTTCTGTTCGCCCTATATCCCCGGCAGGGCGGGCGTACTCCCGACCTGGAGCAGCGCGAGAACCTCGTGCGCATCGGACGCTTCATCGCGCGCATCCATGCGGTTGGCCGCGCCGGACACTTCGAGGCTCGTGAGCGCCTGGACGCCGATGAACTGGGCGAAATCGCACGCGAAGACGTTCTCGCCAGCGAGCGTCTCCCCGTCGAGCTGGAATCGGTCTACGACGACCTCAGTGCGGACGTCCTCGATCGCATCGTGCGCCGGATTGCCGAGGCAGGCCCCGTGCCGCAGATCCGCCTCCATGGCGACACGCACCCCGGTAACATCCTGTGGACCGAGACCGGCCCCCACTTCGTGGACCTCGATGACGCCTGTACCGGGCCTGCGGTACAGGATCTCTGGATGTTTCTGTCCGGCGACGCGATGGAGATGTCCTCCCAGATGCTGGCGCTGCTGGAGGGTTACGAGACCTTCGTGCGATTTGACCGCCGCGAGCTGGCGCTGATCACGCCGCTGCGTACACTGCGCATCCTGCGCCACGCAGCCTGGCTTGCACGCCGCGCCGACGATCCCGCTTTCGTCCAGGCGTTTCCGGTCTTCTACACCACGCGGTATTGGGAGGACCATATCCTGACCCTGCGTGAACAGGCCGCCGCCCTTGACGAGCCCCCCATTTACCTCGACGTCTGATCCGTATCGGGGAGCGACGGGGCGCGGGTGACGTCGGGCAGCGGCAGCGGTGCCGGGTCGCCAGTGTAGCGTTCGGTGTGCGGGTGAAAAGCGAACCAGGCGAACCAGTAGGCGATCATGCTCGGCATCTCCTCGCCCCGGGCATCGAGGACCCGACCGCTCTGCGCATCGGCGTCGATCAGCAGCGTGATTTCCTGGCCAGCCAGGGTGTCCTCCAGGCGGTGGCGTCCGGTTTCGGGGAAGGCGGGGAAGGGGTAGGCGCGGGCCTGGTCTTCGATGCGCACGCCCAGCACCGGGGTCTTCGGATGCTTGCCCTGCATGCGGAATGCCACCGGGAACATCAGGGCATCGTCCTCCGCGTAGGCGGCATAGGGATCGCGGTCGTAGTTGCGTGCGTAATTGGTGTTCCGGGACAGCACCTGGGTGTCCGGGTGTTCGCGCCGCCACGCACTCCAGGTGGTGTTGTCCACCGGAACCATCGTCAGTTGCTCACCGATCCTGGGGCCGGTCACGGCCGTTGCGGAGATCTGGGACCAGAGAGACTCGCTGTCGCGGTCGTAGAGCAGGACCGCGGAGTTGTACAGTAGCCCGGATACACCGAACAGGCGCCGCGAGCCGTCGTCGGTCCTTGCCTCGAAGGCCACTCCGGTGAAGCAAAGCGGGCAATAGGTCACGGTGATCGCCTCGCCGGCGACGAAATCGTTCACGACCTCATGGTAGTTCATGATGCCAAGCGGGTAGGCCTTGCTGACGCCGTTTCGGTGGAGTCCCAGGATGCGATCGTCCGGTTGCAGGCCATGGGCGGACGTGGCCGCCACGAATTCGGGGTCGGTCAGGGCGGGGATGCCGTCGCGCGGCGGCCCGCCGCGATGGATTTCAGCCAGCGGAATGTCCCGCTGGGAGACGTCGAAACCGTTCATCGTCTGTCCTGTCGCCACCGGTGAGCACCCGGCGAGACCGAGCGCGAGCAGGAGTGTGCAGCCCGCGATGGTTCTACAAAGGATTCTCCCGCGGAGGCGCGGGCCGGGTGGCCCGGCCAGGGGCCATCGACAGGCCGGGATCCGGTGAGCGGGTCGGATGGGAGTGGGCCGGGTACCGAAGGTATTCATGATGATCCCCATGGTGACGGGCGGTTGGGGTCTTCCGGTTGGAGGTCGGAATGCGGGTCCTGGCGCAGTGCCGAGACCGGGTCGCCAGCGAATGGACTGACCATGAGTACAGCACGCGGTAGCGGGAAACGCCCTACGTGAGAATGCGTAGGTGCGACGCGGATTGTTTCCCCCTGCTGCTCTGGCGGGCGCGGGAACCGCGACCCAGCCCGGTTCCAACTGCGGTCGGCCCACTAGCCTCGGTCTGGGGGGTCTTCGGGTGATTCGAGCCCTCGCCGCGGTGTCTCCTGCGCCTGGCCGCCGGCTCCAGCGTCGAGGTCGATGACCCGCCCGCCACTCAGCGTGTGCGAATCCGGGCCGTCCTCCTCCTCGTCTTCCCAGTCATAGCGCCTGTAGACCGGGAACGGATCCTGGCGGTAGAGGAACCAGCCGCACAGCGCACCGGTGACGGCGCCGGCCAGGTGGGCCTCGAAGGAGATGCCGGGGCTGCTGGGGATCACGCCCCAGAGCATGCTCCCGTACAGAAACAGCACAATGAGCGCCAGTGCGATCGACAGGGCGTCGCGGCGCCGGATCCCGATCACGACTGCGAAGAACATCAGCCCGTGGGTCAGGCCGCTGGCACCGATGTGGAAGGCTTCGCGCGCGAACAGCCAGACGCCGAGGCCGCCCATCACCCAGATCAACGGCAGCGCGATGCGGGTTGCTTTGGGAAAGCCATACAGGCTGAGGGCAGCAAGAACCCACAGGGCGGGTACGTTGGCCATCAGGTGGCCCCATGAGCCGTGGATCAGGGGCGAGGTGATGATGCCCAGCACGCCGGTAGGGTCGCGCGGCAGGATGCCCAGGCGCAGGAAGTCCCCACTCAGCAGGCCCTGAAGCAATTGGATGGCCACCAGGATGCCGACGCCGACCAGGGGCAGTACCAGCGCTCGCCGGATACGCTCGCGTTCCTCTTCCGGATCCCTCGGGAGCGCGGGTCGTCGCAGATTGAACATGGCTCTACCTTGCCACGGCAGCTGGGTCCGTCCAATTGCCCGGAATCCTGACCGTGAAAGTCCTGGTCACGCCTGTGCTATGGCCCACGCCGCCGGGGCGGATGACGGCTTGCACCTCAGCTTATGGAGTGCGGAAGCTTGCTCCCGCTATTCGATGCCGGATCATCCAGCTCCCCACAGCGGCGGCGAGCCCCCGCACTCCCCAGGCGCTTCCGCGTCAACGCAGGTCGGAATCTTCAGGGAGCAGGTCATACGTGGCGAAGAACTGGCCGACGTCCTTCTCAGCTACGGGATCGTAGTACAGGGATCCGACGGCGAACGATGCCGGTGTCGCCAGCGGATCGCCTTCCAGCAGGGTGTCGAAGGAACGGCCGCCCAGCACGCGATGGAAATGCGTGAGGTACAGGCGGTGGAGGACCCGGTCCCGCAGCAGCGTGTGCAGGACCCTGGGTCCCGCCATGGAATAGATGCGCCGAAACCCTGCGTTGCCCAGTGCATCGATCAGGGCCTTGCCCTCGACCGTGTCACCGGACCCGGCAGTCAGGACACGGAGTCCGGTTTTCTCAGCCGCCTTCAGATCCTGCTGGTCCACCCGTTGTCCGACCGCGAGATAGACCGGACGGTCGGTGATCCTGCCGAGTTCCGCGAGCGGCACGTCCAGGCTGCGGCTGAGAATCACCAATGCCGGTTGCGGCGTCATGCCCTGGTTCCTGCGCCAGTCGTGGAGGTCGGCAAAGATCGGATCGTCGCTCAGCGGCAGCTTGTCCTGGGCGGTGCCTGCGGCCAGGTTGCGCAGGAAGCTGGCGCTCACGATCAGTGCGTCGGCACGCGCGGCGAGTTCCTGGAACAGGCGCCAATCCCGGGCATTGGTGATGGCCTTCGGCGCCGCGAGACGCCGCTCTCTTGGGTGCTCCACGGCGATTCTGCCATCCAGGCTGGAGACGAAGTTGGTGTAGACAAAGGGCTCGTCACGCTGGTCCGGGTGGCCCATCGGATGCTCGAGATACAGTCCTTCGAGCGCGCACTCGCGGTGCGGGGGCGGGTAGAGTTGCAGTACCGTTGGAGTGGTCATCAATTTTCTCCGGCAGAGTTCATGGGGATCTTAGATGATCGTCCCACCGGGGCGCGGCCCGGGGCTTGAACCAGCGCGCAGGCATGCGGGTCCGTAAAGAGTAGGCGCAGCAGCTGCGCCGCGAGTACAAAGGGGAGAGGACATGAGCCTGATGATCGACGGACGTCTTCAAAGCAACTGGTTGGACGAGGAGAGCGAAGCGGGGGAGTTCGTTCGCAAGGACTCGCAGTTCCGCCACTGGGTCACCCCCGACGGTTCCCCCGGGCCCAGCGGGGCGGGCGGGTTTCCGGCACAGGCCGGGCGCTATCACCTGTACGTGTCCCTGGCCTGCCCCTGGGCGCATCGTACGCTGGTTTTCCGGGCGCTGAAGGGGCTGGAGGATCTGATCACGGTCTCCGTGGTCAGTCCGTACATGCTGGAGCCCGGCTGGAGCTTCCACCCCTACCCGGGCAGTACGGAAGACCACCTCCATGGCTTCGAATACCTGCACCAGGCCTACACGCTCGCCGACCCCGAATACACCGGGATCGTCACGGTGCCGGTGCTGTGGGACCGTGAGCGGCGCACCATCGTGAACAACGAGTCCGCCGAGATCATCCGCATGTTCAACAGCGCCTTCGACGACCTGACCGACCGGCGGGAGGATTACTACCCCGAGACGCTGCGCGGGGAGATCGACGCGGTGAACGAACGCGTCTACGAAACCCTGAACAACGGGGTCTATCGCGCCGGGTTCGCCAGCGAGCAGGCGGCGTACGATCGCGCCTACGAGCGTCTGTTCGAAACCATGGACTGGCTGGAGGAACGCCTGGAATACCAACGTTATCTGGTGGGCGACCGGCTTACCGAGGCCGACTGGCGCCTGTTCACCACACTGGTGCGCTTCGACGCCGTGTATTACAGCCACTTCAAGTGCAACCGGCGACGGCTGGTCGACTACCCGAACCTGTGGGCCTACACGCGTGAGCTTTACCAGGTGCCGGGGATTGCGCAGACGCTGAATCTGGAGCACATCAAGACGCACTACTTCGGGAGCCACGAGCACCTCAACCCGAGCGGCATCATCCCCCGTGGTCCGGATCTCGATTTCAACGCGCCGCACGGCCGCGGTGCCCGACACTAGCGGGCTATGCGGCTCACCCCAAAATGGCGTGAAGCGCCTGTTTCAGTTCCGGGTAACGGAACTCGAAACCTTCATCCAGCAGGCGTTTCGGCATCATGCGGTTGCTGACGAGCAGCAGTTCGGACATCTCGCCGAACAGGAGGCGCAGTACCGGTTCGGGCATCGGGAGCAGGGTGGGGCGTTTCAGCGCCCTGCCCAGCGCGCGGGTGAATTCGGCGTTGGTCACCGGCTTCGGGGCGCTCGCATTGTAGGCCCCCGAGGCCTGTTCGTTCTCCACCAGCCACTGGTAGATGCCGACGATGTCTGCCCGGTGGATCCACGGGAAATAGTGTTCCCCGGAACCCAGGCGCCCTCCGGTGCCCAGTTTGAAGGGAAGCAGCATCTTCGCCAGGGCTCCGCCGTCGCGGTCGAGCACAACGCCGGTCCGTACCAGGCAGACGCGTACGCCCAGTGCCTCCGCCTTGAGCGCCTCGTTCTCCCACTGATCGCAGAGATCATGCGTGAAACCGGACGTCGGTGGCGTGTCCTCGGTGATCACGCGGTCACCCTGCTCGCCGTAGTAGCCGACGGCAGAGGCAGAAATCAGAGCCTTGGGTGGGCTCTCCATTGCGCGCATCCATTCCACCAGCTTTCCGGTCGTTTCCAAGCGTGAGTCCACCAGGAGGCGCTTGCGTGCCTCCGTCCAGCGGCCGTCCGCGATCGACGCCCCGGCCAGATTGATGACCGCATCCGGATCCGGGCCCGATAGTTCGTCGAGCCGCTGAATGGCGGAGACGCCTTCGGCGACATCCGGGTTCGCCTGACGACTCCAGACAACGACGTCGTGGCCTTCTTGTGCCAGTTGCGGACACAAGGCCTGCCCGATGAAACCCGTGCCGCCGGAAACCAGAATACGCATAGAACCACCTGTCGATTGGAAGGAAAGAGCCAGGGACACGCAGAATCCGGCTGCATAGCAACTCCAGGACCCGCGGGGCCGGGGGTCAACGCATCCCTGCCCGCTGACGGAAGCCATTGTCAGGCTTTCTGCCGTGTTTGGGAAAATGGACGAAGATCATAAGCTTATAAAATCTTTGACAGCGCAGGCCAAGACTGTAGAATACGCCCTTCGAACGATCCAGGCGCGTAGCTCAGCTGGTTAGAGCACCACCTTGACATGGTGGGGGTCGTTGGTTCGAGTCCAATCGCGCCTACCAGATGCCATCAGACAAAAACGGCCGCACGGGGAGACTCGGCGGCCGTTTCTGTTTCCGATACAGACAGGTCGCATGCGCGAGTGCGACGGTCGACCTTGCTTCCCGGGCCCACGAAGGATATTCGTGGGCCCAGGCGGCGCCGTCACTGCTCCCCGCGCCGGACGGCCAGGTAGCGCTTGTCCCGGATCTCCTGCACATGGCCTCCCTCGTGGCACGCGATGCAGTTCTCGGCAGCCACGAGATACTCCGAGTGACGTTCCATGTAGATCGGGTTTTTCTCGGCGACCTCCTCGGTCATATGGCAGCCGATGCAGTTGGACATGGTCTTGTCCGGGTAGCTGGGCAGTCTGTCGTGGTGGGGGTCCACTTGCCCGGTGAAGACCAGGTAGACCTTGCGCGAACCTTGGGTCTTGTCGCGAACGAACCCGCCGGTGTGGCAGTCCAGGCAGCCGACACTGTGGTGGACGCCATGGTCCCAGGATGCCTTTTCGTAGGCATGGCAGGAACTGCAGAACGCGTCCGTGGTGGTCACTTGGTGTCCGGCCGTTCCGCCCAGCGCCAAAAGCGCCAGCACGGCGGCAATGAGGACAACGATCCAGATCTTTTTCATTTCCTCTTACTCCCCGAATGGACTTTGACGACGCCCCGGCGGGCGTGGCGCCCGCCGGGAATCCTCAACGCAGCCGCTCGTTGCCGTCCCAGACCAATTCGGCCTCGGGCAGCAGGGGCAGATACTGCAGCCAAACATGGGAGTCGAGGTGCTCCTGGCTTTGCTGGAGCTTGCGGCTGTGTTCGCGGATCGGGGGCACGAGCTCCTTGATGGGCTTGTCCATCGACTCGGCGATCTCGTAGTTGGTCGAGCGGATGGCGAGCTGCACGGCCTCGTCGCTGTACTGCTGCGAGGCGGCGAGCGTGTCCAGCGCTTTGACCGGGTTGTGCGCGCCCGCGCTGTTCTCGGCCGATACGTAGTCCCAGAACCACTGTCCCTTGCGCACCTTCTCCCGGGCCTGGTCCAGGATCTCCTCGTCCGCGAAGCCGTGCTCCATCGCCTGGCGCACCGCCTCGTGGGCGCGGACCGACTTCTCCTGCGCGATGTTGAGCTGTTTCCAGACACGTTCCTGGTTGTACACGGTCCGATCGCGAAGATCAGCAGGGGAGCGATCGGCATGGCAGCCCATGCACGCGTTGCGGATCATCTGGTCGGTCTTCAGCGGGGAGGTCCAATGGTGTGAACTGGTCCGGATGGGTCCTTCCGTGACGCGGGCCATGTGGCAGTCGGCGCAACTCACCCCGGCCTGGGCATGGACACTGTCATGGAACATCTCGTATTCCGGGTGCTGGACCTTGATCATCGGGGTCTTCGACACGGCGTGCACCCAGTCGGTGAACTGGCCCTCGAAGCCGTCGCGCTCGGGGTCTCCATCCGCCTTGAAGCGATAGATGTCCTCGGCGTTCATGCCCTTGTCCCAGGGGAAGTGCGGTTTGGCCGCGACACCATGCTCAGCCGTCTCGAAGTAATACTCGACGTGGCACTGGGCGCAGACCAGGGAACGCATCTCGTCTCGCGAGGCGTTGCGCCAGTCCTTTCCCTGCCGCTCGAGGGCCTCGGCGAGCGGGACGCTGGTGATCGCCAGGCGCATCTGATTGGCGGGATCGTGGCAGTTGGTGCAGCCGATGCTGTGTCGCGCCGGATCGTGCATCTTCCGGAAGTCATGGAAGTTCATGGACCACAGGGCGTCGCCGTGCTCCTCCAGCAATTGGGGCATCGTGTTGGTCTTGCAATTCCAGCAGGTGGTCGGCAAGTCGGCCTGCTCGCTGTATCGGTTGATGCGGTCAATGTGGGTCACGTCCTCGATCGAGTACACGTGGCCGCGTGCCCGGTCGTACTCGTAGCTGAAGGGGTACCCGAGCCAGAGGTTCTTCAGGTAAGGCTGCGCGTGTTTGTACCCCTTCGGCAACGGATTGAAGTCGTCATGCTTGCGGTGCGGTACGGATCCACCGTATTCCGTCATCTGCGTATCGTCGTAATTCTTCAGATACGATTGATACTGCGGCAGATGCTGGAAGGCCTTGTTGCCTTCACCCAGTTCCCACTCCTCGGCACCTGCAGTCAGCACAGTCCCGAAGAGGATCGCGCTTGCGGCAAGAACAACGATGTGGCGCATGATTCGCTCCTTGTTTTCGCGTCCGGGCCCGTCAGGGGCCCGGAGCCTGGTTGAGTCCTGGTAAACCCCGGCGCCGCGGGAAAGACGACCGGTCGGGAAGGGATTTTTTTGGAGGCGGTGGGCGCGGCAACCATGGGTCATGGGGCCAAAGGCACAGTAAAACAGGCAATCCCGATCCTTAAAATAAAGGATAGGGAATCCGGAAAGTGTCAGCCAATCAAAGCTGGTTATTCGCAGCCATTAGTGGAGTTTCTATACAGCAGGGATGGTAGAAGCATGCCCAAAACGGAGTACATGGGTCTGCACGCAGCGCGCGAATCCCCCGCCAAGTTGCTCTGGTGGCCTTTCCCGTGGTTTGAGAAGGAGTCCCGTGGCCGGCGGATGGCCGTACTTTCGTCTATAATCGAATGTTTATTCTTTCAGCATGTGTGCCTCAATTCGAGGGGGAGACGATGGCCAAGATCGATAAGGAAGGTGACCGTACCAAGGACGACAGCACGCTCGCCGCCAGCAGCGTGGAGGCGTACACCGTGACCCAGCAGAGTTCCGAGGCGCAGGACGCGCAGTTCAGCGCCGCCGAGGATATCCTGGAGCATTCAGACCCGAAGCCGGCCGATTACGATGCCGCGCTGAAGACCCTCGAGGCCATCCTCGAAGGCGCGTCGCCCGATGATGCCGCCGCCCTGAAGTCGGCCCTGATGCGCTGGCAGAAATTCGAAACCAGGCTGCCGGTGAGTCCGGATGACGAGCTCGTGGATGACTGGCGCAGCGCGGTCTATCCGTACAAGAACCGCCTCTCGCGCAAGAACTATGAGCGCCAGAAATACCACCTGCAGGTGGAACTGCTGAAGCTGCAGGCCTGGGTCAAGGAGACCGGGCAACGGGTGGTGATCCTGTTCGAAGGCCGCGATGCGGCGGGCAAGGGCGGGACGATCAAGCGTTTCATGGAGCATCTGAACCCACGCGGAGCGCGGGTGGTGGCGCTGGAGAAACCCACCACGGAGGAACTGGGTCAGTGGTATTTCCAGCGCTATCTGAAGCATCTGCCGACCAGTGGTGAGATCGTGCTGTTCGACCGCTCCTGGTACAACCGGTCCGGGGTCGAACGGGTGATGGGATTCTGCACCGACGAGGAATACGCGACCTTCATGCACCAGGCGCCGGAAATGGAGCGCCACCTGGTGAACAGCGGGATCCACCTGATCAAGCTGTGGTTCTCGGTCAGCCAGACCGAGCAGCGGCGCCGATTCAAGGAGCGCAAGCTGCACCCGCTGAAGCAGTGGAAGCTGAGCCCGATCGACCTTGCATCGCTGGACAAGTGGGACGAGTACACCACGGCCAAAGAGGCGATGTTCTTCCACACCGATCACTCGGAATGTCCGTGGATCGTGGTCAAATCCGACTGCAAGAAGCGTGCGCGACTCAATGCGATGCGCTACGTTCTCAACTCGATGGATTACACGGACAAGGACTTGCGCAACGTGGGGCAGACCGACCCGCTGATCGTGGGACGGGCGAGCTTCACCGGCAACATGGGCTAGCAGCCTGTCGGACTTGGGTGCCCGTAGCGAGCCGGGTGGGAGAGCGAGCGCAGTTTTTCATGATTTCGAGGCGCATAGTGGTTCTATGTAACGAGAAATCAGGGAAAAATGCACCGCTCCCTCCGCCGGCGCAGTAGGGGCAGCCCAAGTCCGACAGGCTGCTAGGCCGCGCGCCCCGTTCCAGGGGGAGAAGGGGCGTCGGCTGAACGCGGAGCCCCGTCCCGCCGTCGCCCGCAAGCCTTGTTTCTTTGCAGGAGTTCGCCATTACCAAGGCCAGGCGTGTGCGCAAGCGGGAGGTGTTCGGGTGGGCGATGTTCGACTTCGCCAACCAGGCCTACACGCTGCTGATCATCACCGTCATCTTCGGTGACCTGTTCACCCGAGTGATCGTCGGTGACGGGCCGGACTACCGCCTGGGCAACCTGCTGTGGAGCATTGCGCTGGCCATCAGCTATCTGCTGGTGCTGGTCGCCGCGCCGGTCGCCGGGTCGATCATGGATGCGACGCGTTCGCGCAAACGCTTCCTGATGGCCTCCTGGCTCCTCACCGTCTTCACGACCGCAACGCTGTACTGGGTGGAACCGGGTCTGATCATCCTGGGGATGGTGCTGATCGTGATCTCGAATTTCGGGTATGCGATTGGCGAGTCCTTCATCGCGAGTTTCCTGCCGGATCTGGGTCCGCCCGAGCGTTTGGGGTGGATCTCGGGTCTCGGGTGGGCGCTGGGCTACGTGGGCGGACTCGTGGCCACGGCCTTTGCGCTGGGTCTCCTGGGCGACGTCTCGGCCGAGAACTTCGAGCGCATCCGCTGGGTGGGGCCCTTCGCTGCCGCCTTCTTCCTGCTCTCGGCGCTTCCCACCTTCCTGTTCCTGCGGGAGCGGGGCCCGCGCCGGAACGTGGCCGGCCGACTGCAGTTGAGCATGGGCTTCCGGCGCGTGGCCAAGAGCCTCGTCACCCTGCGTCAGCGACCGGAACTCCGGGACCTGTTCGTGTCGATCTTCTTCTTGATGGCGGGCATCTACATCGTCATCTCGTTCACCTTCATCTACGGATCCCAGGTCATCCAGTGGGACGAGTCGACCCGTGTCGCCATGTTCATCGTCACGCAGATCATGGCCGCGATCGGAGCACTGGGATTCGGCTGGCTGCAGGACCGGATTGGTGCTGTGCCCGTGTACCGGTTCACCCTGCTGTTCTGGACCTTGGCGGTATTGGGGATCTTCCTGACACCCTGGCTGGCGGAGCGACTGACGGGAATCCTCGGGCGCCCGGTGGAGGCGCAGCAGGTATTTCTGTTCGTGGGAGCCCTGGCCGGTCTGTGCCTCGGTTCAGCCCAGTCGGCGGGCCGTGCACTGGTCGCGATGATGGTACCCGTCGGCGAGGCAGGGCGCTGGTTTGGCTTCTGGGGTCTGTCCGGTCGTGCGGCCGCCATCTTTGGGCTGATGGGGATCGGTCTGCTGCAGATGTGGCTGGGGCTGGCCAACGCCATCCTGTTCTGCCTGCTCCTGTTTTTCGCCGCGTTCGTGGCGACCTGGCGCGTGCGTCTGCCTGATCGGTCCGGCACCCCGAGGTCTCTTGTTCCGTAACAGTCCTGGCTTCGGGGGGGGCGGTGGCACCGGCTGCGGGATCGCGAATTCGCGTTCTGTCTCAAAACCCGCCATCTTCAACTATATTCACCGCATTGTGCAGCGTGCCTGCGCAAGGGTTCGTGAGCGGTACCGCGCTCAGGGGGTTGCCTTGAGTCGCGCGCCATTTCCAGTCGATGTCTCCGGAGGATGCCAAGGGCATGTCGGACAAGATCTTCGCAGTGAGCAAGATGGCCGGGGTCAAGATGGCCGAGACTTTCCAGCTGCTGCTGCTGTTCCTGGCCGGGTTCGGCATCCTCTGGGCGACCGTCATCGAGGTGTTCGCGGTCGTGGGCAAGGGTGGCCCGAACCTCGGCGACGTGCTGATGCTGTTCCTGCTGATCGAGCTGGCGGCGATGGTGGCGATCTATTTCAAGACGAACCGTCTGTCGGTCCGGTTCCTGGTCTACATCGCGATCACTGCCCTGACCCGGGTGCTCGTGGTGGATGCCAAGACGATGGAAAACACTACGGTCCTTACCCTGGTGGGTGCGATCTTCGTCCTGACCCTGGGCGTGCTGATTCTCCGCTGGTGCGAGGTCTGGTTCGGCGAGGACGACGAACAGAAGGAGTAGTGGACCGCGGACGTGCTCATTCCTTCAGGCGTGGCATCAGCATGGTCAGGTTGCAGGGCTGCGTGCGCGAGTCGAGCTGGGCCTCGATGACGCGGGTCCATGCCGTGCGACAGGCGTTGCTCGAGCCGGGCAGGACAAAGATGAAAGTGCGGTTGGCGACGCCGGACAGTGCCCGCGACTGCAGGCTGGACGTCCCGATTTCCTCGTACGAAAGATATCGAAAGAGTTCGCCAAAGCCACTGATTTCCTTGTCTAGAAGTGGCGCTACCGCCTCGGGTGTCCCGTCCCGCCCCGTGATCCCCGTGCCCCCCGTCGTGAGGACGCAGTCCACGGCTGGGTCGGCGATCCAGCGTGAGACCTCTGCCCGGATCTGGTAGATGTCGTCCTTCACGATCCGGCGCTCGGCGAGCCGGTGACCGGCAGCCTCCAGAAGTGCGACCAAGGCGGCCCCCGAGCTGTCCTCGCTCAGCGAGCGGCTGTCGGAAACGGTAAGTACGGCGATGTTGAGGGGTGTGGCCTGATCGGTCATGTAGGCATCCTTTTGGTGTATCGTCGGCAGCCATCATAGACAGCCCAAGCGAGCCTTGAAAATGGCAGATCGTCTGCAGAAATACCTGGCGGCCCGCGGCCTTGGTTCCCGGCGTGAGATCGAGGGCTGGATCGAACGAGGCGAGATCCAGGTAAATGGCCGGGTTGCGAAGCTCGGTGACCAGGTGGATTCCGGGGACACGATCCTCGTGCGGGGCAAGCCGGTGAAGAGCGACGAGCGCGCTCACCGCTGGGTGGCCTACCACAAGCCCGAGGGCGAGATCTGCACCCGCTCGGATCCCGAGGGCCGCAGCAGCGTTTTTGCGAGTCTCCCGCGGCTGCGCGGCCAGCGTTGGGTCTCCGTGGGGCGCCTGGACCTCAATACCTCGGGGCTGCTGCTGTTCACGACCGATGGCGGGCTCGCGCACGGATTGATGCACCCCTCGCGGGGGCTCGAGCGCGAGTATGCCGTGCGTGTGCTCGGGGAGGTGCCGGAGGAGATTCAGCACAGCCTGCTGCGGGGTGTCGAACTCGAGGATGGACTGGCCCGCTTCGAGTCCCTGGCCGAGGCCGGTGGCGAGGGTGCCAATCACTGGTTTCACGTCACCGTCAGCGAGGGCAGGAACCGCCTGGTCCGCCGCCTTTGGGACGCCGTTGGTGTCACGGTGAGCCGCCTGATCCGAATCCGCTACGGGCCGGTCGATCTTGGCCGCGGGCTGAAGGCCGGCCACTTCCGCGACCTCGATCCACGTGAGGTGCGGGCGCTGTATACCGCGGCGGAGATGAGCCCACCCCGGTCGGCACGGCCCACCGGCAAGCGGCCCGGGCGGGGCGGTTCCCGGCCCGCCCCCGGCAAACCGCGCCGGACCCGCTGAGGCGGGGGTGGGCGCGCCACGGAAGAGCACGGACACCACGGAAAACGAAGGGCTTTCAAACTTTTTTCCGTGTGTTTCTGTGTTCTTCCGTGGCCATATTTCCGCGTTAACGAGTAGCGGCCTGCGGCGGGCGGGCGGCGAGAAGGATACACTAGCAACCCTTATGTCCGGCGCCATTTCCCTGCCTGTGCCGGTCTGGCCGGTGCAATTCTTGACAGTGATGGGGGCTACATGAATTTCGACAAGGCGAGCAGAAAGGCGCTGCACGGCACGGAGATCGCTGTTTTGATCGTGATCGCGATCGCGACCGTGGTGGCGATTCTTCAGGAGATCGCTTTGATGATCGCCAACCTGGAGGTCACGCTCGCGGATCTGCTGCTGCTGTTCATTTTCCTGGAGGTGCTGGCCATGGTCGGCATCTACTACAAGTCGGGCCGATTGCCGGTGCGCCTGCCGCTGTATATCGCCATCGTGGCCCTGGCGCGTTACATCATCATCGACATGAAGGCGATGGACTTCTGGGTCATGGTCGGTATCGCGATTGCCATTCTCTTGATCACGATTTCCATTCTCATCCTGCGCTTTGGGCATATCCGCTTCCCGTACACCGACGAAGCAGGGCATGCCGAGGGTCCGAAGCGGGGGCCCGGGCCCGCGTGACGAGCGCCATTTTCGAGGTGCTGGTGCCGGGTCTCTGGCGGATCCCCGGGCAGGACCCCGATCCCGCCACCCCCGCGCTGCTGGCCCGCATGCTGGGCCGCGGTCACCTCGTCGGCAGCACAAGCCCGGGTTGGGAGGCGGCCGCTGCCGATCTCCTCGGCTTTCAACGCGTGAGCTCGGGGCGTCGACGCTGGCTGGCTTTGCCGGTCTCCCTGGCGGCTGGCATGACCGACCTGGTCGCCACCCGGGTCGAGGACGTGGCTCCGGACGAGTGGGAATCCCTGCGGGCAGCCATTCTGCCGGAACTCGAGCAGGCCGGCGCGACTTGGCATACTGAGGTCGGGGGCTTGCCCACGCTGGACCTCGAAGGCGAGGGCGATTGGGAAGGGCCGCCGCCCTCGGTCGCTCTTGGAAGACCCATGCGCGTGCCCAAGCTGGACAGCCCGGTTGCCCGGCGCCTGCAGGTACTGGGCAACATGGTCCAGATGCTCTGGTTCGAGCACCCGGTGAACCGGGAACGGTTGCGCTTGGGTCGCATGCCCGTGCAGGGGCTCTGGTTCTGGTCGCCCGGCGTGCCGGCCGCAGCCCCCTCGGTGCAACGGATCGCCGGGGGGGGAAGCCTTGCACGGTGGCTCGCCGAAGGCGCGGGGGTTTCGTGGTCTGCCGATCCCTTCGATTCCGAGGCCGAATTGGCGGTGATCGATGTCTTTTCCCGCGCAGAGCATGAGGATCGGCGCGATGTGCTGCTCGAGTCGTTTTGCAGCGACGTGCTCGCGCCTCGGATTGCGCGTCTTCGCAGCGGGCAGTTGGCGGAGGTCCGCCTCCATGATCCCGGTGCGGCCCGGTTGCGGCTGCGACGGGCGGACTGGCGCCGCTTCTGGCGCCGAGGCCGCCCACTGGTGCCGAGGGGCGGCGGCACCGCCTCTCCTCGCTGAGAAGAGGGAAGCGGGCGCACACTCTGGCGTTCGTAGGCCGGTGGCTTTGGCTGGCGGACCCTTAGTATACTGTCGGGCTTTGCCGTCGGGATGCATCGCCATGGAACTCAACCCCTACTACTCCAATATTACCGACCTCCAAGGCCGCCTCGAAGGCCTTAGGGGGTATCTTTGACTTCGCTGCCCGGGAAGAGCGGCTGGAAGAGATCCTGCGTGAACTCGAGGCACCCGACGTCTGGAACGACCCGGAGCGTGCGCAGGCGCTAGGACGGGAGCGCGCACAGCTGGAGGCCGTGGTCCTCAACATTCGCGAGATCGAGGGCCAGCTCAATGACAGCCTGGGTCTGCTGGAACTCGCCGAGGCCGATGACGACAGCGAGACCGTGGCCGCGATCGATACCGACCTGGCCAGGCTGAACGCGCGCGTCGAGGAGCTCGAGTTTCGGCGCATGTTCGCCGGCGAGATGGATCCGGCGAACGCCTTTCTGGACATCCAGGCAGGCTCCGGCGGCACCGAGGCACAGGACTGGGCGAACATTCTGCTGCGCATGTACCTGCGCTGGGGCGAGCGCCGCGGTTTCAAGACCGAAGTGATCGAGCTCTCCGAGGGTGAGGTGGCCGGGATCAAGAGTGCGACCGTGCGCTTCGAGGGTGAATACGCCTTCGGCTGGCTGCGCACCGAGACCGGCGTACACCGCCTGGTGCGCAAGTCGCCTTTCGATTCGGGTAATCGGCGCCATACTTCTTTTGCCGCGGTCTTCGTTTCGCCCGAGGTCGACGATTCCTTCGAGATCGAGATCAACCCGGCGGACCTGAAGGTGGACACCTACCGCGCGAGCGGCGCTGGCGGCCAGCACGTGAACCGCACCGAGTCCGCGATCCGGATCACGCACATGCCGTCGGGCGTCGTTGTTGCGTGTCAGAACGACCGCTCCCAGCACAAGAACCGCGACACGGCGATGAAGCAGCTCAAGGCCAAGCTCTACGAGCTGGAGATCCAGAAGCGCAACGCCGAGAAGCAGGCGGAGGAAGATGCCAAATCGGATATCGGTTGGGGCAGCCAGATCCGTTCCTACGTGTTGGACCAATCAAGAATCAAGGACCTACGCACGGGTATTGAAGTGGGAAATACACAGGCGGTGCTGGATGGCGACCTCGACCAGTTCATCGAAGCCAGCCTCAAGAGCGGACTCTGACACAGAATGAATGCGCCGGAACTTGACGAGAATCGGCTGATCGCGCAACGGCGCGACAAGCTCTCCGCGCTACGCCAGGAGGGGTCTGCGTATCCAAACGACTTCCGTCGGGACGCACTGGCCGCCGATCTGCATGGCAAACATGACGATACGGAACCCGGTGAACTGCAGGCGGCGGGGATCGAGGTCGCGGTGGCCGGGCGCATGCTCGGCAAACGCGTGATGGGCAAGGCCAGCTTCGCAACCCTGCGCGACATGTCCGGGGACATCCAGCTGTTCGTGCAGCGCGATGCCCTGCCGGAGGGCGTGTACCCCGCGTTCAAGCAGTGGGATCTCGGCGACGTGCTCGGCGCGCGGGGAACGCTGTTCAAAACCCGCACCGGGGAGTTGTCGATCCAGGTGCAGGAGTTGCGGCTGCTGACCAAGAGTTTGCGTCCGCTGCCGGAGAAATTCCACGGCCTGTCCGACCTGGAGACACGCTACCGTCAGCGCTATGTCGATCTGATCACTTCCGAGGAGACCCGGGCGCTGTTCCGCAGGCGCACCCGGATCATCGACTACATCCGCGACTACTTCACCGACGCCGGATTCCTGGAGGTCGAGACGCCAATGATGCAGGCGATCCCCGGGGGCGCCACGGCACGTCCGTTCGTGACCCACCACAACGCCCTGGGGATGGATCTGTTTCTGCGCATCGCCCCGGAGCTGTACCTGAAAAGGCTCGTCGTCGGCGGCTTCGAGAAGGTCTTCGAGATCAACCGCAACTTCCGGAACGAGGGTCTCTCCACCCGGCACAATCCCGAGTTCACGATGCTCGAATTCTACGAGGCCTTCGTGACCCATCACGAACTGATGGACCGCACGGAGGAACTGGTGCGCGGTCTGTGCGCGGACGTGCTCGGAACCACGGTGATCGAATACCAGGGTGAGAGCCACGATTTCGGGCGGCCGTTCACGCGCATGACCGTGCGCGAGGCCATCGTCGCCTTCAACCCGGAGATCGCGGATGCGGAGCTGGACGATGCGGAGCGTATGCGCGCCCACTGCGAACGACTCGGCATCCCGCTGAAGCCGGGTTACGGTCTCGGCAAGCTGTGGATCGAGGTCTTCGAGAAGACCGTGGAGACGGGGCTGCGGGATCCGACCTTCATCACCGCCTATCCCACCGAGGTTTCACCGCTGGCCCGGCGCAGTGACGCCGATCCCTTCGTGACCGACCGGTTCGAGTTCTTCGTCGGCGGACGCGAGATCGCCAACGGCTTCTCCGAATTGAACGACCCGGAAGATCAGGCGGAGCGTTTCCGCAGCCAGGTCGTGGAGAAGGAAGCCGGCGACCTGGAGGCGATGCATTACGATGCCGACTACATCCGGGCGCTGGAATACGGATTGCCCCCGACGGCGGGCGAGGGTATCGGCATCGACCGCCTCGTGATGCTGCTCACCGATTCCCCGTCGATCCGCGACGTTCTGCTGTTCCCGCATCTGCGTCCCGAGACCTGACGCTCCATCGCGGCTCCGTGCTTGAGTCCGGGGTTGCTTTGCTTGTCGGAGCACGGTGGCTTGTCAGCGCTTTGGGAACGAGGTCGGGTCGCAGGGTGAAAAGCGGGAGCATGCTCCCGCAGTCCAGATGAGCGCCCTTGTTTTCACGGTAAACTGGGCGGCAAATCCTCTCGGGAGTCGAGGCATGGGTGGGTGGGGGTGTCCGCACGAAGTTCGTGGTGAATGCCAGCGGGTGCTGGGCAGGACCTGCGAGCCCGGAATGAAGGGGTGCGTACTGGCGGGCCGCTTCCTGTTCAGCGATGCGGCGAGGAACACGCCGCGGGTGTTGCGGGAGAAGGACGGTTCACAGGGGCCGCGGGATCCCGTTCCGGGCCGTAAGCGCCACCGGCAATGACAGGTGGGACAGGTTCGATTGGAGGCGGGTTGCCGAGCGAGATTTCCCGTTTTGGCCAACCAATGCGGCAGCGGCAATCATGAACATTCTCGCCGATCGTCCCCCGCGGTTGATCTGCCTCGATGCGGCAGGGACGCTGTTCCGCGTGCGGGGATCGGTAGGCGCCATCTATGCCGAGATCGCCGTGGCCTATGGGCTGCCCGATCGGGAAGACCTCGCGCAGGTACTTGAGGAACGGTTCAGGACCGCATTTCCGGCCATGCCTGCGCCCGTCTATCGGTTCGGTGACCGGACTTATAATGACAGCGTCGATCGCGAGTGGTGGCGCCTGCTGGTGGCCCGCGTGCTGGAGGGGCTGGGACCCCTGTCGTTCACGGACTTCTTCGATCAGGTCTACGCCGTCTTTGCCGATCCGTCAGTCTGGGAGACTTATCCGGAGGCGGCAGGGGTCCTGGAGGATCTGCGGCGAAGGGGGCTGCGGCTCGCCATCGTCTCGAACTTCGATGCCCGGCTGCTCCCGGTTTGTGAGGGACTGGGGCTGACTGCAGCGGTGGACGCCATCGTGATCGCAGCCGAGGTGGGGGTGGCCAAGCCTGGGGCGGGGATCTTCCATGCCGCAGTACAGCGGTTCGGGCTGTCGCCGTCAGCGGCCCTGCATGTGGGTGACTCGCTCAGCGAGGATGCGGAGGGGGCGCTGTCCGCCGGCCTGCTTGCGGTGCATCTGCAGCGGGACGGGGACGACGGTTCCGGAGCGCTTCCGCCCGGCGTCAAGGTGATCCGGGATCTGCGCGAGCTACCCGCCATGACCGGGGTGTGACCCGCGCCGCGCCCCGCTCCCGGCAGCGGCAGCGCTGGCTCTGGAGTGCGGTGGCTTGCCACCGCTTTGGATCTGGGCCGGGATCGGTGCCGAAAGCGGGAGCAAGCTCCCGCACTCCATATGGCGGGGGTGCTCGTCAATGCGCCTCGGCACGTCCATTGTAGGCCTGTGCAAGCCGGGTCTGGACATCGTGGGGTGCCGGCTCGTAGTCGCCTCCCGACACCACGAACTCGCTGTCCCCGGCGCAGATCGACTTCAGCCGGGCCTCGAAGCCGTCCATTTCGGCCAGCGGCACCAGCGCATGGATCTCGGTCCAGCCGGGACTCGGGCTGTCCGTTCCGGTGACACGGCCGCGTCGGCTGGAGAATTCCGCGCTGATCTCGCCGAAGTGACGGTCGGCCGCCTTGACGCTGACGTTCACGAGCGGTTCCAGCACCACCGGCCGGGCGCCTCGCGCAGCCTCGAGCGTGGCGTGCTTCGCGGCGAGAGAGAACGAGATTTCGTTGGAATCCACCGCATGGTGCTTGCCGTCGAAGACGGTCACGCGCAGATCCTGGATCGGGTAACCGGCCAGGGCACCGTCTTCCAGCGCCTGAATCACCCCTTTCTGCACCGCGCTCATGAAGTTTCCGGGGATCGCGCCGCCTTTGACCTCGTCCTGGAAATCGAAACCCGCACCACGCGGTAACGGTTCCACGCGCAGCGCGACCTCGCCGAACTGCCCGGAACCGCCACTCTGCTTCTTGTGACGGTAACGGGCTTCGGCGGAGCCGATGATCGTCTCGCGGTACGGCACCTCGGGCGCCGCGGTGTCGAGCTGAAGGTTCCAGCGCCCCGAGAGCTGATCCAGCAGCAGCTTCAGGTGCAGTTCCCCCAGGCCGCGGACCACAGTCTGGCGCGTCTGGGGCTCGAAACCCACCTCCAGGCAGGGATCCTCGTCGAGCATGCGCGGCAGGGCTTCGGAGAGCTTCTGCTCGTCACCGTGCTTGCGCGGCAGCAGCGCCAGCCCGAAGACGGGTTTCGGAAAGGGCGGCGGGACCAGATGGAAGTAGTCCTCGTCATGGGAATCATGCAATACCGCATCCCGGTGGAGTTCGTCGACCCGGGCCACCGCGCAGATGTCTCCGGGAACGCCGCGCGCCGTCTCGTTCTGGTTGCGTCCCTGCAGGCGCAGCAGGTGGGAAACCTTGAACGGCTTTCTGGCATCTCCGATCAACAGCTGGGTGTTCGGGGTCACGGTGCCCTGGTGAATGCGAAACAGCGCGAGGTGGCCGCGGAAGGGGTCGTTCTGCACCTGGAACACGTGGGCGATGACGTGCCGGTCCGGGTCCGGGACGACCTCGACGGGCTTGGCGGCTGCGCCCTCGCCCTTGACGAAGTGCGGCAGGTTGCCCTCGGTGGGGTCGGGCATCAGGCGCCCGAGGATATCCAGCAGCTCGCGGATTCCGGCACCGGTCTGCGCGGACACGAAGCAGACCGGGATCAGGTGACCCTCGCGCAGCGCCTGTTCGAAGGGGTCGTGCAGCTGTTCAGGATCCAGGGACTGCCCCTGTTCCAGGTAGCGCGCCATCAGATCCTCGTCCAGCTCGACGACCTGGTCCACGATCGCTTCGTGGGCATCCGCGACGCTCGAAAATGCGGTGGCGGCGGATTCGTCGGGATTGAAGAAGCAGTCGATCACGCCGGCACCACCCGGGGCCGGCAGGTTGATCGGCAGGCACACCGGACCGAAGCTGTCGGTGATGCTGCGCATGAGTTCGCCGAGATCCTCGCCGGCGGCGTCGATGCGGTTGACGATGATCATGCGGCATTTGTCGTCGGCAGCGTCCATCACCTTGCGGCTGACGGCCTCGATCCCGGCCGAGGCGTTGATCACCAGGGCCGCGGTTTCCACGGCGGGCAGGGCGAGCAGGGCCCGGCCGAGCAGATCCGGCAGTCCGGGGGTGTCCAGGAGATTGATCCAATGCCCGGCCCATTCCATGTGGGCGAGGGTGGTGCTCAGCGAATGCCCCATGGCCTTTTCCAGGGGATCCTGGTCGCTCAGCGTGTCGCCCCGCTCGACCTGCCCGGGGGTCTTGATTTCCCCGGTGGCCGCGAGAAGGGCCTCCAGCAGGGTGGTCTTGCCGCTGCCGGCGTGGCCTAGGAGGGCGACATTACGAATGTCGTGTACTGCGGTCGGAGTCATCAGACGCTTCCGTTTGGATGAATGAGGCGAATTCTGGCGTGTCGCTCATGCGCTGACAACGGGAACGGCGCTTCCCCGGTACATCGATGGGGAGAAAGCGCCGATGGAGAGCCCCGGAGCCGGACCGATGGCGCGGGCTAACCGCACGCCCGCACGTCAGAAATAGCCGTCGAGGCGCAGGTAGCCGATCACGAACAGCAGGGAGAGCACGCCGGCGATCACGTAAAGGATATTCGAGAGCTTCCGGTTGTTGGGTCGGCTGAAGAAGGCGGCCCAAAGCGACAGAAGGATCAATACGACAAAGAAGAACAGGAAACGCATGGTTCTCAGGCACTCCCGGGGATCGTGTAGGGAAGGGGAATCACGTGCGCGGCGGAGCCGTCGGGGCTGCTCCAGCGAAGCGGTTCCTCGGATGCGGCGATCTGCACCACCGCCAGCGCGGCGTAGAGGCCGTCAGGGTGCATGACCGCATCCACGATTTCGCCGTCGGGCTGGCCCGGCTCGCCACTGGCGCGGTAGACGGGGCTGCCCGGCAGCGGGCGCTCCTGCCCCTCGATGGCCAACCGGAACATCCGCCGCTTCAGCTTGCCGAGATAATGCATGCGCGCCACCACCTCCTGCCCCGGGTAACAGCCCTTTTTGAAACTGATCCCGTTCAGGGCGTGCAGGTTGACCATCTGCGGGACGAACGTCTCGCTGGTCTCCGGGTAGATGGTCGGCACCCCCGCGAGGATGTCCAGCAGGCGCCAGCCCTCGGGTCCCACCGGCGCACTGTGCACGTTCAGGTCGTTCCAGAGCGACCGGCAGGCATCGATCTCGCCGGCGAACTCGAAGCGCGGGTGCACCATGTGCTGCACCCGAACCACGCTGACGCCCTTGCGGCTCAGTACGTCGTTGACTTCCTTGGGAAAGGCGCCGAGGGTATCGGCGAGTTGCTGCTCCGCCGTGGGCCCGGACAGGCCGAAGCGGATGCGGGAGTCTTCCGCGTTCTCGATCACCACCTCGGCCCGCATCACGAACATCGCCAGCCGCTTGCGCACGGTTTCCACCGGCTCCGGATTCATCTCCAGCAAGTAGGCGTCGCGGTCCAGCATGACCCGGAAAACGGCGTAGGCACGCCCCTTCGGGCTGGAGAAGCTGGAGAGCTGGGAGCGGGTCTCACTGACCTCGCGGATGTCATTGCCGAATTGTCCCTGCAGAAAGGACTGCGCATCCTTGCCCCGTACCTCGAGCAGGCCCCGGTGCGAAAGATCGCAGATCACATCGCCATTGACCGCCACGCGCCGTTCGCGCTCGGCGTTGCCGAAATCCCGCAGCAGGTCGCCTTCGAACTCGGCGCCTACATCGATCAGGTGTCTTTTCCAGTCGTCGCGCATCGCTTGCTTCCTCGCGGTGTGGCTATACTGTGGAACCAACCCCGGCCATAGTAGACGAACAGATCAACGGGCGTCAGTTAGTCCCACGGCACCCGTGACGAAGAGGAGAAATGCATGCCCAGTCAGGCGCGTCCGGTCTTCCTGGATCTAACCAAGATCAGCCTTCCCGTCAATGCCTTGGTTTCCATTCTCCACCGTGTCACCGGGGTTCTGCTCATTCTTTCAATCCCTCTGGTTTTGTGGCTTTTCGGTCGTTCGCTTGCGGATCCCGGGGGGTTCGCCCAGGCCGTGGACGTGCTTCGACACCCGATTGGATTGTTCCTGCTGCTCGTCTGGCTGTGGCTTCTGATGCATCATTTCTTCGTGGGAATCCGGTTCCTGCTTGTGGAGATCGGCATCGGCGAGACGCGTGAGGGCGGGCGGCAGACGGCCTGGTCTGCGTTGATCGCCGGGGTGGTCGCCGCGGTCCTGCTCTGGGTGATGTTCCTATGAGTTTGCTGAGCGGGCAGCGCGCCTGGTTGCTGCAACGGGTTACCGCGATCTATGCCGGACTCTACGTCTTCCTCGCAATCGCGGTCCTGCTGGCGAGGCCCCCCGCCGATCACGGTGCCTGGGTTGCCCTGGTCACGCATCCGGTGGTCTGGCTGGCGACCGTGGCGTTCATCCTTCTGATGCTGCTGCACGCCTGGATCGGGCTGCGCGACGTGATCATCGATTACGTGCGACCCGTGTCCGTGCGGCTGACGGCCCTGGTGGCCGTGGCAGTGGCGTTTCTGCTGCTCGGCTTCTGGGCACTGTGGATCCTGATCGAGGCGGCACTGACATGAAACTCACCACGCGGAAGTTCGATGCCCTGATCATCGGGGCCGGCGGCGCCGGTCTGCGCGCCGCACTGCAGTTGTCCAACGCCGACGCCCGTGTCGCGGTCGTCTCCAAGGTGTTTCCGACGCGCTCGCACACTGTCGCCGCGCAGGGCGGTGTGAATGCCGCGCTGGCCAACGTTCTGCCGGACTCCTGGCACTGGCACATGTTCGACACCATCAAGGGCTCCGACTATCTCGGGGACCAGGATGCGATCGAGTACATGTGCCGGGCCGCCCCGAAGGTCGTCTACGAACTGGAGCACTTCGGTGTGCCGTTCTCACGGCTGGACAATGGCGGGATCTACCAGCGGGCCTTCGGTGGACAGAGCCAGAATTTCGGCAAGGAACAGGCGGCACGGACCTGTGCCGCCGCGGACCGGACCGGTCATGCGATCCTGCACTCGCTGTACCAGCAGAACCTTCGCGCGCGCACACATTTCTTCGACGAGTACTTCGCGATCGACCTGATCAAGGACGAAGCAGGCTATGTGCTTGGCGTGGTGGCCTTCGAGATCCTGAGCGGTGAGCCGATCGTGATCGAGGCCAAGACGACGCTGATCGCCACCGGCGGCGCGGGGCAGATCTTTCGCACCAACACCAACGCCCTGAGCAACACCGGCGATGGCATGGCCATGGCCCTGCGCGCGGGTGTGCCGCTGGAAGACATGGAATTCGTGCAGTTTCACCCGACCGGAATCGCCGGTCGCGGGATGCTGATCACCGAGGGCGTGCGCGGCGAGGGCGGCTTCCTGATCAACGGTGAGGGTGAGCGCTTCATGGAGCGCTACGCGCCGCAGGCAAAGGACCTCGCATCCCGCGACGTGGTCAGCCGTGCGATCGCAATCGAAATACGCGAGGGTCGGGGCTGCGGCAAGAACAAGGATCACGTCCTTCTGGATATGCGCCACCTCGGCACCGACACGATCATGAAGAAGCTCCCGGGCATCCGCGAGATGAGCATGACCTTTCTCGGCGTCGATCCCATCGAGAAACCCATTGCCGTCTTTCCGACGTGTCACTACAGCATGGGTGGCATCCCCACCAACCGCGATGGCCAGGTCGTGGTTCCGGTCAAGGATACGCCGGAGGACCCGGTGCCAGGGCTCTACGCCGCGGGCGAGGCCGCCTGCGTCTCGGTGCACGGCGCGAACCGGCTGGGTGGCAATTCCCTGCTCGACATCCTGGTGTTCGGCCGTGCGGCGGCCAACCACATCCTCGATTTCCTGAAGGAAAACCGCTATCACCGTCCATTGCCCCAGGCGTCGGTGGACCAGGCCCTGGAACGCCTTTCGCGCTGGGAGCGCAAGGGCGACGGGGAGGCGGTGGAGCCGCTGCGGCGGGAGTTGCGCAAGGTCATGGAGGACCACTGCGGCGTATTCCGCACCGCCGAGGTGATGCAGGAGGGTGTGGACAAGCTGCGCGTGCTTCGCGAACGGATCGAAAACGCGGTGATCCGGGACCACACGCAGACCTTCAACACCGCGCGGATCGAGGCGATGGAACTCGAGAACCTGATGGACTGTGCAATGGCCACGATGTGCTCGGCACTGGGCCGGGAAGAGAGCCGTGGCGCACACAGCCGGGTCGACTTTCCCGAACGGGACGACGAGCGCTGGCTGAAACACTCGCTTTATTCGCTGCTCGACGATTCGATGGACTACAAGCCGGTGCGTACTCAGCCGGTGACGGTCGAATCCTTCCCGCCGAAAAAGCGGGTTTACTGACAGGTTTGGGTTTTAGCTTTTAGTTTTTGGCTTTTAGCCAGTCGTTGGTTGCGTGCCCCCAGGAGGCTTGCGGATGGAATTTTCGATCTACCGGTTCAATCCCGACACCGACAGCGCACCCTACATGCAGTCGTTCACGCTGCCCGACGACCAGGTCGAACCCGGCATGATGCTGCTGGACGCCCTGCTGCTGCTGAAGGAGCAGGACGACAGCCTCGGCTTCCGGCGCTCGTGTCAGCACGGTGTCTGTGGCAGCGACGGGATGAACGTCAACGGTACCAATGGGCTTGCCTGCATCATGCCGCTTGCGAATCTGAAGGCGCCCGTGGTGCTGCGCCCGTTCCCGGGCATGCCGGTGATCCGTGACCTGATCGTCGATATGGACAACTTCTACCGCCAGTACCGTGAGGCGGAGCCCTGGCTGATCAACGACTCGCCGGAGCCCGAGGTCGAGCGCCTGCAGTCCCCGGAGGATCGCGACCGCCTCGACGGGCTGTACGAGTGCATCCTCTGCGGCTGCTGCTCGGCGTCCTGCCCCTCCTATTGGTGGAACCCGGACCGCTTCCTGGGACCGGCGGCGCTGCTGCAGGCCGCGCGCTTTATCGAGGACAGCCGCGACCAGGCCACCGAGCACCGGCTCGAGCGTCTCGACGACGCCTACCGTCTCTATCGCTGCCACGGCATCATGAACTGCACGCAGGTGTGTCCGAAGGGCCTGAATCCCTCGAAGGCGATCGGCGACATCCGCAGGACCATGATCAAGCGCTCGGTGTGATCGCGGTCGAACACGGAGGCGGGCTGCGATGGTGATGCCCGACACCCGCACGCGCTGGCGCTGTCGTCGGGGCATGCTGGAAAATGACCTGCTGCTGGGCCGTTTTCTCGATCATGGATATGACAGTCTTGACCAGGAGGGTCGCGATGCCTTCGAACGCTTGCTGGGCTACCCCGACAATCTTTTGCTGGACCTGGTGCTGGGGCGCCAGGCGACGGTGGATTCGGGCATAGCCCGCCTTGTCCCGCTCATCCGCGCCGCCACTGCGGATCGCCCTGAGGCATGACCCCTTCCTGCCGCCGCTGGCGGCGCTGGGGCTGTTCGCGGTGGCGGCCGGCGTGGTGCTCTACGCACTGGCGTACAGCGGCTGGATCCCCGCGCTGCTGACGCTGATCCTCTCCCTTTTTGCCGTGGCCTGGTCCGTGCGTCTGCGCGGCCCCCGTTGGGACTGGCTGGGCTGTGATACCGAGGGACAGTGGTGGCTGGCGACGCGCGAGGGGCTGCGTCATGAACAGCGGACCGGCATCCGGGTCTCGGGAGACAGCCGCGTGGGGGCCCGGATGGTCGTGCTGGTCTGCGGCGTCGCGGACACGGGAACGGTCCAGGTGCTGTGGCTGCCCTGGTGGCGGCTGGACCCGGAGGACTTCCGCCGCCTGCGGGTGCGCCTGCGCTGGCCGCCGGAGGCAGACGACAAACCCGGCCTGACCGCGCGGCTTCAGGAGGGCGCGCAGCGGGCCGTTGGTATACTCGCCGCCCTGACCAAGCGCGGAGCGCAGCCCATGAATACGCCCCGGGACATGGCCGCGGTCGATCATCTGCTCAGTGACGATCCGGAACACGTCTACACCGAGGATGAACTGGACGCGATCGAGGCCGTCGATCCCGAGTTGGCCCTGCGCCTGGACCGCGCACAGACCTTCGCGCAGCGCCAGGCGCTCGATGAGCCCGCCGAGGGTCCGATCGACGAGGCGGCGGTGCGTCAGGCGGTGGAGGAGGCGCGCCGGATCCTGCAGCAGGACGGCGGTGACATCGAATACGTGGGCCTCGATGGACGCACGGTGCAGGTGCGTCTGAAGGGTGCCTGCGTGGGCTGTCCGCGTTCCACGCTGGACCTCAAGAACGTCGTCGAGCGTCTGGTCCGTGCGCGGGCCCCCGGCGTGGAACGCGTTGCGAACACGTTCTGACCGGTCGGACTCAGGTGATCACGTCCGGCGCGTCCTTGCCGGTCTGGTTCCGGATGTCGGCAATTTCTTCCGCCAGCTCGATCAGCGGGGCCAAGGCCGCCTGCGTGTCTTCGTCGAGCTGATCGGGCCGGGTCTCGTGACGTTCCAGATACACCCGCAGGGTCGCGCCGTGGGTTCCGGTGCCCGAGAGCCGGAACACGATGCGCGCGCCGTCCTCGAACAGAATGCGCAGTCCCTGGCCGGAACTCACGCTGCCGTCCACCGGGTCGCTGTAGCTGAAGTCGTCGGCGGCGCGCACCTGCAGGGCGCCGAACTGCTGCCCCGGCAGTGACGGCAGGGCTGCGCGCAGGCGGTCCATCAGGGCCTCGGCACGCTCGCTCTCGATCTCCTCGAAGTCGTGCCGGGTGTAGTAATGGCGTCCGAAGCGCTGCCAGTGATCCCGGACGATCTCGGTGACCGGCTGGCCCCGCGCCGCGATCAGGTTCAGCCAGAAGAGAACGGCCCACAGACCGTCCTTCTCGCGCACGTGATCGGAGCTGGTGCCGAAGCTCTCCTCGCCGCAGAGCGTGATGCGTCCGTCGTCGAGCAGGTTGCCGAAGAATTTCCAGCCGGTGGGGGTCTCGTAGCAGGGGATGCCCAGGGCCTCCGCCACGGCGTCGATCGCCTGGCTGGTCGGCATGCTGCGGGCAACGCCCTTGAGCCCGTCGCGGTAGGCCGGGATCAGGTGGGCATTTGCGGCCATCACCGCCAGGCTGTCGCTGGGGCTGACGAAGAAGCCGCGGCCGAGGATCATGTTGCGGTCCCCGTCGCCGTCCGACGCAGCGCCGAAGTCAGGCGCATCGCGCCCGAACATGAGCTCGCCGAGTTCGCGGGCGTGGCTCAGGTTGGGGTCGGGATGGCGCCCACCGAAATCGGCGAGGGGTTCCTTGCGCATCACGGTGCCGGGCGCTGCGCCGAGGCGTTCCTCGAGGATCTGGATGGCGTAGGGCCCGGTGACGGCGTGCATGGCGTCGAAGCGCATGCTGAATCCGCCCGACCCGACCAGTGCGCGCATGGCCGCGAAATCGAACAGCGATTCCATCAGGTTGGCGTAGTCGGTGACCGGGTCCACGACCTCGACCTCCATCTCGCCCAGCTTCTGGTGCCCGACATGATCGATATCGACGTGCGGCGCCCGCGCGATCCGGTAGTGTGTGATCTCGAGACTGGCCGCGTGGATGGCACTGGTGACCGATTCCGGTGCCGGCCCGCCATTGGCGACGTTGAACTTGATGCCGAAATCGCCTTTCGGACCGCCCGGGTTGTGGCTGGCCGAGAGAACGATGCCGCCCCCCGCACGGCGGGTGCGGATCAGGTGGCTCGCGGCGGGCGTGGACAGGATGCCGCCACAGCCGACGGTGACCTTGCGGACCTGGTTCGCCATCGCCATGCGCAGGATGATCTGGACCGCTTCCCGATTGAAGAACCGTCCGTCTCCGCCGAGGATCAGTTCGGCACCGGCAAGAGCCTTCTGGCTGTCGAAGATGCTCTGGACGAAATTCTCGAGATAGTGGGGCTTTCGGAAGCGGGAAACCTGCTTGCGTACTCCCGAGGTGCCGGGCTTCTGATCCGTGAACGGGCGGGTCGAGACGACGCTGATTTCCATGTTCGCTTCAAGTCCCTGGCCTGGGCGGGCGGTGAGGAAGGCGGGCAACCGTTGTGGCTGAAGGTAGCAGAATCCGATCGGAGTGTCTCGTCGGAAATGTACGATCCGGCTCGCTGCAAGTTGACCGGATACGAATCAGGGACTCATTGTGCCTGTACCGGTTGGACGCAGTACACTGCGCGCCATGATCCTGGAACGCCCATTGCCGACCCACCTGAATCCGCGCTACGTCACGTTTGCGGCGCTGATGGAACTGTACGAGAGCAACTACCTGCGTCTGCGGCGCCTGTGTCCCGACCTGGATGCGATGAAGGGGGAGCAGGTCTCCCGCGTGGCGGGTGCTTCCGATCTGCACCTGACGGTCGTCGAACGTACGCCCTACACGACCAGACTGCGCCTGAGCTACGCGTTTGGGTTCGGCGAGCGGGTACGGCGTCAGCCGGACATGATCATCCGGATGTTTCACGATGCCCGCCAGGCGGAGGTCGTGGGCCGGTATTGCCGGCGCCGCGGCGAAGACCTGACGGTGGACGCCATGGCGGGCGTCTCCGGACTGGCCTGCCGCTGGCGCCACAACCGGTTCCTGTTCAAGTGGCTGGGTTTCTGCCTGACGCAGGGCCACCAGTTTCGGGTCCGGGACACGACGGCGAGTCTGCCGCTGGTCGACCCCCTGGTTTGATGCGCGTCAGCCGCAAGGGCGAGTGACTGGCGGTGCCAGTCTGGGGATACGCGTCCCCGCAGCCACACAGTCCCTCCCCATGAGCGCTCGCAACGGTATCGCGCGCCGTCAGCGCTCGAGATATTGAAGCTTGTCGGGTTTGCCGTCCCACTCGTCGGCGTCCGGCGGCGCCTCCTTGCGCGTCGTGATCACCGGCCAGGAGCGCGACAGTTCGGCATTCAGTTCGATGAAAGCCTCCTGTCCCTCCGGGACATCGTCTTCCGGAACGATGGCCTCCGCGGGACATTCCGGTTCGCACAGCGTGCAATCGATGCATTCATCGGGATCGATCACCAGGAAGTTCGGGCCCTCGTGGAAACAGTCCACCGGGCAGACTTCGACGCAGTCCGTGTATTTGCACTTGATGCAGTTTTCAAGAACGACGTAGGTCATCTGATTCTCCGTTTCGGCAATCCATCGGTGAAATTCGCCGCTGCATTCTAACGCCAAGGGGGTTGGTGGGCGCTAACACTTACGCGCTTTGGCGCAAAGCCGACCCCGGATGCGTCGATACGAGCACTCTTCACAGCTTTTCCCGGAGCCGGTAGAGGGCGTCGAGGGCCTCGCGCGGAGTCAATTCGTCCGGGTTGAGCTCGCGCAGTTCGGCTAGCAACGACTCGCCGGGTCCCGGGTCGGGAGGCGGCGGCGCCTGCGTGAACAGTCCGAGTTGCGGCTGCTCCCCGGCCGCGAGCGCGCGGGCCTCGAGTTCGGCCAGGTGCGCGCGGGCGCGCTTCAGGACCGCCGCCGGGACACCGGCGAGTGCGGCCACCTGCAGCCCGTAGCTCTGGTTGGCCGGCCCTTCCTGGACCTGGTGGAGAAAGACGACGGTATCCCGGTGCTCGATGGCATCGGTATGTACGTTGGCCACCCCGCGCTGGCGTTCGGCCAATGTGGTCAGCTCGAAATAATGGGTGGCGAACAGGGTCAGCGAGCGATTGTGTCGCGCCAACCGTTCCGCGCAGGCCAGAGCCAGCGCCAGCCCGTCGAAGGTACTGGTGCCGCGCCCGATCTCGTCCATCAGCACCAGGCTTTCCGGCCCGGCGTTGTGCAGGATGTTCGCAGCCTCGGTCATCTCGACCATGAAGGTCGAGCGGCCCGATGCCAGATCGTCCGACGCGCCGATGCGGGTGAAGATGCGGTCCACCGGGCCGATCCGGGCATTGCGTGCGGGAATGAAGCTGCCCATGCAGGCCAGGATCACGATCAGCGCCGTCTGGCGCATGTAGGTGGACTTGCCGCCCATGTTCGGGCCGGTGATCACCAGCAGCCGCCTCGTCTCGGGATCCAGGCGAACGTCGTTGGGAACGAAGGGCTCCCGCAGGGCGGCCTCCACCACCGGATGCCGTCCTGCTTCGATCAGGATGCCCGGTTCCGCAGGCATCACCGGGCAGGCCCAGTCCAGGCGTTCGGCGCTATCGGCCAGCGCGCAGAAGACATCGAGTTCGGCGACCGCATCGGAGAATTCACGCAACGTTGCGATCGTCTCGCGCAGACTGCCCAGGAGCCGTTCGAAGAGCTCGCGCTCCAGGTTCAGGGCGCGGTCACGGGCCGAGAGGATCTCGTCCTCGAACTGCTTCAGTTCCTCGGTGGTGTAGCGTTCTGCGTTCTTCAGGGTCTGGCGCCGGACAAAGCGTGCCGGAACACGGTCGGACAGGCTGCGGGCGATCTCGATGTAGTAACCGTGGACACGGTTGTAGGCGACGCGCAGCTGCGCAAGCCCCGTGGCCTCGCGTTCGCGGACCTCCAGTTCACGCAGGAACTGGTCGGCGTCAGCCTGCAGGCCGCGCAGGCGGTCCAGTTCCGGGTCGAAGCCCGGGCGGATCACGCCGCCGTCGCTGAGGCGCAGCGGCGGTTGCTCCTCCAGGGCCCGGTCGAGGAGGTGGGCCAGTTCGGCACGCGGGGCCAGCCGGTCGCGGATCTCGGCAAGCAGGGCTGACGTGTCCTCCCCGGGGAGACCGGCATGGAGTTCCGGAAGCCGCTGCAGGCCGTGGAGCAGGGCAGCCAGATCCCGGGGCCGCGCACTGCCGAGCGCGATGCGGCTGATGATGCGCTCGCAGTCCGCGAATCCGGAGAGATGCCGGCGCAGTCCGCGGTGCTGGCCGCCGTCCAGGAGTTCCTGCACCACGCCGTGGCGTCGACGGATGCCTTCGCGGTCACGTAGCGGCTGGTTCAGCCAGCGGCTGAGCAGGCGCGAGCCCATGGCGGTGCGGCTGCAGTCGAGCAGAGCGATCAGACTGCCCTCGCGCCGGCCTGACAGCGTCCGGTTCAATTCCAGGTTCTGCCGGGTTGCGGCATCGAGCTGCAGGGTATCGCCACGCATCTCCCGGCGGAGGCCGGTGATGTGCCCCAGTTCGCCGCGATAACGGGTCTGTACGTAGGCCAGCAGCGCGCCGGCCGCCGCCAGCCCCAGGGGGAGGTCGTCACAGCCGAAGCCTGCGAGGTCCCGGGTCCCGAAGTGCGCGGTCAGCACCCGTCGGGCGGACACCGGGTCGAAATGCCAGTCCGGGAACCGCTGACCGTCCGGAAGCCCGGCACCGAGACCCTCGGGGACCAGGCACTCCACCGGGCTCAGACGGGCGAGTTCGGCGGCGAGCGGTTCGCCTGCCGCGACCTCGGTCACGCTGAAGCGGCCGCTGGCAAACTCGAGGATGCCGAGGCCGACCGCACCCGGGTCGGAATTGCTGGCGCCGGGGCACAGGGCAACGATCAGGTTGACCTCGCGGGCGTCAAGCAGCGCCTCCTCGGAGATCGTGCCTGGCGTGACGATGCGCACGACCTCGCGCTGCACCGGCCCTTTGCCGACACCGACCTCGCCGGTCTGCTCGCAGATCGCCACGGCCTCGCCCTTCTTCAACAGCCGCGCGAGGTAACTCTCGAGAGTGTGCACCGGAATGCCGGCCATCGGGATCGGCTGGCCCGCGGACTCCCCACGCCGTGTCAACGTGATGTCGAGCAGCTGCGCGGCGCGCTGGGCGTCGGCGTAAAACAGCTCGTAGAAATCGCCCATGCGGTACAGCAGCAGGGTATCCGGATGCTCCGCCTTGATCCGGAGGTATTGCTGCATCATCGGGGTGTGAGCTGACAAGGGGTCCATGGCGCTCGCGGTGGGCAAAACGGGGAGTATAGGGCAGCGGCCGGGCTCGCACGGGCCTGCGGTGATCTGCTTGTTGCGACCGGAGGGGAATGCGTATCCTGCCTGAAGCGCGCGGTCAGCGTCGGGGGCATGTCGGCCCGTTTCAGGATCTCGGGGTTCGGAGGGATGGATGATGACGGAACCATTGGACGATCTTGTCGCTGCACTCCGGCAGCGTTTGCTGGAACGGAGCCGGCGGCTGTGTACCGCCGAGTCCTGTACCGGCGGCGGCATGGCGCATGCCCTGACCGAGGTCGCTGGCAGTTCGGAGTGGTACGAGTGCGGTTGGGTGACCTACAGCAACGCGTCCAAGACGCGCCTGCTGAGCGTTCCGTCCGATCTGATCCATCGTTGGGGCGCGGTCAGCGAGGCTGTGGCTGCAGCGATGGCCCGTGGCGCCCTGGAGCACAGTGGGGCGGATCTGGCGGTTGCCGTCACCGGGATCGCCGGTCCAGGCGGCGGCACCGCGGACAAGCCGGTCGGGCTGGTCTGGTTTGCCTGGGCGGAACGCGAGCGCGATTGCCGCACGGCACGCCAGATGTTCTCGGGAGACCGCGCCGAGATCCGGCGTGCCGCCGTGCGCTGGGGGCTGCAGCAGCTGCTCGATCACGAGCTCGCGTCGGATTGATCGCCGCCGGCATCGAGGGAGTCCCACCCCTGCCGGCAGGGACCGGACGCTCCGTACGCCTGCTTGGGCTGGACGCGCCCGTTATGGGATACTCCGGCGCGATTGGACCGGCTGAAGAACACCAAGGAGGATAGTGTGGACGAGAATCGCAAGAAGGCGCTTGCCGCTGCGTTGGGGCAGATCGAAAGGCAGTTCGGCAAGGGCGCGGTGATGCGCATGGGCGACGGAACCGCCGTACGGGATGTCGAGGTCATTTCCACCGGTTCACTGGCGCTGGACGTGGCCTTGGGGATCGGCGGGGTACCGCGCGGGCGGGTCGTCGAGATCTACGGGCCGGAGTCCTCGGGCAAGACCACGCTGACCCTGCACGTGGTCGCCGAGTGCCAGAAACTGGGTGGCACCGCGGCCTTCATCGACGCCGAGCACGCACTGGATCCGGGTTACGCCCAGAAGCTCGGGGTCAAGGTCGATGAACTGCTGATCTCGCAGCCGGATACCGGCGAACAGGCTCTGGAAATCGCTGACATGCTGGTCCGCAGCGGGGCGGTGGATGTGGTCGTGGTGGATTCCGTGGCCGCCCTGACCCCCAAGGCCGAGATCGAGGGCGAGATGGGCGACACTCACGTCGGACTGCAGGCGCGCCTGATGTCGCAGGCCCTGAGGAAATTGACCGCGAACATCCAGCGTTCAAACACTTTGGTGATCTTCATCAACCAGATTCGCATGAAGATCGGCGTCATGTTCGGAAGCCCCGAGACGACCACCGGCGGCAATGCGCTGAAATTCTACGCCTCGGTTCGGATGGACATTCGCCGCATCGGCGCGATCAAGCGCGGCGACGAGGTCATCGGCAACGAGACCCGGGTCAAGGTGGTGAAGAACAAGATGGCGCCGCCGTTCAAGGAGGCCCACTTCGAGATCCTGTATGGCGAGGGAATCTCGCGGCTTGGCGAGGTGATCGAACTCGGGGTCAAGGAAGGGCTGATCGACAAGGCTGGTGCGTGGTACAGCTACAACGGCGAACGCATCGGTCAGGGCAGGGAAAACGCCCGACAGTTCCTGAAGGAACATCCGGACCTTGCGGCGGAAATCGAGCAGAAGCTGCGGGCCCACTACATGCCTTCGCGTCAGAAAGCCAGTGCAGAGCCGGTCAGCGCCGAGGGATGAACCGGAGGAGGCGTACGCGGCCGGCCTCCGGCTGCTCGCACGCCGTGAGCACAGTGGGCTCGAACTCACACGCAAACTGGAACAGCGTGGTTTCACCAGAGCGTCGATCGGACCCGCGCTGGAGCGGCTGCGCGTTGCGGGATATCTGAGCGACGCACGGTTTGCCGGTTCCCTCGCGCGGCATCGTGCCGGCCAGGGCTACGGCGACCTGCGCATCCGCGCCGAACTCAAGCAGCACGGTATGGAGCGCGCGGTGGTCGATCAGGCACTGGCGGATCTTGGTGTCGACTGGTGCGTTCAGGCACTCGCACAGGCCCGCCGGCACTTCGCCGAAGCACCGGCAACTTCCGCCGCAAGGGCACGCATGATGCGCCATCTGACCCAGCGCGGTTTTGCCTCCGGCGTGGCCAGTGCGGCTGTCGCGGAATGGAGCAAAAGCGTGCAGTAACCGGGGTGAAATGCGCGCAGGTGTTACATGTGCGTGGTATTCTGTGCTTTTCCGCAACACATGTATCAGGCCTCAATGAAAAGCGCCGACATCCGCCGGAGTTTTCTCGATTTCTTTGTCCGCAAGGGGCATGTCGAGGTGCCGTCCAGCCCACTGGTCCCCGGCAACGACCCCACCCTGCTGTTCACCAATTCGGGCATGGTGCAGTTCAAGGATGTGTTCCTTGGACGCGAGAAGCGGCCGTACACCCGCGCTGCGAGCAGCCAGCGTTGCGTGCGCGCCGGCGGTAAACACAATGATCTCGAGAACGTGGGGTATACGGCACGTCACCACACCTTCTTCGAGATGCTTGGCAACTTCAGTTTCGGCGACTATTTCAAGCAGGACGCGATCGCCTATGCCTGGGAGTTCCTGACCAAGACCATCGAAATTCCGACGGACAAGTTGTGGGTCACCGTGTACGAAACGGACGACGACGCCTACGCGATCTGGGTGAACGAGATCGGCCTTGCGCCGGAGCGTGTGATCCGGATCGGTGACAAGGCCGGCGGCGGGTCCGACAACTTCTGGCAGATGGGTGACACCGGCCCCTGCGGGCCGAGCACCGAGATCTTTTACGACCACGGTCCCGGCGTGCCGGGCGGGCTCCCGGGCACGCCCGAGGAGGACGGTGACCGTTACATCGAGATCTGGAATCTCGTCTTCATGCAGTACGATCGTGACAGCGAAGGCGTTCTGACCCCCTTGCCACATCCCTCGGTGGACACCGGCATGGGGCTGGAACGTCTTGCGGCGGTGCTGCAGGGCGTGCATTCGAACTACGAGATCGACCTGTTCCAGGACCTCATCCAGGCCGCCGCCGACATCGTCGGCACGAAGGATCTGGAGTCGGCGTCGCTGCGGGTCATTGCGGATCACATCCGCGCGATCGCGTTCCTGATCAATGACGGGGTGATGCCGGGCAACGAAGGCCGCGGTTACGTACTGCGGCGGGTCATCCGGCGTGCCGCGCGTCACGGCCACAAGCTCGGCTGCGATGAGGCCTTTCTCTACCGCCTGATCCCTGCGCTGGTTTCGGTTATGGGAGATGCCTACCCGGAGCTTGGCGAGGCGCAGGGGAATCTGCAGCATGTCCTCAGAAAAGAGGAGATGAAGTTTCTGGAAACCCTTGAAAAAGGCGTCCGTATCCTCGAAGACGACCTGGCCCGGCTGGAGGGTTCCACGATTCCCGGGGATACCATCTTCCTGCTCTACGATACCTACGGTTTCCCGGTCGACCTGACGGGCGACATCGCCCGGGAACGCGGCCTGACGCTGGATCTCGAAGGCTTCGATGCGGCGATGGACGCGCAGCGCAGTCGCGCGCGTGCGGCCAGCCACTTCAGCGCGGGGACGGTCGGCAGCCAGGAACTGGAAGTCGTTACGGAATTTTGCGGCTATGACCGGCTGGAGGAAGAGGGCGAGGTCGTCGCGCTGTTGCGGGATGGTGAATTGGTCGATGCGCTGGACCTGGGCGAGACGGGCGTGGTGGTCCTGGACCGCACACCCTTTTACGCCGAGTCCGGCGGTCAGGTGGGCGACGTGGGTTCGTTGATGGCCTCGGGCATCCGCTTCGACGTTCAGGACACGCGCAAGCAGGGTGAAGCCCATCTGCACGTGGGCCAGGTGCGGGCCGGCCGGATCGAGAAGGGCTTGCGCGTCCGCGCCTCCGTTGCCGGACCCCGGCGGGATGCGATCCGGCGTCATCACTCGGCGACGCACCTGCTGCACAAGGCGCTGCGGGACCAGCTGGGTTCCCATATCCAACAGAAGGGATCGCTGGTGGACGCCGAACGGCTGCGTTTCGATTTTGCGCATTTCGAACCGGTCACGCAGGAACAGCTGCGCAGCATCGAGGCACAGGTGAACGCGGAGATCCTTGCCAACCAGGCGACCGACACGCGCCTGATGGACATCGAAACCGCGCTTTCTTCTGGAGCGGTCGCACTTTTCGGCGAAAAGTACGGTGCGCAGGTGCGCGTGCTGAACATCGGTTCCTCCACCGAACTCTGCGGCGGTACCCACGTCGACCGCACCGGTGACATCGGCGCCTTCCGCATCGTGTCCGAGGGTGGGGTGGCGGCGGGCATCCGCCGGATCGAAGCCGTGGCCGGGGCTGTCGCGCTGGCATGGATGGATCGCCAGGTCGAGACGCTGGACGCCGTCGCCGGGCTTGTTCGTGGCAGCCGGAGCGAGGTTCCCGAAAAGGTCCAGACACTGCTGGAACGTAACCGCGAACTGGAAAAGGAACTGTCCGCGCTCCGGGGGCGGCTCGCGAGCCAGGCAGGGAGCGACCTCGCGAGCCAGGCGGTGGCGGTGGGACCGCTGAAGGTACTGGCTGGAGAGGTTCCCGGCGTGGAACCCAAGGCCCTGCGTGACATGGTCGATCAGTTGAAGCAGAAGCTCGGTGCCGGCGTCGTGGTGCTGGGTACCACGACGCCCGAAGGCAAGGTGAGTCTGGTCGCGGGTGTGACCAAGGGCGAGGTTGGCCTGGTCAAGGCGGGTGATCTCGTGGGCTTTGTCGCCGCCCAGGTCGGTGGTCGCGGCGGCGGCCGCCCGGACATGGCGATGGCCGGGGGGCAGGAGGCGGAGAAACTGCAGGCCGCGCTGGCCTCGGTGGAGGATTGGGTGCGCGAGCGCATTCAAGGATGATTTCGAGGCGCATGGGCAGACGGCAAAGAATCCAATGGGTATGATTACCCAGATCGAGCCCGACATGTCGTTCCCCGCGCACACCCTGTCCCCCATCCGCGCTTAACGGAGTTTCGAGATAGTCATGTCCCTGCTGGTACTGAAATTCGGTGGCACTTCCGTCGGGAGTCCCGAGCGCATCAAGAACGTCGCTGAGCGCGTGCTGCGCCTGCGCGGCGAGGGCCACGCGCTGATCGTCGTGGTCTCCGCGATGAGTGGCGAGACCGATCGGCTGATGGGCCTCGCCCGTGAAATACAGCCGCGGTCGGAGGGGCGCGAGCTCGATGTGCTGTTGTCCACCGGCGAACAGGTCACCATCGCCCTGCTGTCGATGGCCCTGGAGTCGCGCGGCTGCCCCGCGCGTTCCTACACGGGTGGGCAGGTCCGGATCCTGACCGACAGCATGCACAACAAGGCGCGGATCCGCAGCATCGACGACGTGCGTATCCGTGGCGATCTGGACGCCGGGCGCGTCGTGGTGGTCGCCGGATTCCAGGGTGTCGACGAGGAAGGCGCGATCACCACACTCGGACGTGGCGGATCGGACACGACGGCGGTGGCATTGGCCGCGGCCCTGAAGGCCGACGAGTGTCGGATCTACACCGACGTGGACGGTGTCTATACGACCGATCCTCGGGTGGTCAAGCACGCCCGGCGCCTGGAGCGCATCACCTTCGAGGAGATGCTGGAAATGGCCAGCCTGGGTTCCAAGGTGTTGCAGATCCGGTCGGTGGAGTTCGCCGGCAAATACAATGTGCCCCTGCGGGTTCTGTCCTCGTTCGAGGAAGGCCCGGGGACGCTCATCACAACCGAGGAGGGACGCGTGGAGCAGGCGTTGGTGGCAGGTATCGCGTTCACGCAGAACGAGGCCCAGTTGACGATCCAGGGGGTGCCGGACCAGCCCGGCGTCGCCTACGGCATCCTTGGCCCGATCGCGGACGCAAACATCGAAGTGGACATGATCGTTCAGAACATCGGCGGTGACGGTACCACCGACTTCACTTTCACCGTGAACAGGAACGATTACGAGAAGGCCATGGAGGTTCTGCAGAAAGTGGCCCAAGGCGTGGGCGCGCGGCAGGTCTCCGGTGACACCAAGATTGCGAAGATCTCGGTGGTCGGGGTCGGGATGCGCTCGCATGCGGGTATCGCCAGCCGCATGTTCAAGGCCCTGGCGAAGGAATCGATCAACATCCGGATGATTTCGACCTCGGAGATCAAGATTTCGGTGGTGGTGGACGAGAAGTACATGGAGCTGGGAGTCCGCACATTGCACGATACCTTTGAACTTGAGCGAGAACCGGCAGGTCCATCAGCAAGCTGAGCGATTTACGCATACAGCGGGAAGCAACGGCAACCGGGCGACCGATACCGTCCGACACAGGTACTGTGGAGAAAGGCATGCTCATTTTGACTCGACGCGTGGGCGAGACCCTGATGATCGGTGAGGAGATTTCCGTCACCGTGCTGGGTGTGAAGGGGAACCAGGTGCGCATTGGCATCAACGCCCCCCAGGATGTCGCCGTGCATCGTGAGGAGATCTACGAGCGCATCCAGCGCGAAAACCGGGCCCCGGGATCGGCGGACCAGGACCCCGAGCCCAGTAACAGTTAAAAGGTACGGCCGGGAAGGGCGCACCGGCGTCCGGCTTCCTTCATCGGAAAATCCACGGGGTTCCGGCTCATGCGAGCCGACACGGTCTTCCCATTTGCCCCTGGACCCCGTATTCTTTGCGACCTGTTTCGGAGAGATGGCCGAGTGGTCGAAGGCGCTCCCCTGCTAAGGGAGTATGGGTCAAAAGCCCATCGAGGGTTCGAATCCCTCTCTCTCCGCCAGTCATGAAAAAGGGGCCACAAAGGGCCCCTTTTTCATGTCCGATGAAGCCAGGTTCGAACCCTCGATATCCAACACGATGGTTCGACTGCACCGGCGCGCAGTGCCTGTGGAGCGACGCGGCTTGCCGCCACGGGTGTCACTCCAGTCCCGCTCGACGCAGCCGGGAATGCAGCTCGTCCATCTCCTCCAGCAGATCCGCGACCAGGGCAGCCAGTTCCGGTTCGGCGTCGAACACCCGCTCGATCTCCCGCATGCGCCGCGCGCGACGCAGATGGAGGGCGGTGATGCGCCAGGTCCCGGCCACGCACTCGGTGTGGGGGAAGAGTCCTTCCTTGATATGGCGTTCCAGCCACCGTGGCTCCACGGTGCAGGCCGCGGCGATCTGTTCGAGGGTCAGCCAGCTTTCGTCGAGCAGGCTGCCGGTCAGGATGTCGTCGTCGCGCATGATCATGCCCTCTGGTTGCGGCGCGGATCGAAGGGGATTTCGCGCGCCATCTGCTCATAGAGCCTTCGCGCCTTCGGGTCGTCGGGGGAAGGCAGCACCACCTGGATCTCCAGCAGCAGGTCACCGGACGGGCTTCCCGGGATGCCCTTGCCGCGTACGCGCAACTGGCGCCCACTCTGGGCGTTTTCGGGGATGCGGACCTTGACGCTGCCGCTGGGAAGATCCACCGGGATCACCGCGCCCAAAGCCGCCTCCCAGGGGGTGACCGGCAGGGTCATGTGCAGATCGCGGCCATCGGGGCGGAAACGGGGGTGCGGACGGAAATGGACCTCCAGCAGCAGATCGCCCGCGGGGCCGCCGCCAATCCCGGGCGAGCCCTGGCCGGCGAGGCGAATGATCTGTCCTTCGTGCACGCCTTTCGGGATCCGCACGTTCAGGGTGCGGGTATCGACGACGACACGGCCTTCGGAATCCAGCCGGGGTACGCGCAGCGAAATCTGCCGCGTGGCGCCCTCGAAGGCATCCTCGAGTGCCAGCAACACCTTGGCGTGGTGATCCTCGCCTCGCGCACGGAACTCGGCGCCCCCGGTGTGGTAGCGACCCCGGGCGCCACCCATGTGTCCGAACAGTTCGGAGAAGAAATCGCTGAAGGCGGCCTCCTCGGAGGGAGAGAAGCCGCGGCCCGAAAACTCGTAGCCGGCATCCCAGTCCGGTGGCGGCCGGAATTCCTCGCCGGGCTGATGGCCGCGCCCGAGCTGGTCATAGGCGGCACGTTTCTCGGGGTCGGAGAGCACCGCGTAGGCCTCGTTCAACTCCTGCATCCGGGCCTCGGCATCGGGTTCCTTCGATACGTCCGGGTGGTACTTGCGGGCGAGCTTGCGGAAGGCCTTCTTGATGTCCTGCACCGTGGCGTCCCGCGCCACGCCGAGGGTCTTGTAATAGTCCTTGAATTCCATGCGGACTCCTTCGCTGCAGGCGCTGGACGCGCCCTGGAATCGTGATAGTAGCGCCGGTCGCGGATTTCAAGGTATTGAACGGGCCGACCGAACCCCCATGATAGTACCTGCAGGACCCGAATGCGGGGCAGCGCGGCCATGCAGGGCAGGGTACTTACACGCCTTGTCTATGCTGGCGAAGGGGGATTGAATCAGTCCTGCCAGCTGTACACATCCTGCGGCGTGCTCCGCATCGAGATCTTGCCAGTCAGATCGCCACGTATTAGGGCGTCGTGCAGCTGATGCCCTGTGCAACCAATGGAGGAACCCATCATGTACCGTGCATTGTTTTCGCCCGATATGTTCTCGGAGCTCGATCGCCTGCAGCGGGAGATGAACCAGGCCTTTGCTTTCTCACCCAGCATACGTGGGCTCGCCCGCGGCGGCTTTCCGGCGATGAACGTCGGGGGTACGCCGCAGTCCGTCGAGATCTACGCTTTTGCACCGGGCATTGATCCGGCCAGTATCGAAGTGACACTGGAGAAGGGGGTGCTGACCGTAGCCGGCGCACGCACATCCGATCTGCCAGGGCAGGACGTCAAGGCCAACGTGCATATCGAAGAGCGGTTCACAGGGGCATTCCGCCGGGTCGTGACGCTGCCCGAGGATGCAGACCCGGAAAAGGTTTCCGCCCGCTATCGTGACGGTGTGCTGCACATCAGCATCCAGCGCCGCGAGACCGCGCAGCCACGACGCATCAGCATTCAGTGACGGAGGATCGCGCCATGAACGAACAGACCAAAGTTGCCAAACAGGAAGGCTCAAAAGTCGCCCGGCAGGAAGACGCACCCGCCCGCACCGAGGCCGCGTTGACGCCCCCGGTCGATGTGATCGAGGATGCCACCGGAATCATCCTGTATGCGGATCTGCCGGGTGTGCCCAAAGACAAGCTGCAACTCCACGTCGAGGCCGAGACCCTGACCATCGAGGGCGAGCTGGACGTCGAGATGCCTGAGGGCATGGAGGCCACGCATGCCGAGGTGAGCCTGGGCCGGTACCGGCGGGTGTTCACCCTTTCCAGGGAACTGGACACCGAGAAGGTCAGCGCCGAATTTCGCAACGGCGTGTTGACCCTGCGCATACCGAAGGCCGAGCACGCCCAGCCCAAGCGTATCGAGGTGGAGGTGGCGTAGCCAGGACCGGCCCAAAGGGCCGTATGGAGTGCGGCGGCTTGCCGCCGCTATCGGGGCCCCGGCTGGCAGGGAAGCCAGGGGGGCCGCGATTCACTGACCCCCGCATTCCGCATGGCCCACTAGGACGCCAGGCGCTTGTATTTCACCCGGTGCGGCTGGTCGGCGGCGGCACCGA
>NZ_REBW01000018.1 GCF_007692535.1 Thioalkalivibrio sp. | reverse complement strand
TCAGGGATGCAGGAGCAGGAACTCGACCAGCGCCTTCTGCGCGTGCAGGCGGTTCTCCGCCTCCTCCCAGACCACGCTCTGCGAACCTTCCAGCACCTCGGTGCTGACCTCTTCCTCGCGGTGCGCGGGCAGGCAGTGCATGAACAGCGCATCGGGCCGTGCCAGCCGCATCAGGGCGGCGTCGACGAAGAAGCCGGTGAACGCCTGCCGGCGCGCGCTCTTCTCGTCTTCCTGACCCATGCTGGCCCAGACATCGGTGACCACGAGGTCGGCGTCGCGTGCCGCCTGGCGCGGGTCGCGGACCAGTTCCAGCGCCGCGCCGGCCGCCGCGCCGATCTCGGGATCGGGATCGTAGCCCTCGGGACAGGCGGCGGCGAGCGTGAAGCCGAGCTGGCGCGCGGCGTGGATGTAGCTGTTGCACATGTTGTTGCCGTCGCCGATCCAGGCGACGCGCTTGCCCCGGATGTCGCCCCGCTGCTCGGTGTAGGTCTGCAGGTCGGCGAGCAGCTGCGCCGGGTGTTCGCGATCGGTCAGGCCATTGATCACGGGCACCGTGGCGTACCGGGCGAAGCGTTCGATTTTCTCGTGCTCGTAGGTGCGGATCATCACGCAGTCGACCATGCGCGACAGCACCCGGGCGGTGTCCTCGATGGGCTCGCCGCGGCCCAACTGGGTGTCTCGCGGCGACAGGAACAGGGCGTGACCGCCGAGCTGTTGCATGCCGACCTCGAACGAGACCCGGGTGCGCGTCGAGGACTTCTCGAAGATCATGCCCAGCATCTTGTTGCGCAGGATGTGATCGTGGTGTAGGCCGTTGCGGGTCTCCTGCTTGAGTTCGATGGCGCGCTGGATGATCCGGCGCACCTCGGCTCCGGTCAGGTCGGAAAAGCTAAGAAAATGACGCAAAGTCATGCAGTAATCCTTTGTTTTTCATCCTTTGTGATCAACTCCAACACGATGTCGGCCACGGTGTTCGCGATCTCGTTGATCTGCGCGTCGTTGATGATCAGGGGCGGCAGCAGGCGGATCACGCGTTCCGCGGTGACATTCAGGAGCAGGCCACGGTCCAGGGCCTTCCGCACCAGTTCAGCGGCCGGGCGGTCCAGTTCCACGCCCAGCATCAGCCCCCGGCCACGAATCTCCAGGACCTCGCTACGGTGGGCCAGGCGTTCCTCGAGCAGGCGCTTCAGTTGCTGTCCGTGTTCCTCCGCGTGTTCGCACAGGGCCTCTTCCTGCATCACGTCGAGGACGGTCAGGGCGGCGCGGCAGGCAAGGGGATTGCCACCGAAGGTGGTGCCATGACTGCCCGGCGTGAACAGGTCCACGGCGCGCCCGGAGACCAGGCTGGCCCCGATCGGCACCCCGTTGCCGAGACCCTTGGCGAGGCTCAGCACGTCCGGCACGATCTCCTCGTGCTGGAAGGCGAACCAGCGGCCGGTGCGGCCGATGCCGGCCTGGATCTCGTCCAGCATCAGCAGCCAGTCGTTCTCGGTTGCGAGGCCGCGCAGGTCGCTCAGATAACCATCGCGCGGGATGCGGATGCCGCCCTCGCCGGTGATCGGCTCCACCAGGATCGCTGCCACTTCGGGGTCGTTGCGGTACTCGGCCACCGCGGCCGAGTCACCGAAGGGCACGCGAACGAAGCCTTCGACCAGCGGCTCGAAACCCTTCTGGATTTTCGCGTTGCCGGTGGCCGACAGCGTCGCCAGCGTGCGCCCGTGGAAGCTGCCCTCCATCACGATGATCTTGGGTCGGTCGATGCCGCGGCGGTGGCCGTGCAGGCGTGCCAGCTTGATCGCGGCCTCGTTGGCTTCGGCTCCGGAGTTGCAGAAGAAGGCCTGGTCCATGCCGGCCAGCGCGCAGAGGCGGCGGGCCAACTGCTCCTGTAGCGGAATGCGGTACAGGTTGGAGGTGTGGATCAGGGTGCAGGCCTGGTGTGCGATCGCGCAGCCGACCTTGGGGTGCGAGTGGCCCAGACCGCAAACGGCGATTCCGGACAGGGCGTCCAGATAACGCCGACCCTCGGTATCCCACAGCCACGCGCCTTCGCCGCGCTCGAAGGCGACCGGCAAGCGGTTGTAAGTGGTTTGCAGGGCATCGGCCATCACGGATCTCCGAACGAAGAAGGCCGGTGACATCGGAAGACGCTGCACCGGCCCGGGGAGAGACACGGACCGACCGCGTCTCCACGCTGCTTGGATTGTCGGACTATTTCATCTGGCTGGCAACGAAGTCCCAGTTGACCACGTTCCAGAATCCCTCCAGGTACTTGGGCCGGGCGTTGCGATAGTCGATGTAGTAGGCGTGCTCCCACACGTCGGCGGTCAGCAGCGGCGTCTTGCCGTCGCGCATCGGGTTGGCCGCGTTGGAGGTGTTCACGATCTCCAGCGAGCCGTCACTGTTCTGCACCAGCCAGGTCCAGCCGGAGCCGAAGTTGTTCACGGCGGAGTCGTTGAATTTCTCCTTGAAGGCCGAAACGGAACCGAAAGCCGAGTTGATCGCGTCGGCCAGCTTGCCCGAGGGCTCACCGCCGCCATTGGGGGACATGCAGTTGAAGTAGAACGTGTGGTTCCAGACCTGCGCGCCGTTGTTGAAGATGCCGCCGGCCGGGGCCTTCTCGACGATCTCTTCCAGCGAGGCGTTCTCGAACTCGCTGCCGGGCAGCAGACCATTGAGCTTGGTCACGTAGGTCGCATGATGCTTGTCGTGGTGAAACTCGAGGGTCTCCGCAGAGATGTGCGGTTCCAGTGCGTTCTTCTCGTAGGGCAGTGCCGGAAGTTCGTGAGCCATGCGCGATCTCCTTATTGTGATGGACTGCGAATGCGTTGCAGCTGTCTTCGGACCGACGAAAGATAGACATACCCTTGGCAGGATGCAATTCCCGACGCATTCGGTCAGCTTTGGCGGGCGCTGCTGGCAGGGGATGACACTGCTCTCCGTGCGCAGCCGGCGAACGCGCCCATACGCCCTGCTATCGCAGGCAGAGGATGCCGTATCATGCCGGGCAACGCGAGAACACTGACTGGAGGGCCTGTGTACCGACTGGTTCCTGCCGCGGACATTGTCATGCGACCGGTACGCTCCAGGTTCCGGAGCGGTATGTCAACGTGACGGACGCTCCGCGCCCCACGCGTCCCGCCGCGAATTCCGGCATGCTGATGGCCCGGGTGGGCCGCTGGCTGGGCCCCGTCGTTCTCTTGGCCTTTCTGGTCCTTTCGCCGCCCCCGGCGTTCACTGCCGAGGCCTGGCTGGTGCTGGGGCTGACCCTGTTCATGGCGATCTGGTGGGTGACCGAGGCGGCCCCGATTCCGGTCACCGCGCTGATGCCGGTCGCGGTGCTGCCGGTGCTGGGCGTCGTGCCCATCG
>NZ_REBW01000090.1 GCF_007692535.1 Thioalkalivibrio sp. | reverse complement strand
TTTCACGCTAACGGCGGTGCAGGAGACCAAGGCGTGCACGGGCAAGATCAGTCACAGCCCAAGATCAGTCACCGGCGATGGTCATCGACTCGATCAGGATGGAGCCCGTGCGGGTGTTGCCGCGGACGTCCACGTCGTTGCCCACCGCCACGATCCTGCGATACATCTCCCGCAGATTGCCGGCGATGGTGATCTCCTCGACGGGGTGCACGATTTCGCCCTGCTCGACCCAGAAGCCGGCGGCGCCGCGCGAATAGTCGCCGGTGACCGCGTTGACGCCCTGGCCGATCAGTTCGGTGACCAGGAGCCCGGTGCCCATCTCCGCGAGCAGCTCCCGGAAGCCCTTGTCGCCCGGATGTGGCTGCACGGTCACGTTGCGCGCGCCGCCGGCATTGCCCGTGGTGTGCAGCCCGAGCCGGCGCGCGGCGTAGCTGTCGAGGATGTAGCCCTGGAGAACGCCGCCGCTGATCAGCTCGCGTTCCCGGGTGCGCACGCCCTCGCCGTCGAAGGGCGCGCTGCCCAGGGCGCCGGGCAGATGCGGATGCTCCGCGATCCGCATCCAGTTGGGGAAGATCTCCTCGCCCGCGGCATCGAGCAGGAAAGAACTCTTGCGGTACTGCGCGCCGCCACCGACGGCGCGCGTGAAGCTTCCGATCAGGCCGCGTGCCATCTCCGGTACGAACAGCACGGGACACTGCCGGGTACCGAGCTTGCGTGAACCAAGCCGCCGCAGCGTGCGCTCGGCCGTCTCGCGGCCGACCGCCTCGGGATCGTTCAGCTCCAGCGGGTTGCGGGAAAGGGTGTAGGCATAGTCACGCTGCATGCCGGCCGTATCCCTTGCCACCAGCGCACAGGAGAGCGAGTGCCGCGTACTCCGATAGCCGCCCATGAATCCCTGGCTGTCCCCCAGGAAGGACATCGCCCGGCGCGTACTCACGCTGGCGCCCTCCGAGTTCTCGATGCGCGGATCCAGCGCGAAGCCCGCGGCCTCGATCCGCCGGGCGAGCTCGATGGCGGTGGCGGAGGGGCAATCCCAGGGATGATCCAGGTCCAGCTCCTGCCAGTCATGCGCCTGATCCGCGGGGTCCGGCAGGCCGGCGTAGGGATCGGGCTCGGTATGACGGGCGATGCGACAGGCGGCCTCGGCGGTCTGGCGCAGGGCCGACGCGCTGAAGTCCGTGGTGGAGGCCGAGCCCTTGGACTGCCCGAAATGGGCCACCAGCGCCATCTGCTGGTCACGCTCGTGCTCCAGGGTGTCCACCTCGCCCTTGCGCACGGTTACGCTCAGTCCCACGTTATGGGTGACGATCACCTGTGCCGCCGAGGCACCGCAGCTGCGGGCGTGGTCGAGGACCGTGCGCACCCGCTCCTCCAGCGATGCGGGACTGTGCGAGAGTGCCTGTACTTCGGTTAACTGATCCATGCTCTTCATCGATTCCTGGACAGACGGGGGCCGGCTCCCGCAACTCGCTGCGGGCCGGCCGTGACAGCGCGGCGTGGGCGGGGAACGGACGGGTCAGGGGCTCGCGCCGTGCTTGTTCACGGCACCGCGGTTGCCCCACTTCTCGAGATCCTCGACGTGGACGCCCACCCAATACAGGATCCCCAGACTGTCCCGGGTGAAGCCACCGACCAATTCCTGCCCGGCATCGAGTTGGATGCCGTCGGCGAACCGCTCGGCCTTTGCCCTGGACCGAAAGACATGCCACTGGACGATGTGGTCGGCACCGTGGCCCTCCGGTAGCGATTGTTCTTCTTCGAGGATTGCTAGATGCGTCATGCCTACTCCTGAAAGCTGTTGATCGTTACCCGTCGCGACGGCCTTCGGCGATTCCCTTCGTCTGCAAGGAGATGACGGTCAGGCCGCCTGGGTACCGCCCACGGTCATTCCGTCGATGCGCAGCGTCGGTTGGCCGACGCCCACCGGCACGCCCTGCCCTTCCTTGCCGCAGGTGCCGACGCCGGTGTCGAGTTCCAGATCGCTGCCGACCATCGAGACACGGGTCAGCACGTCCGGACCATTGCCGATCAGGGTAGCCCCCTTTACCGGCCGGGTCACCCGTCCATCCTCGATCAGGTAGGCCTCCGAAGCCGAGAACACGAACTTCCCGGAAGTGATGTCCACCTGCCCGCCACCGAAGTTGACCGCATACAGACCACGATCCACCGATGCGATGATTTCGGCCGGGTCGTGACCGCCCGCAAGCATGTAGGTATTGGTCATGCGCGGCATCGGCAGGTGCGCGTAGGACTCGCGGCGCCCGTTGCCCGTGGACCGGGTGCCACTCAGGCGGCCGTTCAGGCGGTCCTGCATGTAGCCGCGCAGGTAGCCGTCCTCGATCAGCATCGTCTGCTGTGTGACGGTGCCCTCGTCATCGACGTTCAGGGAGCCACGCCGGCCGGGCAACGTGCCGTCGTCGACGATGGTGATGCCGGGAGCAGCGACCCGCTCGCCCACCCGGCCGGCAAAGGCCGACGTGCCCTTGCGGTTGAAGTCGCCCTCGAGGCCGTGACCGATGGCCTCGTGCAGCAATACGCCGGGCCAGCCGGGACCGAGCACCACCTTCATGCTGCCGGCCGGCGCGTCCACCGCATCGAGGTTGACCAGTGCCTGGCGCACCGCTTCGCGGGCATAGGCACCGGCCCGATCCTCCTCGGTGAAATAGACATAGCCGGAGCGGCCGCCGCCGCCGGCGGATCCGGATTCCCGGCGCCCGCCCTGCTCCACCAGGACCTGCACGTTCATCCGCACCAGGGGCCGGACATCGGTGACCATTTCCCCCTCCGCGGTGAGGATGAGCACCACCTCGCGCACCCCTGCCAGCGAGCACATGACCTGGGTCACGCGCGGGTCGGCGGCACGGGCCTCGGCATCGACGTGCTTGAGCAGGCCGATCTTGCGGGCCTCGTCCAGCGAGCCCAGCGGGTCATCGGGCAGGTACAGCGCGGACTCCCGCCCCACGCCGGGGCGCACCGCCACCGACCCGGTCTGCCCGGCGCCGGCGATGCTGCGCGCGGTGCGCCCGGCCTCCAGCATCGCCGGCAGGGTGATCTCGTCGGAATAGGCGAAACCGGTCTGCTCGCCGGAGATCACCCGTATACCCACCCCGCGCTCGATGTTGAAGCTCGCGCTCTTGACCAGGCCGTCTTCCAGCGACCAGCCCTCCTGGCAGATGAACTGGAAGTAGCAGTCGCCGCCGTCGGTCCCGCGACCGAAGGCGGTCCCAAGCACGGCGGCAAGCCCCCCTTCAGTAACATTGCCGGGGTCAAGGAGGGTTTGTCGAACGAAGCTGTCGATCATCGTTATTCCTGTTGGCTGTTTCGATGTACGGGTCGGCGCCGGAACCCCGCCCTCAGGCCCCGGTCTTGGACACCTGGACCTCACAGGACAGGCGTCGATGATGCACGGCCGGGAACAGGGTCCGGATCCGGCCGACGCAGTCGCAACTCAGGTCGGCGACGAGGACCCCGGGATTGCGGCCCAGCTGCGCGACCACCCGGCCCCAGGGATCGACCAGGGCGCTGTGTCCGTAGGTCTCGCGACCGTTGACGTGGAAACCGCCCTGGGCGGCAGCCAGCATGAACGACTGATTCTCGATGGCACGCGCGCGCAGAAGGATGTCCCAATGCGCCTGCCCGGTCTGGGCGGTGAAGGCGGCGGGCATCGCCACGAATTCGGCGCCCTGATCCAGCAGCCCGCGAAAGAGTTCCGGGAAACGGAGATCGTAACAGACGGCAAGCCCCATTCGCCCAAAAGGCGTATCCAGCGTAACGGTATGGTCCCCGGGCTCGTAGATCCGCGACTCGGCATAGTGCTCGTCGCCATCCGGTATACGTACGTCGAACAGGTGGATCTTGTCGTAGCGGGCCACGCGCTGACCCTGGTCGTCAAACACCAGACAGGCAGAAATGGCTCGATCACCGCGTCCGGTGCGCAGCGGAACGGTGCCACCAACCAGCCAGATGCCGAGACGCCTCGCCTGTTCCGCCAGAAAGGCCTGCAGCGGGCCCGCCCTCGGCTCCTCGGCGATCTTGAGGACGTCTTCATCGTGCATGCCCATCATCGCGAAGTTCTCGGGCAGCACCACCAGCTGCGCGCCCTTGTCCGCCGCTTCCTTGAGCAGCCGCTTCGCCTCCAGCATGTTGTTCTGCGGCTGCGGTCCCGACGCCATCTGGATGGCGGCAACATTCGTCATGGCATGCACCGTTGGGTCATCACTCTGGGGTCCCCTGTTCCATCTTCACTCGCGCCCTTATCTCTGGGTCAGACCACGGACCCGTGACAAAATATTCCACTCGCGCCGCCTCTTCCATTTGGTCCCCGATTCCCAGGACCCGTTCCACCAACAGCACAACGGCTCCGGTTACCGGACCGCCGAGCAGCGCACCAACGATGGGCAGCGTCGAACGCAGCCGCGGCACGACGACGATCGACTGATCGAAGTCGCGGGCCACAAGACCAGTGCGCCCGCTGACCCGCACCACCGCGGACGGACTGGCAATGCGGAGCTCCGGCAACAGCAGGTCGCCGCCTTCGATCACCGCCTCGCCGACCATCTGGTCGAACGCCAGCCCCTGAGTATAGACGTCCCGGAAGTCCAGGCGCAGTCTGCGCGGGATCACGTCCAGGCTCACCAGCCCCAGGAGACGCCCTGCGCCGGGCTCGACCTCGTGCAGGCGACCGTCCGCGAGGTCGATATCGACCGTCCCACTCAGCCCGGTGATGTCGGGCACGAACAGCGGACCGGCCCAGGCCAGACTGGCCCGGGCGCTGCCGGACGCACTTTGCATCGCGGGTGAGACACCCATCGAATTCAGTGCGCTGCCCCAGTCAGTCCCTGTCGCCTCGGCGCGGATCCGCGTCTGCGCCAATCCGTCCGGGGACATCTCCCAGTGCCCATCGCCGAGCAGGCTCACGTCCCCCTGCGGCGCACGCAGCCGCAAGTCCCGCAGTTCCAGGCCATCCGTTGACGGAAGCAGCGCGAATGCAACATCGGCCAGATGCAGGTTGCCCAACCGCAGATCGCCAATCCGCAGGTCCAGGCCTGGCCAGGTGCGAGGATCCGCGAACGCATCCTGCGCAACGGGCCGCGAGCGCCCGGATCGCGCGACCGGCGTCTCCCATTGATCCAGGTGCAGGTGGGCAAGATCGACCTGCCAGTGGCCGCGCGCACCGGCCCGCGGATCTCCGGCCGCCGGATCGGTCAGCACGGCCTCGCCCTGCACCCATTCCGAATCCAGGACAAGGCGCTGGCCATCGGCTCCCCGCTCGACCCGCAGGCGGCCTCCCGGGAGGACCCTGCCGCCCCAGCGCAGGCTGTCCACGGCCTCGAGATCGGCGCGGACCAGTTCCAGGCCGGCCGCCGCCTCGATGGGCACCGTATCGGCCGTCAACTCCCTAACGGACCGGAGCCACGCGTCCACGTCCACCGAATCCAGCCGGGCCCGCAGATCGATGCCGCGCTCGGGCAGCGCGGGCATCCCCGGGGGTGGGCGCCCGAGGTTCAGGGCGAGGGCTCGAACCTCTCCGGCCCCGCCCGCACGCCCCGGCGCGACCCGGATGTCGGCCTCCAGGACCTGATCAAAACGCACCCGTGCGATCGCCTCGCCCTCGCGTTGCAACGGCCAGGAGATCTGCAGCGGACGCCGGGTACCCCGCGTCTTGGCGAAGGGTGCCGGCCAATCCATCTGCATCCCCTCGAGATTCGAGGCCAGCTCCAGCCGCGAATCACCGGCCGCATCGACGACGATCTCGGCATCCCAGTGCGCCGTCCCCTGTGCCGCCAGGCGCGCAGCCGCTCGCTCCCCGACCCACGGTGCGAGCGCTTGACGGCCTTGGGCATGGATGCGCATGGCGGGACCCGTGGCAGCGCGCTGCAGGTTCAGCAGCACCGGCTCGCCGTGGATCTCGGCGCGGATTTCCTGGCCCCGGACACCTCTCTGCGGATCGAAGCGGATATCGCCCGTGATGTCTTCCAGGGCAAGCCTGCGCTCGGGCAATTCCAGCGCCGCCCGGTCGAGACCGAGCCGCCCCGCGGCACGGGTCCCAGCCGGTCCGGGTCCGTGCAACGGGATCAACAGGTCCAGGTCCAGCACACTGCTGCCCCTCGGCTGCACGCCAGCCAGGTAGGGGAGGAAGTCGCGCCCGATTCCGGACTGGCGCAGGTACGTGGCCAGGTCCTGCACCGGACCACGCGCCTGCCCCCGTATCTCCAGTTCCGGTTCCCTGAGCATGTTGCCGATGACCACGGTGGTCTGGCTGACGGCGGAATCCAGAATCTTTCCGGACACCTGCTCCGCCCGGAACCCGGAATTGTGAAAATGCAGTGTTCCCGACAACCCCTCCGCCAGCGGCCAGTCCGGCTGGTAGTCGAGCACGCCGTCCTCGACCACCGCCCAAAGGTCGAACACACCCTCGTTGTCGGCGAAGGGAAAATCCTTCGGGTGACCGCGGAACACCATGCCGCCGTCGGTCACGGTGGCGGTACGGATGCTCTCCACCAGCCAGCGGTAGGTCCGCGCGGGGAACCTGTGCACCGGCAGGTAGCGGGCCACCTGTCGTCCGTCGGCACGCAGGAACCGCAATGCCAGGTCCAGGTGAGGCGCCGCGCCGAATTCGATGCTTCCGCGGCCTTCCAGCGCGGCGTCCTGGTTCTCCAGGAAAAGATCGTGTGCCTCCAGGTGCCAAGCCGCCTCGTCCCGCCGCAGCAGCAGCCGCGTGTGCAGCCGATCGAAGAGAAACTCCTCCGAAAACAGGGTCGGCATCGCAACGCGCAGGGCGTTGCTGTCCAGCGTCAGCACGCCCTGGCCATCCGCCCATTCCAGGCTCGCGTCGAGACCGTTCACCCCCGGAATCACGCCGGCTGCGTGCAGCTGCATATCACGCAACTGCGCATCCGCCGCCTGTACCTGCCACCCTTCCGGGTCCCGCTCAAGGACCATGTGAAGCGTCTCGAGCCTGCCCGAGGGGTCAATGCGCGCCAGCCGCGCGAGATCCGGCACATCGCGAAACCGCAATGCCGTGCCGGTTGGCACGTAGTGATCGATGTCGATGCCGGCCGCGGCCAGGACGACACGGTCCACGCCCTCACCGGCATTCGGCATGCGGTATTCCAGGCGCGCATTCCCCGCACCCGGGGTGGTCTCGGCCCAGTGCGACACGGCGGTCGTGCCGTCGCGCAGCCACTGGAAGCGATGACCCACCGGCTGCTCGCGCCAGCGTCCATCGCGAACCACGAGCAGCCGGCTGTCGTGTTCGCCCTGCAGCTGCCGGACCCGTCCATTTTCCAGGGTTGCCCAGAGACGCACCGAAGCGGTGCCGTGCAGCCCACCCTGGAGCCAGCCGCCCAGCTGGCTCCAGTACGGCAGCTGCACGCCCTGCGCATCCAGAAAGAATTCGATGCGGTCAGGGCCCGCAGGGGGCACCGTGATGCCGACATACACCGGCCCGCCGGCCTCGGGAAGAAAACGGCCACGCCCCACGAGGGCAAGCCCGGACCGATCCGAGCGCAGCCCCAGTGAGTCCACGCGCAGCCCGGTCTCGATACCGGTCATGCCATCCGCCCAATGCAGGGTGGCCTCCTCGATCTGCAGCCGTTCCATGCCGGCAAAGTGCCGCCTCCAGTCGAGCGCCAACGAGCCGGCACCGCCGAAGCGCCACCCGTGCACGTCCCACACACCCTCGGTGTCGCGTTGTACATCGAGGTGAATGCCGGTCAGACGGGCATGGCCCAATACCGGGCTGCGGGCCCGGAGGCTGCGCAACGGAGCCAGACTGACCCCGAGCTCCCGGGCCGCAAGCGGGCCAGCGTCCGGCTGCGAAATGCGCACCTCATTCGCCACCAGCTCCGGGGCCCATCCCGACCAACCGAAGTGCAGGGAACCCAACTGCACCTCGCGGTCGATCATCGTCCCGACCCGCTGCTCGACCACCGCCGCCAGACCGTCCCACTGGGGCAGCAGCAGCCGCAGCGCCAGCAGAGCCAGCAACAGGAACAGAAGCAAGGGGGCCAGGGTGGCCAGGGTGATACGCAGGCTGCGACGGATCATGACCCGAAGCCCGGAGCGGGTCTTCTAACCGAGGACCATCGCTGGCCTGGGCGCGCCTCGGAGGCTCCCGCTGGCGGAGAAGGCAACATGCCGTTCAGAAGCGCGACCTGCTCAAATGAAGACCACGTCGAACTGCTCCTGTTGATACAGCGTCTCCACCTGGAACCGGATCGGCACGCCGACGAATTCCTGCAACTCGGCCAGGCTCGACGACTCCTCGTCCAGCAGCAGGTCGATGACGCTCTGCGAGGCCAGCACCCGCAGTTCCCTGGCGTCGTACTGGCGGGCCTCGCGCAGAATCTCGCGGAACAGCTCGTAACAGACGGTCTCGGCCGATTTCAGATAGCCGCGCCCCCCACACGTAGGACAGGGTTCGCAGAGCAGGTGCTCCAGGCTCTCTCGGGTACGCTTGCGGGTCATCTCGACCAGGCCCAACGGCGACACGTCACAGATCTGGCACTTGGCATGATCCCGCTCCAGGGCACGGTCCAGGGCCCGGATCACCTGGCGCTTGTGTTCGTCATCCTGCATGTCGATGAAATCGATGATGATGATGCCGCCGAGATTGCGCAGGCGGAGTTGCCGCCCGATCGCCTGTGCCGCCTCGAGATTGGTCTTGAAGATCGTCTCCTCGAGGTTGCGGTGCCCGACGAAGCCACCGGTGTTGATATCCACGGTGGTCATCGCCTCGGTCTGATCGAAGATCAGGTAGCCGCCGGATTTCAGCTCGACCTTGCGCTCCAGCGCGCGCTGGATCTCCTCCTCGACGTTGAAGAGTTCAAAGATCGGGCGCTCCCCCGGATAATGCTCGATCCGATCGTTCAGCTCCGGAATGTAGCGCTCGGCGAATTCACAGACCCGTTGCCAGGTCTCGCGGGAGTCGATCCGAATCCGCTCCAGCTCCACCCCTACCATGTCCCGGAGGATACGCAGCACCAGCGGGAGATCGGCGTGAATCTCCTGTCCCGCGGCGCAGTTGGCGGCGTTTTCCTTCAGCGTGTCCCAGAGCTTCTTCAGAAACAGCACATCGTTGCGCAGGGCCCCCCTGTCGGCAAGTTCGGCCGCGGTGCGCACGATGAAGCCATGCTCGGGCGCCAGTTCCGCGCGCAGCGTCTCCATGTTCTCGCGCAGGCCGCTGCGTATCGTGTCGTCCTCGATGCGGGTGCTGATCCCGATGTTGCTCTGATTCGGCATCAGGACCAGGTGCCGTGAAGGGACGGTGACGTAGGTGGTCAGACGTGCCCCCTTCGTCCCCAGGGGGTCCTTGATCACCTGAACCAGCAGCTCCTGGCCCTCGCGCAGCAGCTGGCTGATCGATTCGTTGCGCCGAGGTGCCTCGCCGTTGTTGCAGAGTTCCTCGCGCTCGACCGGCGCCACGTCCGAGGCATGCAGAAAGGCGGTACGGTCGAGCCCGATATCCACAAAGGCCGCATCCATGCCTGGCAATACCCGGCACACCGTCCCCTTGTAGATGCTGCCGACCAGGCCGCGGCGGCGACTCCGCTCGAGGTGCAGCTCGGTCAGGATCCCGTTCTCGACCAGGGCGACCCGACTCTCCTGCGGGGTGATGTTCATCAATAATTCGGTGCCGGTCATGCATCCTCTCTTGTATTGGATTCCGCGCACCGGACAGGTCCGCGGCTCCCGGAACAGGGGCTCGAATCCCTTTGCCCCCGGACGGTCATGCCTGGCTGGGACCCGTTGCAGTATCCGCCTGTTCTCCGCCGCTGGGCTCGGGGCCGCCGGGATCTTTCCGCGAAAACGCCTCGGGCAGGTCATGACGGGGCCAGGACTTCAACACGGCGTGCACCAGCGTGGCCAGTGGGATCGCGAAGAATACCCCCCAAAGACCCCAGATACCGCCAAAGATGAACACCGCGGCGATGATCGCCACCGGGTGCAGGTTGACCACCTCGGAAAACAGCAAGGGCACCAGCACGTTGCCGTCCAGAAACTGGATGACGCCGTAGGCAATCAGCACCCAGGCGAATTCACTGGACAGGCCGAACTGGAAATAGGCGACCAGCGCCACCGGGATGGTGACGACGGCCGCGCCGATGTAAGGAATGATCACGGAGATTCCAACCATGAACGACAACAGCACCGCGTACTGCAGTCCGAACCAGTGGAAGGTGATGAAGCTGACCGCCCAGACGAGCAGGATCTCGAGAAACTTGCCGCGCACGTAGCTGGCGATCTTCACGTTCACCTCGTTCCAGACCTGCCCGGCCAGATGCCGGTCGCGAGGCATGAAGCTCATGAACCAGTTCAGGATCGCATCGCGGTCCTTGAGCATGAAAAAGACCATCAGCGGAACGACGATCAGATAGATCACGACCGTCACCAGATGCTGCGCCGAAGCCAGCGAGACCTTCACCACCTGCTGCCCGAACTGGGTGGCCTCGGCGCGGATCGCACCCATGATGTCGAAGACCTGCTCCTCGGAGATGACCTGCGGGTATCGCTCCGGCAGCTGCAGCAGCAACGCCTGACCCTGGGAGATCATTACCGGAAGTTCCCTGACCAGTTGCGTGACCTGCTGCGACATCAATGGCACCAGGCCGAACAGTGCCGCCGCCACCAGCGCGACAAATCCCAGCAACACGATAATCACCGCGAGCAGCCTGGGTAAGCGCAGCTGCGTCAGCTTCGCCACCGCTCCTTCCAGCAGATAGGCGATGATGAGGCTAGCCAGAAGCGGGGCCAGGATGCGTCCGGCAAAGATCACCAGCAGAAAACCGACCAGAAGCAGGAAGGCCAGGATCACCACCTGCGGATCGGTGAAATGCCGGTGATACCAGCGCTGGAACACCTCGATCATTTGGAGGACCGCACCCGCTCGTACTGGGCCAAAAACACCGCCTCGAGGTCGTCAATCACCTCCGCCGCCTTGCGGCCCTGCATCACGTGCTGGGCCATCAGTGCGGAGGTCTCGTTCAGCAACGGGCCCCGATCGAGCATGAAATAGGTCTCGGACAGGCGGCGCATGGCCTTGATCACCGACTCCTCGGCAGGTCTCGGGAGCGGCTTGGGTTCCGGCAGCGGGGCATCCGCCGCCTCGGCGTCGGGCACTTGGGCGAGCAGAAACTCGGAGAACTGCAGCAGCGTGCGCAACTCTTCCTCCGGCAGCTTGCCGGCGATCTCGGCCACCCGTGCGGCCGCGCCGCCCTTGCCGCGCGAGGCCTTGTTCTTGCGGGCCATGTTCATCGGTGCGATCAACTTATTCCGTCTCCAGTTTCAGGCTGAACACCGGCATCTTGCGCCGTTCCTGCATCAGGGAGAGTTCCGTCACCAGTCCCGCGACCACGTGGTTGGTAACCTCCTGCATGTTTTGCCACTCCATCCGGGCCTCGCCGAGCAGTTCGCCCATGTTGGGAGGCGGATTATGCCGGGCCTCCATGATGATATCTTCCAGCATGCCGGGTTTCATTTCCGGGCGGAACAGCAGCCCGTAGGTCAGGTCGTCGGGACGCACCGCAAGCCACCGCCCCTCGTCGTCCACCAGTGTGGGCTCCAGGCCCTCGGGCAGGTCCACGCTGCCGTGTACCAGCACCAGCACCGTGCGGCCATCCACGGCTTCGGCCAGCGCGTCGCCGGCCCCCGCAGGGGTCTTGTGCGCCGTGACGAACTCGGCCCGGTAGGCGGGCTCCGGCCGGGCCGTGCCACCTGCCTGCAAGGCCACGAGCATGCCGCCCATGCCCAGACCGATCACAGGCCGGCTGGAGCGCCGGAAGATATCGATCAGCGCCAACTCGTCCGGCACCTGCGGGTTGTGCTCCTCGTCCGTGAGCGGCCACGCGCCACCAAGCAGCCACAGGCCATCGAACTGGGCCGCCGAGCCGGGCATGTCCTGGCCGACGAACGGCCGATGATACGAGAAGCCGATATCCCTTTTCTCCAGCTGGGATTCTATCAGGCCCAGGAATTCCGAATAGGTGTGCTGTACGACGCAGTAATTCTTCATTTGGTCTCCTTGCCGTGGGGTATGGAAGGGGTTCCCGGAGGGACATCGCGGGTGCAGTACTCGCGGATGAAGCGCAACAGGACCTCCAGGGTGGGCACGCGGAACTTCTGGCGTGCGTGCACCAGGGAAATCGGGCGCTCAAGCGGAGGCTCCAGAGGAATCGCCACCAACTGGCCCAGCGTGACCTCCTTGGCGATCACCGATTCCGACAGGATGGAGCACCCCATACCGGCCGCCACCGCTCCCTTGATCGCCTCCGGACTGCCAAGTTCCATGCACAGATTGAGGCGGTTGCGGCTGCAGCCCTGGCGGGTCAGGTACTCCATGATCACCTCGCGCGTCCCGGAACCCTCCTCGCGGCACACGAAGGACTCGTCGAGAAAATCGTGCAACGTGACCTTTCTGTGTTTCGCAAGGCGATGGTCGGGCGCGACGATCAGGCGAAGATGGTCGATCAGGCACGGCTGCACGATCAGGTTCCGGTTGGTGACCGGGGCCTCGACCACGCCGAGGTCGATCTCGCTCTCCTCCACCATGGCCACCACGGCCTCGGTGTTGCCGACCCGCAGGCTGATACCCACCTCGGGATGGCTGCGGAGAAAGGCACCGAGCAGCGTCGGCAGCAGGTACTCCGCGACCGTCGTACTCGCCCCCAGCACCACAGCACCGCCGACCGCGCCCTTCAGCTCGCGCATCGCCGCCTCCATCTCCGTATACGTTTCGAAGATGCGCTCGGCGTAGCGGAACACCAGGCGGCCGGCCTCCGTCAGCGTGACCCGATTGTGGTTGCGATCGAAAAGGCGTGTGTCGAACTGCTCCTCCAGCTGGCGCACCTGAAAGGTGACCGCGGGCTGGGTCATGTGCAGCACCTCGGCTGCCCGCGTGAACGAGAGCAGCCGGGCCACGGTAAAAAAGACCTGCAGTCGCCGATCCGACATGGGCGTGCTTCCCCGGATGATCCTCCGCATGCTAGCAAGCCCGGCAAGGCCGCAATAGCAGGCGGACTTTCCCTGCGACAACTCAGCCCGGGGTTAGACTGGGGTTGAGACCCCGAAACGGATGCGGCAATGAGCAAGGCCTGGCAGAAACTCAACCTCGAGGGCGGCGGCCTGCAGGCCGTCAATGCCGTTCTGGCAAACGAGATGCGCTCCAGGAACCGCGCCTATGTGGCGTGGATTCTGTTTCCGCTGGGCCTGCACCGATTCTACCTCGCCGACCCCCGTGGCGGCGCGGCGTTCCTGGTCCTAAGTGTGATCACCGTCGGCGCGGCCTGGCTGGCCCCTGCGTGGTGGTGGCTGCTGCCGGCGGCGTTCCTGGCCGCCCTGGCGGTCTACGATCTCTTCTGGATCGACCGGAGGGTGGTTGCCTACAACAAGCAACTACGCATGCAGCTCTTCCTGCGCAAAGGGGAGAAACCGCCCACGAACTACCGCGGCCGCTACACCGACGAGAAGGACGCGGAGTCGATCAACCGTGACCTCGCCGACTACCAGGCGCTGAAAGAGGGCGAACGCGCCGGGCATGTCCCGGTGAAACGGGACGCACCGGACGGCCCCGACCAGGCCAAACGCCGACGGCAGCCCTCGTTCAACGAACAGGAGGCCCTGCTCCGCGAACTGGCCAAAAAACGCCGTGACCGTTAGCGTGAAAGACCCGTAGGTCGGGTTAGCGCAGCGTAACCCGACGCGCCGGGGTGCAAGGGACGACGCGGCTTTGCCGCCATAGGTTGGTGCGACACCCGTCGGGTTACGCCCTTCGGGCTAACCCGACCTACAGTTTGCTCGCAATGACGACCCGGATTAATTAGACCCGTAGGTCGGGTTAGCGCAGCGTAACCCGACGCGCCGGGGTGCAAGGGACGACGCGGCTTTGCCGCCATAGGTTGGTGCGACACCCGTCGGGTTACGCCCTTCGGGCTAACCCGACCTACAGTTTGCTCGCAATGACGACCCGGATTAATTAGACCCGTAGGTCGGGTTAGCGCAGCGTAACCCGACGCGCCGGGGTGCAAGGGACGACGCGGCTTTGCCGCCATAGGTTGGTGCGACACCCGTCGGGTTACGCCCTTCGGGCTAACCCGACCTACAGTTTGCTCGCAATGACGACCCGGATTAATTAGTGTCTTGGAAGAGACAGCGGTACCCGGATTCGGTGAGCAGCACCACGTGGACACTCGACGGATAGATCAGCCCCTCCTCGCGCAGGCTGGACAGCCAGGTCGAATGTTCGCCGGCATCGAGGCGGAAGAAGTCACGCCCCTCGACGAGACCGGCCCTGCAGGCCTTGAAGCGCCGGAACGTCGTCCCCTTTGGCACCCGGTTCAGTTCGTCCAGCTGGCGCAGGCTCAGGGTGTCCTGACCGCGAAACCGGATCGCGCGCGGCCCCGGCGCGACTTGCACCGGGTTCGGAGTTCCACACGGCTGGTCTGCATAATCGGACACGTTCCCGCCCTTCCCGCGTAATATCCCCGGGTGAGAATACCGGGAGTCCGTCGCGGGTTTCGAACAACACGGGAGGAAGCATGGAGTTCCTGCAGGAATACGCACTGTTTCTGGCCAAGGGTCTGACCATTGTGGTGATGCTGCTGCTGGTTTTCGGCAGCATCGCTGCGATGGCCCAACGGGGCCGGGGCAAGGGCGAGGAACAACTTACCGTGAAGCACCTGAACCAGCGCTACCGAAACATGGAGCGCATCCTGCGCCTGCGCGTGCTCGGATGGCGAGCCCTGCGCCGGCACATGAAGGACTTCAAGCGCGAGCGCAAGCAGGCCGTCCGGGAGCGGCGCGACGAGCAACCGCGGATCTACGTCCTGCGTTTTCACGGCGACATCCGCGCCACGCGGGTCGACAGCCTGCGCGAGGAGATCTCCGCGATCCTGACCATTGCCCGGCCGGGGGTCGACCGCGTTGTGCTCTGCCTGGAGAGCGGGGGCGGCCTGGTGCCCTCCTATGGCCTCGCAGCCGCCCAATTGGCGCGCCTGCGCGATGCCGGGCTGGATTTGACCGTCGCCGTCGATCGGGTGGCGGCCAGCGGCGGCTACCTGATGGCGGCGGTCGCCCACCGCATCGCGGCCGCCCCGTTCGCCGTGGTCGGCTCGATCGGAGTGGTGGCGCAGATACCCAACATCCATCGGCTGCTGAAGCGTCATGACGTGGATATCGAGCTGCTCACCGCGGGGCAGCACAAGCGCACCCTGACCATTCTCGGCAAGAACACGCCCGAGGGTCGGGCGAAATTCCAGCAGGAACTGGAGGAGACCCACGGCCTGTTCAAGGCCTACCTGCAGCGCTACCGCGCTCAGCTGGATCTCGAGACCCTCGCCACCGGGGAGCACTGGTACGGCGAGCAGGCGCTGGAACTCAAGCTGGTCGATGAACTGCGCACCAGCGACGACCTGCTGATGGCCCTCAGCCGCGAGCACGAACTCTACGAGGTCACCTTCACCCGGAGGCAGGCCATGGGCCGGCGCATCGGCATCGCGTTCGAGCAGGCCCTGGACCGCCTCCTCCAGCGCTAACCGTCATAGCCGGCGACCACCCCTGAC
>NZ_REBW01000132.1 GCF_007692535.1 Thioalkalivibrio sp. | reverse complement strand
GCGTTTCTCCTGATTGAAAGAGCCGGGAGAACACGCCAACCCCTGCGGGGTGACGTGCCCCGGCAGGGTTTTGGAAGAATGGATCGACCCCGAAGGGGGCTGCCTCTCTGCCCGATCCGCAGAGGCTTGGGTGTCACTGAGTCCGCAGTGACCACGGTCAAAAACCGCCTTTCCGAAGGCGCCGCCGCGCAGGGCCTTGGGAAAGGCCGCCCCCCGAAGGGGGCGGATAGGGGTTGCAACAGGGCTCAGGCCGCCAGCGCCTCGCCCTTGAGTTCCGCGAAGCGTTCCGCGAGCTTCCACAGCGCCCGGTTCAGCCGCACGTCCTCGGTCACCGACTTCACCGGCCGTGTGCGGACCAGGCGACCGCTTCGGGATTGGCCGCGCAGGCCGCCCTTCAGCAGGTTCTCCTGTGCCCGGTTGAACGTGCCCCAGAGCGTCCTGTCCTGGGCGTCCTCGTGGCGGCGCGGATGGACGACGTCAGCCGGCCGCACCGGGCTCGACATCTTCCAGTCCTCGCCATAACGCAGTTCCAGGGCCGACTCGGCAAACAGCTCCGACTCGCCGCGGGACATGGGCGTGCTTTGAAAGGCGTCGACCCGCGCCGCGATGTTGGGCACCGCCTCGACCAGTTCAATCGAGCCGACCAGGATCTCGTCCACCACGTTCTTGCCGTGACGGACCCGGATGCCACCGGTGGCTCCCACCGGCGTCACCATCCCGTTGGAACAGATCAGGCGAAACAGCCCGAGGTCGAGCTGGTAGGCCGAGCTGCGGTCGTGGCTGTTGGTCAGCACCAGTTCCGCGATGCTGTCGCCGACCTGCACCTGCCGGGCCGGATCCTGGCGGAAGCGGATCAGGTGCCGGGCCACACCTCTGCGGGTGTAGTCGCGCACGCGGGTCTGCTGCGCCCGGACCGGAAACCAGCCCTCGTCGCGCAGCCCGTCAATCACCGCACTGGTCGGCACGAAGCCGTACCGGTCGGACACCGCGGCATGCGGTTGCGTGGCAAAGGCTGCGGGCACCAGGCGGCGCAGCGTGTCAGTGGACAAACCGTGGTTCATGGACATGGCGTTTCTCCTGATTGAAAGAGCCGGGAGAACACGCCAACCCCTGCGGGGTGACGTGCCCCGGCAGGGTTTTGGAAGAATGGATCGACCCCGAAGGGGGCTGCCTCTCTGCCCGATCCGCAGAGGCTTGGGTGTCACTGAACCCGCAGTGACACGGTCAAAAACCGCTCTTTCCGGAAACCCGTACAGTGCGGGCCTTGGGAAAGGGCGCCGGGATCGAAATCCCGGCCACCCTCGAGGTCGAGTCAGGCGACGGCGGGCAAACGCCACACCTTGCGCGTGCCATCGAAACGATAGCCGCTCGCCTTGAGCTGCTCCTTCTTGCTCAGGAAGTCCGGATCGTCCTTGGACAACTCCACTTCCTCCGGCAGATAGGCGCTGAGGTCGTCCTCCGCGTCCGTGACCGGCAGCGGAGATCCCTCATCCTCGGCGACCTGCGCCACAGCGCCGGTCGAGGCCGTTTCCGGCTCCGGGATCGTGGTGCCCTCTTCCGACGCCTCCGCGGTGTAGACCCATTCCCCGTTGACCTTGATCCAGTGGATCTTGAGCAAACGGGCCTTGAGCGAAACGCCGGTCTGCCCGGCCTTTTCGCCGGTCTGGTAGGTGAAGACGTCGGGATAGAGATCCCCGAGCCGGAAACCCACCAGAACCTTCGCGTCCCGGTCGTTGATCCGGGGCATGAACCGCCGAACCAGCATCTGTGCCTCACCACCGGTCACGCGGCAATCGAAGCGGGTGTATTCCACCTGGTCCGCGGCCCCGTGCAGGGCATTGATTTCCAGAGCCAGAAACGGCTCGCCCCGGCGAACCGGAACCTCCCGGGCACGACCCAGGTAACCGATGCCAGTGACATGCAGATCGAAGTATTTTTTGTCGGTCATGGTATTGCTCCTGTGTTGAACGAAAGACAGGGGAACACCATGGCCCGGTCGGGGATGGCGATCCCCGAGAGGGTGGAATGTATGGATCGAAGCCGAAAGGCCGTCCCTTCACGCGATCCGGAGGGACTTGCGGGCGCCGCTTTGACCCAAGCGACCAGGGACTACTGCCTATCCTATAGATGATCCCTGTCCTGCCCGTCAAGGATGGGCGTGCTTGCGTCACGCCGGGTCATCGTCATCACCGGGCACCACCCACACCCACTGAAAATCGTCTGAGAACGCACAGGGTGCTCGCAGCATCGCCTCCACTTCATCCGCGGGACACATCGCCCCGTCAGGCCACAGCGCCCACCGTTCCGCGACGTCCGGATCCGGATCGCTCACCGCAAGGCCTCCGCCAGCTCCGATCGGAGATGACGCGCAAAAGCCTCGGAACCGCCAGGGGCCGTATCCGCATAGAACTGGACATGCAGCCGAGCACCCTGTCCCTCCCGGTCGATGTCGATCTGCAGGGGGTCCTGATACCCGTCCACATTGCGCACGCGATACTGGCGCAGGCTGTACTGCACGCTGGGCGTCGCACGATGGTGGTACCCGCGATCCAGAGCGACCCACTGCTGTTGCCGCTCATCCCGCCCTGCACGCTCCACCAGCGTCTGGAACCCGAAATGACGCCGGATGCGCGCATACGCGGTGTCGACATCCCACTGCGTGGTCATCTCGAAGGTCTGCATCGGATCCGGGGCTTCGCGGGTATGCTTGAGCGTCTGCTGCCCCGGATGCGGAGTCGCCGCCACCCGCTCTTCGGGCGGGATCTCCTGGATGCCCCCGGTCCCGATCCGGTACTGCGTACCGGACGCGCCGGTCAGAACGCAGCCGGTCGATCCCATCACGACCATCGCAGTTACCGTGCCGGCCGCCAGCAGTTTCAACCTACTCATGCCTCTCCTACCGATCCGCGATTTCAAAGGGTGGGAGGACGACGGCATCCCTGGCGCGGTCTCAGCGCAATGCGCTCCGTCCGATACCGCCTTCCTCCCATTGACTTACCCAGCCCGTGTCCGCTGGCGCAGGCTCCGTGCCTTCCCGGGCTTACCCCGCTGATCCGGAAGCGTCGCACGACACTCGGGATAGCCCGTACAGCCCCAGAAATGACCGTCACGCCCCTTGCGCCGCTTCAGCGGCTTGCCACAGGCCGGGCACGGGTGCTGGGGCGTGCCCACAGGGCGCAGGGCCAGGCCTGCGCCGCCCTGCGCCCGGGCCACCAGTACGCCAACCCAGTCCGCCTGCTGCTTCAGGAACTCGGCCGAGTCGCGACGCCCCTCGGCGATCTCCTCCAGCGCCTGCTCCCACAGGGCGGTCGTGCCGGGGTCGGTGACCGGGGCCGGCAACGCATCGATCAAGGCACAACCGGTGTCGGTCGCGACCAGGTG
>NZ_REBW01000019.1 GCF_007692535.1 Thioalkalivibrio sp. | reverse complement strand
GGGCTAACCCGACCTACCGTTTGCGGCTCCCGCTATCCGGCACCGGCGCCAACCCAGCCGCCCAAAGTGCTGTAGGTCGGGTTAGCGTAGCGTAACCCGACGTTCCGGGGAGGACGCTGCTTTGCGGCCATGGGTGGGTGCGAGACCCGTCGGGTTACGCCCCATGGGCTAACCCGACCTACCGCTTGCGGCTCCCGCTATTCGGCACCGGCGCCAACCCAGCCGCCCAAAGCGGCGGCAAGCCGCCGCAGTCCATAGGCGCTTCGCGTTTGCGCGACGGCACCCTTCGGCGCAGGGACGTGCCGCCAGTACCCGCATGCAGGGCGGGTGGACCTTCACCGTCGGGGATCAGTACAGCAGGGAGACCATCTTCCGGCGATACTGGTTGACCAGTTCGTGCCGGGGTCCGAGTACCTCGAACGCGGCGAGCATGCCTTTGTGCCCGGCATTTTCCTTGTAGCCCCGGTGGCGCTGCATCAGCTTCAGATACAGTTCCAGCGCCTCTTCGTTGCGCCCGGCGACCATGTAGGCCGCGGCAAGCCGCTCGAGCCCCTCCGGGTCATCCTCGTTGTCGCGGACCACCTGCTCGAGTGCCGCAAGGTCGGCGCCGCTCAGCGTCTTCGCGAAGACCAGACGGGCCCGCAGCTGTTTCACGGCTTCCTGTTCGTGCACGTCCATCGGCAGCAGGTTCAGCTGCGCCTCTGCGCCCTCGGGGTCGCCGGCATCCAGCAATGCCCGGGCAAGATCGACCTTCAGCGCATGGTGGTCGGGATCGCTCGCAACCGCCGACTGCATGTCCGCGACGGCGCCGGCGGCATCGCCCGCTTCCAGCTTCGCCAGCGCCTGTTCCCGGATCCGGTCCGAGGGCCGCTCCACATGCCGGTCGATGATGGCGCGGATCGCCGATTCGGGCTGCACGCCCATGAACTGGTCGACCGGCTGTCCATGGCGGAAGCACATGACTGTCGGCAGGCTGCGCACGCCGAACTGGCTGGCGAGGCCCTGCTGCTCGTCACTGTTGACCTTGGCCAGTCGGACCTTGCCGCCGTACTCGTCGACCAGCTTCGCCAGCACCGGCATCAGCATCTTGCAGGGAGCACACCAGTCGGCCCAGAAGTCGACCAGCACCGGACGGCGGAAGGACTCCTCGATGACGGCTGCCTCGAAGTTGCCGGCGGTGACGTCGAGAAGGTCGTTGGTTGCTTCTACCATGAAGAACTCCGGAAACGGTTGTCTGTGGACATTGTCGGGCCGGATGCGGCGATTTCAAGCACGCGGTATCGCATTTCCCGGGGCGGGGCCGTGCGCCAGGGGCACGCGCCGCACTACACTACGGCCTGCCGACATCCGGAGGAAGGCCGCAGGTGAGTTATTCCGCATCCGACATTGAAGTCCTCGAGGGACTGGACCCGGTCCGCAAGCGCCCGGGGATGTACACCGACACCTCGCGGCCCAATCATCTGGCCCAGGAAGTCATCGACAACTCGGTCGACGAGGCCATCAGCGGCTTCGCGAAAAACATTGACCTGACCCTGCACAAGGATGGTTCCCTGTCGGTGACCGACGACGGCCGCGGCATGCCGGTGGACGAGCATCCACGCGAAAAGTGTCCCGGTGTCGAGGTGATCCTGGGCCGCCTGCACGCGGGCGGCAAGTTTTCGGACAAGAACTACCAGTTCTCCGGCGGACTGCACGGCGTCGGCGTGTCGGTGGTGAACGCCCTGTCGAAGCATCTCGAGGTCTGGATCCGCCGGGACGGCCGGGAGTACAACATGGCCTTTGCCGGCGGTCACAAGGTCAGCGACCTCGAGGTCGTGAGCGAGGTCGCCAAGCGCAACACCGGTACCCGGCTGCAGTTCTGGCCCGATCCGCAGTACTTCGACAGCCCCCGGTTCTCGGTGCCGCGGCTGAAACACGTGCTGCGGGCCAAGGCGGTGCTGTGCCCGGGTCTGAACGTGAGCTTCGCCGACGAGGTCACCGGCGAGCAGTGCCATTGGCATTACGCTGACGGTCTCAAGGACTACCTGGTCGAGGCGCTGGAGGGGCTGGAGCGGCTGCCGGATGACCCGTTCATGGGCTCGGTGGCCGGGCAGAAGGAGGCGGTGGACTGGGCGGTTCTGTGGCTGCCCGAGGGCGGCGAGGGGGTGGCCGAGAGCTACGTGAACCTCATCCCGACCCCGTTGGGCGGCACCCATGTGAACGGTCTGCGCACCGGACTCACCGAGGCGGTGCGGGAGTTCTGCGAGTTCCGCAGCCTGATGCCGCGGGGCGTGAAGCTGGCCCCGGACGATGTCTGGGAGCGGGTCGCCTACGTCGTCTCGTTCAAGATGCAGGATCCGGGCTTCGCGGGACAGACCAAGGAACGGCTGTCCTCTCGCGAGGCGGCGCCGTTCGTCGCCGGGGTGGTCAAGGACAGCTTCAGCCTGTGGCTGAACCAGCATCCGACGATGGGCGAGCGCATCGCCGAACTGGCGATCCAGAATGCCCAGAAGCGCCAACGCGCCGGGCGCAAGGTGGTGCGCAAGAAGCTGACCCAGGGGCCGACGCTGCCCGGAAAGCTGGCCGATTGCGCCAGCCAGGATTTGGCCCGCACAGAACTGTTCCTGGTCGAGGGCGATTCCGCCGGCGGCTCCGCGAAGCAGGCGCGCGACCGCGAGTTTCAGGCAATCATGCCGCTGCGGGGCAAGATCCTGAATTCCTGGGAGGTCGATCCCGACCAGGTCCTGGGATCGCAGGAGATCCACGACATCAGCGTGGCGGTGGGCGTGGACCCCGGCAGCGCCAAGCTGGAAGGCCTTCGCTACGGCAAGGTCTGCATCCTGGCCGATGCGGATTCCGACGGCGCCCACATCGCCACGCTGCTCTGCGCGCTGTTCGTGCGCCATTTCCGGCCGCTGGTCGAGGGCGGGCACGTCTACGTGGCGATGCCGCCGCTGTTCCGGGTCGACGTCGGCAAGGAGGTCTTTTACGCCCTCGACGATGCCGAGCGTCAGGGCATCCTCGACCGCATCGTCGCCGAGAAACGGCGCGGGAAGGTTGCAGTGACCCGGTTCAAGGGCCTGGGCGAGATGAACCCGCTGCAGTTGCGCGAGACGACGATGAATCCGGACACCCGCCGCCTGGTGCGCCTGACCGTCGAGGACGGCGACGACACCGCGAGCCTCCTGGACATGCTGCTCGCGAAAAAACGGGCCGGCGACCGCAAGCAGTGGCTGGAGATCAAGGGCCACCTCGCCGAGGTGTGACACTTTGGAATGCGGGAGTTGGCTCCCGCTTTCCTGATTGTCGCGCAAGCTCCGCAGGCCGTTCTGGCTTGCATAACGCACTCCCCGCATTGGCTTTCCCCCGTAGGAGGCAAGCCCTCTCGCCGATCTGGAGCCGGGAACCCCATCGGCCAGGGGCTGGCCTCCT
>NZ_REBW01000126.1 GCF_007692535.1 Thioalkalivibrio sp. | reverse complement strand
CCGCGAGGTGGACAGGTCCGGCTCGATCATGGGTTACTGTTGACGTATTCGATCCTGAGATGGCCGGAGACCACCTGACCCAGGGTGGCCGGCCCCTGTCATCGGCCGCATCGAAGACCCTGAAATGACTGACACGACCCCTACCCAGCCGGCTTACTGCACGAATATCCCGATGTCTCGCGTCCTGCTGTTCCTGTCCCTCTTCCTGTACTCGATCACGGCGCTTGCCGTAGGTCCGAACAGCCACATTCCGCAAGCGGAGAATGAGTGCGTCGTCCTGGTTCACGGTCTTGGACGGACCGAGCACTCCTTCCTGCTCATGGAAGAGCTGCTGCCTGCTGCGGGTTACCTCGTGGTCAACCTCGACTACCCATCGCGCGCGATGACGATCGACGAGCTTCTGGGCCACGTGACCGAAGCGGTGGCCTCCTGCGAGAAACGGACGGTCAATTTCGTCACCCATTCGATGGGCGGCATCCTGGTGCGCCGATGGCTGGGCCTGCATGATGTCCAAGCCTTGGGTCGCGTCGTGATGCTGGCGCCACCGAACAGGGGGTCCGAAATCGTCGATGAACTGGGTGACCTGGGCATTTACCGCTTTCTGACCGGCCCGGCCGGACTCGAGCTCGGCACTGGCCCTGATGGTGTCCGGAGCCTCCTCGGTCCGGTGGACTTCGAGCTGGGGGTGATCGCCGGGAACCGGTCGCTGAACCCGTTCTTCTCCGGCATCATCCCGGGCGAGGACGACGGCAAGGTGTCGGTCGAGAGCACCACGGCTGTCGGGATGGCGGATCACATCGTGCTGCCGACGACCCACACCTTCCTGATGAACAACCCCCTGGTCATCGCACAGACGATCATCTTCCTCCAGCGTGGCCGGTTCGAGCACGACCTCACTTTTCGGGAGCTGATGCGCCGGCTGACGGGTCGTTGAAACACCCATACGATCCACGGTGGTCGCCTGCCTGGAGAGGGTACGCTTGCTGCCCCCGAAGGCGCCGGTGTTGCGCGGCCCTCCCCCGCCGCCTTGTCGCGAACACGATGCGACCACTGCTGTAAACGATGGCCGCAGAGGTGACCGCAAGCGGGCCGGTAACGTATCGTTTCTCCATGCCGCCCCCGAACCCGTCTGCCCCGTCGCTGTTGTTGCTCTCCGGCGGTATCGAGAGCGCTGCGTTGCTGTACCGGCTTCGGCAGCGTGGGGAACCGGTCCATGCCCTGTGGGTCGACTATGGCCAGCGCAATGCCCGACGCGAGCAGGCGGCAGCAGCGAGTCTTTCCGAGGCCTGTGGTACCCCGCTGCAGACCATGGATCTTTCGGGACTGCGTGATCACTTCACCCGCGACTCCGAATGGGTGCGCCATGTCCCGCTGCCGCAGCGCAATCTCGCGGTGCTCGCCCTGGCGGTCAACCTGGCCCAGCATCTCGGTGCCCGGCGCATCCTGCTCGCCCTGAACCGCGATGATCAGGACCACGGACCCGGAAGCCAGCCAGCCTTCCTGCAGGCCTTCACGAATCTTGCAGGGACGCTGGTGCCGGGTCTGGAGGTCCTCGCGCCCCTGCACGACCTCGACAAGGCGGAGGTGATCCGCAGTGCTGCATCCACGGGCATCGACTGGACGCAGACCTGGAGCTGCCTGCTCGATCGCCCCCAACACTGTGGCCGTTGCCCGCAATGCGCGGCCCGACAGGCCGCCTTCGCTGCCGCCGGCGTTGCCGACCCGACGGACTACCTCCATCGGCAGGACAGCGGGGACCGGTGAACAACCATGCCGTCCGAACGCGGGTTCGCATCGGTGGCGGGGCCACTCGGGATAGCAGCGGAATCCGGTTCCCCAAACGAAAAAGGCCCTCCGAAGAGGGCCCCGCTATCATCGAACGCTGGCGATCAGTTGGAGAAGAAACGCACGTTCGGATCCGCCATGTAGGCGCCGACTTCTTCCGGGTCCGCCGGGGTGATGCCATCAAGCAGGTCGGCCTCGGTATAATCCGTGTTCGGCAGGAAGATCGCGCAGGTCTCAACGGTGGCTCCGTGGTTGATCAGGTTCATCAACAACTGCTGCGCGTTGCGATCGGCCGGCTGCATGGTCGCACCGTCGAAGTCTTCGGTTGCCATGGTTGCGGCCGGACCACACAGCAGGACGCGGATCTCCTGACCCTGACGCATGCTCTGATTGGCCAGCACCATGGACATGAATTGGGTGTGGTCATCGCCCGAGGTGACGCTGACGAACAACTTGGAGTGTTCGTCCGCCTGCACACTCGCCCCGGCACTGGCGACGGCGAGAAGGGCGGAAACGGCTAGAGTCTTGATGGCTCGCATGGAGTCTCCTGGTTGTGTCTGAAATGCAAAATATTGGATATAAGAAAAATCTGATTCATGGTGCAAAATAACCCACGCTTAACGCGTTTCTCGGACGGGTTTTTCTTGCATAGTAAAACGCGGTTCACCGCCGTTTCTGTGCAATACAACACTGCGGCCTCTTTCATCCTGATACCTGATTATCACGGAAGCTCCGCAGAGTATCCCTTCGCGCGCGAGGCGCGTTCCTACGGGGCCTTGCCCTCGTAGGAGCCTGTCTTGCAGGCGAAGGTTTTGGCGGTTTCACTGCGGTCAACGCGATTTTCCCCGCCTGCGGACGCTTCGCGCGTGACACCGCCGGCCCACGCCCGCCACGCAAAAGCGCGCGGCCGGACCGGCATTGGGGGCCGCCGGGCTTAACGATCGTCGGGTGCCGCGGCCGGCGACTCCGGTTCCATGGCACCTTCGGTATCGGGTGGCCTTTGCATATCGCCCTCCGGCGACCTGGGAGTGCCCATACCACCCTCTGGCGGTGGGGCGCCCATACCATCGCCTTCAGCAGGCGGAGCCTCCATGCTACCGTCCGGCGGTGGAGCTTCCTCGGCCGGCGGGAGCCACTCCTCTTGCTGCTGCTCCATTCCTGGTTCATCAGCCGGTTCGAATGGCTCGTCCACCTCCCCGCAGCCCACTAGCAGGGCGAGCGGAGCTGCGGCGAGCAGACCCAGTGTCTTCTTCACGTGTCGCATATTGGAACTCCTGTTGGGACCAGACCCGGTCAGCAGCGGCGTCGCCAAGCACGCCGATGCCATTGCCAGGATAAAATGAATAATATCAGTGGTTTGTTGTGAGCCCGCGCGCGCTTTGGCGTCGTATCATCAATTACTCCTGTGGACCTGGTGATATGACTCCCCTCACATGTTGCATGCGACGTGCCAATTTGATGTTCAGCTTTCCATTCTGCTTTTCTGACAATAACTTACGCATCGAATCGCGGCATTTCCGCGACCATCAGAGGGCGGAGTGAGCGTGTCACATCGATACACTGAGTCACCCTGGCGGTGTCAGAACGACACTGTCCTACTCCCATCGACCCAGGGGCGAGAAGGGCGGGTTCGGTCTG
>NZ_REBW01000020.1 GCF_007692535.1 Thioalkalivibrio sp. | reverse complement strand
GGCCCGCTGCGCCCAGATCCTCGGGCAGGAACCGCAGCCAGTGGGGGCGCAAGACGGTATTGGCCCAGGGAAAGCGCATCAGGTCCGACCATTCGATGCGCTCGGCCTGTGCGAGGGGATGGGTGCGGGCGCAGAAGAACGCCAGGGGCCCGCCGCCAAGCGACTCGGCCTCGAGTTCGGGAAAGGCCTCGGCCGACTGGGTGCTCGTGATGGCGAGATCGCTGCGCCGCTCCAGCACATCCTCCAGGCAGGTGCGCCAGTCCCGCGTGACCAGCTGGCCGCGGGCGCTGCGATGGGCGGTCAGATGTGCGAGGAACCCCGTGACCCCCACGGCCACCGCCGAATAGGGGCCGACGGAGATGCGAAAGCCCGTCTCGGCCTCGATCCGTCTGGCCTCCAGCGCCCGGTTGATCTCGTCGAAGCCCTCGATGAGGGGGTCGCATCTTTCGAGGACGATCTCGGCATAGGCGGTGGGCAGGACCGAGGTGCGGCTGCGTTCGAACAAGGGCGCGCCGATCTGCTCTTCGAGGCGGGCAAGGGCGCGGCTGAGGTTTGGCTGGGACATCGCCAGCTCCTCGCTGGCTCTCGCGAAGTTGCGATGCCTGGCCAGGGAGCGCACGATCTTCAGGTCCCGAACGCTCCGCATTGATACCATTCCTGCATTGTACGGGTGCAATTATACATTGGACGGGGTCCAAATTACAATCCAAGCCGGCGCCGGGGCACACCGCCGGTGGTCGCCACGCGGTCGCGGCATGCGCCACCGCCGACCTGAACGCGCGCGATCGGCGCACCGACTTATCGGTCGCGGCCCCCGATGATCGAGGTAGACCCATGGAGGGGGCATGATGGATACCCGTGCGACCGGGGTCGGCGGGCGTGTCGACGGGGCGCCCGCGCCACGTGGCGGCACCCGGTCTGCGCGGGGGTGGTCAACGGCTGGCATCGCCGCGCCGACAGACCCCCGGACGTCCTGCATCGATCGCGGTGACGACATGCAAGGTCGGGCGGCGCGTGCGTCCGGTCTGTCGAGGAGCACGGCGGTGGCCCGCCAGATGGGCCGACTGGCGCTGCTGCCGTTGATCTGGCTGATCTGCATGCTGTCGGTGGCCGCCAGCGAGCCGGTGGACTGGTCGGGCGAGTGGGACACCATCTGGCGCGGCGGCGGCGCGCGACTGATCCTGAGCCAGGAGGGCGACCGCGTCACCGGCACCTATCCCCTGTTCGACGGCGAGATCGAGGCCCGCAGCGTCGGGCGCAAGCTGGAGGGCAGCTGGCGCAGCAATGGCGGCGAGGGCACCTTCGTCTTCGTGCAATCGCGTGAGGGCGACAGCTTCTCCGGCCGCTATGCCTCGGGGGAGTGGTGGACCGGCGCGCGCGCGATCACGTCGGAAACGGACGGCGATCTGCTGGCGCAATGGACCCCCGGTGACACGCTCGGCGCCTTTCTGACCACCATGAACGCGGTCGGGCCGGGCAGCGCCGACCTGCTGGGGCGGGCCGCAGCACTTCTGTTCCCGGCCGATGAGGCGGATACGGGCGTCAGTCGGATCGACCATGTCCGCCTGCTGTTCAAGGTGCTGGACCGGATGACGGTGCGCCTGTGGGATCTGCCGGCGGGGGCGGATGCGCCCACTGTCACGGTCGATCTGGCGCAGGCCGGTACGGATGTGTCGCTTGCGCTGGAATTCCGCCAGATCGGCATCCGCTGGTACATCCTGCCGCCCCCGGCCGACGAGCTGCGGGCCCTGCGCGCCGAACTGGACGCAGCGCGGCTCGACCGGTTGGAGGGGGTGTTGCTGCCGGACCCGGACCGCGCCTCGCCGCGCGACACGATGCGCACCTTGATCACCGGCCTGGTGGCGGCGCCGGCCAATCCCTCGGATGCGGTCATCGCGACGCTGGACATGTCCGAGATCGGCGCGGCGCTGCATGGCCGCGAGGGGCCGCTGCTGGCGCGGTTCCTGAAGCTGACCCTGGACCGCGTGGGGTTCCTGATCTGGCAGGAACTGCCCGACGATCCCGTGGCGGACGCCCCCTACATCCATTTCCAGCATCCCGTGGGCGACATCGCCATCGCCCCGGTGGAGACGCCCGAGGGCATCGTCTGGCAATTCACCCCGGACACGCTGCGCAACATCCGCAGTCTCTATGCCGCCATGGACGAGATGCCGCTGGCGCCCGGGGTCGCGGCCCTTCCCGTGGGCGACGCCTTTTTCCAGAGCCGGGCGCTCGTGCGCCAGAATGCCCCTGTGCTGTTGCAGCGGGTCGGCGCGATGGAGTTGTGGCAGTGGTTGGGGCTTCTGGCCATGATCGTCATCGGCGGTCTGCTGGGGAGTCTGCTGGCATTTCCGCTCGGATGGCTGGAACGACGGGCCATGCGGCAGGACGCTGAGGACGCGGCCCCGGCTGTCAGGGTCCTCGATGGCTTTCAGTTGATGGGGGTCTCGGTCGCGATCGGCTCGGCGGTGCTTCTGGGCGACATCGTGCTGGCGGTGCCTGACGAGGTCGGACGGGTCACCACGGCGATCGCATGGATTCTGCTGATCCTCGCGGCGACCCTGGCCGTGGGGCGCCTTGTGGACTGGGTGGCGGGGGTCCGATCGTCCAGCGAACTGGCCGACCAGCACCAGCAGACCATCATCGATCTGGTGCGCCGGGTTGTCCGCATCCTGGTCTATGTGATCGGCGTGGTCATGGCCGCGCAGGTTCTCAACATCCCCTGGCAGGGGCTGGTGGCCGGCATCAGTGTCGGCGGCCTGGCGGTCGCGCTGGCGGTCCAGCCCGCGCTGGGCAACCTGTTCGCAGGCATCACCCTCTATTCCGACCGGCCGATCAAGGTCGGCGATTTCTGCAGCTTCGGCGAGACGATGGGCACGGTGGAGCAGATCGGCCTGCGCTCCACCCGGATCCGCACGCTGGATCGCACGCTGGTGACCATTCCCAACGCCGAATTCTCCAACATGCAGATCGAGAATTTCGCGCGGCGCGACCGGATCTGGCTGCAGACCACGCTGCAACTGCGCTACGAGACGACCGAGGACCAGCTGCGCTATGTGCTGGTGGAGTTGCGCAAGCTGCTGATCGCGCACCCGCGCATAAGCGCGGACCCGGTGCGCGTGCGGTTCGCGGGCTTCGGGTCGCATTCGCTCGATATCTCGATATTCGCCTATGTGCTGACCTCGGATATCGGCGAATTCCAGGCGGTGCGCGAGGACGTCTATCTGCGTATCATGGCCCTGGTGGCTGGCGCGGGCGCGCAGTTCGCCTTCCCCTCGGCGATGCACTACCGCGCCGAGGATAATACCCCGGACGCCGAGCGCGTGCAGGCCGCCGAGGCCGAGGTGGCGCGCTGGCGCGGCGAGAATGCGCTGCCGTTCCCGGATTTCGACTGGCAGGAGAAGGCCTCCATCAGCGGCTCGCTGGATTACCCG